>JANLQX010000060.1:0-3898 GCA_031368095.1 Actinomycetes bacterium | reverse complement strand
TCGAGCGGCATGTTCGTGCGGCTCGCCTTCGCGGTCGCTGCCCACCTGCCCGCCGAGATCCTCCTGATCGACGAAGTCCTCGCCGTAGGCGATGCCGAGTTCAAGCGACGCAGCATCGAACGGATGCGGGCGATCACCAAGGAAGGCCGCACACTGCTATTCGTCAGCCACCACCTGCCGAGCATTGAGCAGCTGTGCACGCGGGCGATCTTCCTCGACCGCGGTGCCGTCACGTACGACGGAAACGTTGGCACCGCGTGTGAGCTCTACCTCGACAGCATCGAGCACCAGGGCATCAGCGACCTCAGCCACGAGGGACGCACCGGCGACGGGAGCCTGCGACTTACGAAGTTCGCGCCGACGAAGGTGGTCTTCGCCCCTGACGAGCCCAAGGAGTTCGAGTTCGAGGTGACCTGCCTTCGGCCGTACGCAGCCGACGTGGCGCTCTCCTTCGATCTGCGCGATCCGACCGGTGAGGAGCTCGTCGTCTGTACCTCGGACGTGGTAGCGGCCTGGATGCCCGGTGACCGTGGGTCCAAGGGTCGCCTTGTGATGCACCACCCGTGGCTGCGTCCGGGTCGCTACGTCATCGCCGTCTCGTTGTTCGGACGTGAGATCATCGACCTCATCGAGGGCGCGGCGACCTTTGAGGTCTCGAGCACCACACCCTACGAGCACCCGATCGCCGAGTCGTCCGATCGTGGCCGGGTGTACGCCCGCTTCGACGTGGAACTGGACTGACGGTGGGGGGTCTCGATCCGCTCAGATCGGTGCAGCGGGTCTGCAGGGATGTCGTCACCCCGCTGCGCACGTTCGATGTCGCCGCCGACCACGCCCCGCTGAACGGGGCGTTCTTCCAGGTCCGGCTCTCCCAGGCGATCCAGCGCGGGACGGGCTACCTTGTCGCCCGCCCTGGTGTCCTGGAGCTCCAGCTCGCTAGGCCCGAGATCTACGCCCGCTTCCGACCGCACCTCTCGCTGCCGGCGAAGGCCGCAGTGCGACTCCGCCGGTGTGCGCCGGTGCGAACCCAAACCGAGATCGACGCTGGCTGGGAGATGCCCGGCATCTTCCCTGCCGACGAAGCGACCGCCCGTCGCTTCAGCCTCGAGTACCTGCGCTCCATCGAGATTGCCGATGATCTCGTCGATATCCGTCAACCGGGGATGGGCGCGCTGCTGCACTGCGTTTGCCCGCAGGCGACGGTGGTCGACTCCCTCGGCCTCGAGCCGTTCTGGTTCGCCCGACCGTGGACCCGCGCCCTTGAGGGCAAGACCGTCTTGTTGGTCGGTGGGTTCGCCGACATGTTTGCGGAGCAGTACGAGCGACGGCATCTGCTGTGGACGGACACGTCGCCTCTTCCTGACTGCACCGTCGTCCCACTCGTCACCCCGATGACCCAAATGCACCAGACGGCCGGCTTCACCTCAGTGTTCGAGGCGCTGGACGAGGCCCGTCGCCGGATGGCGAGCATCGACTTCGACGTCGCACTGGTCGCTGCCGGTGGCATCGGCATGCCGTTGGCCGCCGAAGCCAAACGGCTGGGCAAGGTCGGCGTTTATGTCGGCGGTGTGCTCCAAATCCTCTTCGGCCTCAAGGGCGAGCGCTGGGAGCAGGACGTCATGGCGCCGTACCGACAGTTCTTCAACCCGTCCTGGACCCGTCCAGGCCAGCAGGCGCTGCCGCCGGGCATCGACATGGACGACAACTCCGAGATCGAGAGGTACAACGAGATACGTCGGCGGTACTGGTAGGCGAACCTGCCATCCCAGACCGACGCGCTCTGAGCTGACCACGCCAGCGGTGCGTGGCGCGAACGCAACTGGACGCTGCGAGTGGCGCACCGCAACGTCGCTCGCTATCGTTGACCGAAATCGCTATGTCACTCGTGACGGTGTCTCCCGGTGGATTTTGGGGCGGCGAGCGTCTGGCGTCGCCCGGTGTGGTGACGTCAATTCACTCGCACGGCCCAGGCCGTGTGCGTTCGCGGGCTTTGAGTAGTCAGATACGACACGCAACACTGGGCCCATGCTCTTCAATTCGCTAGAATTCGCACTGTTCTTCCTTCTCGTCGCACCGCTGACGCTGGTGCTTCGTGGAACGCCACGCCGCCTTTTTCTGCTGTCGGCAAGCTTCGTATTCTATATGGCGTTCGTTCCAGCATTTGCGCTAATTCTTGTGACGGTCATCGTCATCGACTACCTTGCAGGTCTCTGGATGGACCGCCTACCCGTCGAAAAGCGACGACCAGTCTTCCGGCTCTCACTTCTCGCGAATCTCGGCATTCTGGCCGTCTTCAAGTACGCGAACTTCTTGATCAACAACATCAACTCACTGCTTCGCCTTGACAGCTCGATCCGACCGATCGCCTGGACGCTTCCGATTGGGCTGTCGTTCCATACCTTTCAGGCGCTCAGCTACACCTTCGAAGTGTCGAAAGGCAGAACGACGGTGGAACGAAGCCTCATCACCTATGCCCTGTATGTCATGTTTTTCCCGCAACTCGTCGCCGGGCCGATCGAACGGCCGCAGAACATTCTTCCGCAGTTGCGGTTGAACCCCACGTGGGATCCGGATCGGATTTGCGCAGGTCTCTCGCTGATGTCGTGGGGGTTTTTCAAGAAAATTGTCATTGCTGATCGCGCGGCAGCGTTCGTGAATCCAACCTACAACAACCTCCCAGCAAATTATGGTCTGCGATTCATCGTTGCGACCTTTTGCTTTGCTTTCCAGATCTACTGTGACTTCTCGGGCTATTCGGATATCGCACGCGGGGCTGGGCGGGTGCTCGGCGTCGAACTCATGCACAACTTCCGCCGTCCGTACCTCTCTAGGTCCGTTGATGAGTTCTGGACCCGATGGCACGTCTCGCTCTCGAGCTGGTTCCGCGACTATGTGTACATCCCACTCGGAGGAGGGAGGAGTGGAGCACGGAAGACGATGCGGAACGTCCTCCTTGTCTTCCTGCTCAGCGGACTCTGGCATGGCGCTGGCTGGAACTTCGTGCTGTGGGGCCTTCTCAATGGCCTCTTTGTCCTTGGCAGTCGACGATCTGCGGAGAAGAAGGCGCCAGGCCCGGCTTCGCGCTCGCGAGAAGTGCTTGCGAACGTTCGCACCTTTCTGCTCATCTGTCTCACCTGGGTCTTCTTTCGTGCACCCGATGCCACAGGGGCGATCAAAGCGGTTGTCGTCTCCCCGTACCACGCGGGCCGTACGCTGTTCCGCATTCGCAGCGAGGGGATCGCCTGGTGGAACTACTACATATTGATGGATCAGTCCATCTATGAATTCGGAGTCCTTGTCGCGGCGTTGGTGTTCTTGCTCTGGTTCGAGGCGTCGGGCCGAGACGAGCGTCTCGCCCTCGGAGTCTTCCGATTCCGAACCAATATTCGCTACCTCGGAGGTCTGTCATTTGCGACGCTTTCCGTGGGGATGTTCGGGGTCGAGTCGACCTTTCTTTACTTCCAGTTCTAAGGACCCGTAAGAAACTACCTGCACGACCTTTACGCGTTTGACCTGGTGGATGGCACCTTCTCGGCCTCCGGCCGCCCAGGTAGTTTTCTTCCGGTCCCTTACCGGCCATTTGCGTCAAACGCAGCCGCGCCGGGGGCTACCTGCGCACGATCGGTGAATTGGGCGACGCATGGTCCGCAGCGGCACCCGGGACCGGTTGATCGGCTCCGGCCGTGGCCACGGCAGCACCGGAGAACAGGCCACTTGTGGTCGTCGAGACGAACTCCTGGAACACGGTGCCCGTGGGGGTGGTGGCGATCGAGAAGATTGGGTGCGCGGTGCCTCCCGAGTACGAAGTGGAGATGTAGTCACCGACCATTCGGCCCTGGGTGGTGTTCGGCAGCCAGCTGAGTGTCATGGGCGCGCCCATCTGTGTCGGCGCCGACCA
>JANLQX010000052.1:0-6497 GCA_031368095.1 Actinomycetes bacterium | reverse complement strand
GCCACGGGCGTCATAGGTCGTGCACGTCCACGGGTCACTGTTCTTGCGGTACCCGACCGGTCGGCCGGTGAGGTCGTACACGTAGGACTCGGTCTGGGTTCCGCCAGGATGGGTCTTCGCTTTCAGGCTTCCCGGAACCTGACGCACACCTGCACCGCCCGGACATGACGCCGGTCCCACTTCATTATCTCCGTAAACGGCATACATCCATTTGGTGTTGACGTTCGATGGCATCGAACGCGACGACACCCGTCGCACACCGGCAGGCGTCGTCGCGTACTCGTAATCCGTCAAGAGTGCGAGGCCGCCATTATCGACGGTGACCGTGTCAACCAACCCAAGTGACGGGTCACCCCAATACGTCGTCACCGTATCCGAAGTCAGGGGCGTGATCGTCGCTGGTGTTGTCGCCACCGTCGTGTTCGTATCAACCGACGTCTCTTTCCTGACCAAACCGTAGGCTGGGGACAGGGCGGTGCCTGGCACGACCGCCTCGGCTTGGCCGGGCGGGGTCCATCGCAACTGCAACTCTGCAAGGCCCGTTCGTTCGTAGTAGTCGATCCGGATTCTCCGGGTGAGATTCCCTGCGGCAACATCGACAGACCCGTTCAGTGAGAACGAGTTCGTATCGATCCACGAATCGACCACGACTTTGTCGTCGATGTAAAGCCGCACTCCGTCGTCCTGCTTGAACCTCATGAAATACGTTCCGACAGACGGGAAGGTGATATCGCCGGTCATTCGGAGAGAAAAGTTCTCAGCGTTGATACCAGTGACGGGCGGTGGCCCAGAGCCCCAGTTGTAGTCAACTGCGCCAGTCATGGTGTTGTGCACGAGTGGCGCACCGGCGTGGTGTTGACCGACCGTGGGGTCGTTCCACCACTCGGACGCAAGCCCCGTGATCCCTGTGTATTCGGTGGTGGTGCGCGGTGCGTTCGTGCAGCCTGATCCGTTCAGACCGGCGAAACAAGAAGCTGGCGCAGGCCCCCAGGTTTCGATCACCCGGCCGCGTCGATCACGGATCGCCGTGGACTTCCTGCCGGCCGCGTCCTTCGTTCGCCCCAACACTACCCGGACTGATACATCCGTGATACATCGAGCTGATTCGATCAATCCGGCTTGAGGCTGGGCCCATACCCCCTGGTCAACCCGCATGAATCTGGAGCCGAGTGTCAGATTTGAACTGACGACCTGCTGTTTACAAGACAGCTGCTCTACCCCTGAGCTAACCCGGCGAGGTCTAACCATCGTAGATCCGCAGCGCACCGGGTTCACGCTGCCCTTTCCGCTCAGATCGCCTTCGATCCCGCGCACATCGACGGAAAATCGCGGCTGATTGCCGATTTTGGGCCGATGTGCGCGGTGGGCGGAACGATCTGCGCTCGCCGACAGCTGCGCACCCACGACGAGTCGGTCAGCTGGCGCGGTGGCGGCCCATTTCGAACATGGCAATGGCGCCGGCGACGCTGGCGTTGAGCGATCCGAGCGAACCCTTGAGCTGAATGCGCGCAATCGAGTCGCACCGGGCCCGCACGAGACGCGACAAGCCTTCACCTTCCGCTCCGATGACCACGACGAGCGGTTCGTCGCCGAGATGAGCGAGGGAGTAGAGGTCGTCGGGACCGTCGGCGTCGAGACCGATGATCCAGGCCCCTGCTTTCTTGGCATCAAGCATGGCCGTGGGAAGACCGCCGACGAGGGCCATGGGCACGCGTTCGACGGCACCCGCGGCGGCCTTGGTCACCGTGGGGGTCACATGAACGGCGCGATGGCGGGGGAGCACGATGCCGGTCACGCCGGCACCGTCGGCACTGCGGACGAGGGCGCCGAGGTTCTGCGGATCGGTGACCTGATCGACGAACAGCAGGAACGGGAGCCGAGTACCGCGGGCCCGCAGCATGTCGTCGAATTCCATCTCGGCGATCTCGTCGGCGAAGGCCAACACGCCTTGGGGCGCTTCCGTCCGAGCCTCGTGAAAGAGCTGATCGCGGGTGACGGAGCGGATAGGCACGCGGGCGTCGGTGGCCAACTCCTCAATCTCGGAAAGAATCGGCGAGTCGTCTGACCCCTCAGCCATCCAAACTTCGCGGACCCGCCGGCGTCCAGCAATCAGTAGCTCGCGAACAGCCTGGCGTCCCTCGACCTGATCGCCTCCGAGGCCACGGGGGGTTCGAGGACGAAGCGGCGCGCCCATAGCGGGAGCACCACGACGGGGGGGACCCGAGGGCCGTCCCGTCGGAGCCGGGCGGGCCGCCCGACTACCCGGAGCGCGACCCGACCCACCGAGCGAACGACCCCCGGTCGGAGCGGCACCACGGCTCCCGGCACCATCACGAGGCGCAACGGTGCGACCACCACCGCGCGGAGCTCCCGCTCCGCGAGGGGCTCCGGCACCGCGCGGGCCGCCGGGAGCGTCTCGGAATCCTCCGGACGCGCCACCGCGAGGGGCGCCACCGGGCGCTCCACTGCGGCTGGGCGCGCCCCGAGTTGATACAGATTTGGGTGCGCGGTCAGGCCGCTGTCCTCCGCTTTTCATGCCGTCGAGGCTACTGGGGTAACGACTCGGCCCCGCTCCCCGCCGCCAAGTGTGGCGGCGCCGAATAGCTACGTGTCGCAGGACCCGCCTTCGCGACGGGCCCGTTCGGCTGTTGCGAAAGGGTTGGTCCGGTCGTCGTAGTGCCAGAAGGAGCGCAACCCGCGACCAACGGCAAGCGACCCCACGCTGCATGCGGCACCGCCGGTGACGATACCGCCGACGGTGCCGAACAGCCGTGACGCCACGCCCGATTCGACGCCGCCAAGTGTCGGACCGATCGAATAGCTGACCATCTCGATACCGGCCAATCGGCCGCGCACCTCGTCGGGGATCGTCTGATTCCAGATCGTCTGACGGAACACGCCCGATACCGAGTCGGCGGCACCGGCAAACACAAAACAGCCGAACGCCATCACCAGGTTCGGCGACAACCCCATCCCCACGATTCCCACGCCCCACGCCACGGCAGCGAGCGATATGGCGCGACCGTGTCGATGGACGTGCTCCGTCCAACCCGTGGTGATCGCCGCGATGCCCGCCCCGACAACCGGCGCCGCACTTAGTAACCCGTATGCGCGCGCATCACCGAACTGTTTGGAGAACGCCGGAAGCAAGGCCAACGGCATACCGAAGAACGTGGCCACGATGTCGATGACATACGTTCCGAGCAACTCCTGACGACTCCGGGCGTAGCGAAGGCCGGTGCGAATTGCCGCCAGCCCGATCGGCTCGGCGTCTTCGGGCGGCGGCGTGGCCACGACCCGAAGAAACAGCGGCAGCGCTGGCAGCACCGTGGCGGCGTCGAACAGGTACACCGCACCCACTCCGAAGGCGTTGATCAACACGCCGCCGAGGGCCATGCCGAGCAGGAACGCCGTCGACCACCGAAGCTGGGTGAGGCGAGCGAGCGCGCCGACCTCGTCATGGTCCACGATGCGACTGAACGTGGCTTCGAGCGCCGGACGTTGGATTCCATCGATCACCGACATCACCACGACGACGGCGAAAATCGCGACCACCGGAACGCGATCGCTCAACGTGATTGCCGCCAGCAGCAGCGAGCACAAAAGCAGAGAGACCTCACCGCCAATGATCAGCCGACGACGATCGAATGCGTCGGCCAGCGCCCCGCCCAAAAGCGCGCTACCGACCAGGGGCACAGCTTCGGCGAAACCGAGCAGGCCGACGATCAGTGAACTGCCCGTCCGCTCGTACACATGAAACGGCACGGCAATGAACGTTGCTGCTGTGCCGATACGGGAGATGAAGAGGCCGAGCCACAGCCGCCGAATATCAGGATGACGCAGCGGCCGGAAGTCCACCACTCGACGCTAGCGTCGGATAATAAGCGCGCTCGCAAAACAGGCAATGCCCTCGCGACGCCCAAGCGCCCCGAGACCCTCTGCGCGCTTGGCTTTCACCGACACGGGTCCGCCGCACACTTCCGTCAATCGCAACGCCATTTCGGCTCGGACCGGGGCGAGCTTCGGGGCCTCCAACACCACGGTGGTGTCGACGTTCACGACCGACCAACCATCAGCGCGCAGAAGGTCGACGGTGGCGGCCAACAAGCGCATCGAGTCGGCCCCCCTCCATGCCGGATCGGTATCGGGAAAGTGCTGGCCGATGTCTCCGAGCCCGGCCGCGCCAAGCAGCGAGTCGGTCACCGCGTGAGCCACCGCGTCAGCATCGCTGTGGCCTCGTAGACCGCGGGCGCCTTCGAGGACGACACCACCAAGCACGAGGAGACGCGACGGATCGTCGGAGAACGGATGGATATCGAAACCCTGCCCGATCCTCAGCTCAGGGAACGCGTCGCTCATGGCTTCATCTTTGACGATGCTTCGAGCTGAGCCTGCAGCCAGTCGAGATCGTCTTCGGTCGTGACCTTGCGGCCGAGCTCGTGCCCGGCCACCACCACGACCCGACCTCCCGCCGCCTCGACGAGCGCGGCGTCATCGGTCGCCTCACCTCCGGCGGCGTGGACCCGACGAAGGACATCGGCCCGAAACGCCTGAGGGGTCTGCACGGCCACGAGCGATGATCGTGGTGGCGTGTCCACGACGACGCCGTCGGCATCGACCCGTTTGACCGTGTCAGGAATGGCGATGCCCGGCACGGCGGCATCGGCCCCGGCGGCAATGGCGGCGAGCAGACGGTCGATCACCGCCAACGGAACGAGCGGCCGAGCGGCGTCGTGCACGAGGACCACGTCGACGTCGGCCGGCAGAGCGGCGAGGCCAGCCCGCACCGATCCGGCCCGGGTGGCCGCACCGGCGACAACGACTGACGCCAGCGGTTCGTAGGCGTCGACCGATGCCGGAGCAACGACCAGGACGACACGATCACCGCAAGCGTCACGCAGGAGCATCAACGAGTGATCGAGCACCCGGAGTGAACCGAGCCCGTGGTACTGCTTGGCTAGCACTCCTCCGAAGCGCGATCCGGACCCGGCGGCGACAACGATGCCCCAGACCGAGGAAACCGTTCCTCCGCCAAGCCGCTGAGCGACCCAACGGTGGTCGGTCACGACACGAGTTTGGTTGGGAAACGCCGCTCGCTCAGGCGAGTGCGTCGGAGAGCTTCTTCTCCGCCGTCTCTTCGTCGACGTTCAGGGCAAAGGTGAGTTCGGACACGAGAATCTGGCGGGCCTTGACCAGCATCCGCTTCTCGCCGGCCGACAGTCCCTTGTCCTTGTCGCGAATCGATAGGTTCCGCACCACTTCGGCGACCTGGTAGATGTCGCCGGACTTCAGCTTCTCGACGTGGTTCTTGAAACGGCGAGACCAGTTCGTGGGCATACGCGCTTCCTTTTTCGAAAGCACGGCGAAGACTTCTTCGACTTCCTCGTCGTTGATGACGTCGCGAAGACCCACCTTTTCGACGTTCTCGGCCGGAACGGAGAGCGTGAGATCGCCATAGGCGACCTTCAGCACGAGGTACTCGCGCTCTTCACCATTGATGGTGCGCTTCTCCCGTCGCTCGATGATGGCTGCACCGTGGTGCGGATAGACGACCTTGTCGCCGACGTCGAACGTCGTCATTGGAGCGGCTCCTGATTGGGGACCACTTGTGCCGCGAACAGCGAGAACACAAGAACTAGCGGTCAAGCAGTCTACCGGAACTGGTCGCGTTCCCGAGCCGGGTTGCTCCGGGCGTTCGACACACCGAAAAATGTGGCTGCCGTCACATCATTCCAGCACTCCGAAGTAGCGTGCGAGACGTGGTCAGCGCCGATGCCCTCCGAACCAACGAGTTCTTTGCCGGATTCGAAGACGAAGCACTCGCGACCTTGAGCGTGGCCGCCCGCAAGAGTACGTATCACCGCGGGGACTACGTGTTCAAAGAGACCGATCCGGCGACCGATCTGTTCCTCGTGATGTCGGGCCGGATCGCCATCGCCAATACCTCGCCCGACGGACGCGAATCCGTCCTGGCCCTCATGGGAGCAAGCGATCTCTTCGGCGAAATGGCGCTCTTCGACGACGCTGGTCGCTCCGCGGGCGCCCGCGCGCTGGAAACGAGCGACGTCATCTCGGTTCCGTTCACGGTGTTGCGCGAGTACCTCGAACACGACGCCAAGGCGTTGTGGAGCGTCATTGGGCTGCTCGCCCGCCGGATCCGCGCCGTCGACGAGGCCCTCGCCGATTCGGTGTTTCTCGACGTGACCGGTCGCACCGCCAAGCGGCTCCTGGAGATCGCCGGTGAGAACGACGAATTCACCCTGCCGATCACCCAGGAGGAATTGGCCGGCATGATCGGCGCCTCACGGGAACGGGTCAACAAGGCCATCGCCGCCTTCGTGCGGTTGGGCTGGCTGGACCAGCGGGAGCGCACGTATCGCATTGTGGACCGGCGCAAACTGACCATGCGATCCAGCTAATCCTGCTGGTTTCGTGCGCTAACCGACGGGCGTTTCGCGCACTCTGGCTATGCCGTCGCGAATGGTGCGGGCTTTGGC
>JANLQX010000040.1:0-22859 GCA_031368095.1 Actinomycetes bacterium | reverse complement strand
TGATGGCGTGGGCCGCCATGGCCATCGGGGCGGTGATGTTGAACCCGCCGCGACCTGACTTGGCCAGGCCTGTTCGGGCATAAGAGACAACAACGGCTTCGCGCATAGGAAAAACACTCCGGGAGCAGGGCCGACGCTTTTCCGTCGGGCACAGGGAAGGACCCAGGGTAGGGCTGGTCCGGGACTGCTTCCAATCGGGTCTGCGCTCCTCTCGACTTAGATACGCCCGGCCGGTGGAATGGGTCGGTAACCTGATGTTTTCCGAAAGCTCCCCTGCAGACTCGCGGAACGGGCCGACCCCAGGATGTGATGTGGACGAGGCGACGAACGACCGGCCATCTGTGGGCCCCGAGCCGGAGCACATTTCGGATCAGTTCCCGCCGCACCAAGTCCCGGTGCCGCCGATCGAGCCAACGACTCGGCGCGGCTTCGTGCTGCGGTGGTCGTCTGACCCGTTGCCGTTGGGCATCGTGTTGGCCGCCGCATTCGCGTACTGCGCTTACCTCGCCAAGCTGACAATCAATCATCACAACGGCTTCGGCACGGCTGGCTTCGACATCGGCCTCTACGACCAGGGGCTTTGGCTTCTGAGCCGCTTCCGGTCTCCGTTCGTGACCATCATGGGTCGAAATCTCTTCGGCGATCACTCGTCGTTCATTCTCCTGCCGCTCGTTCCGTTCTACTGGTTTGGCGCCGGACCCTCCTTCCTTCTTTTTGTGCAGAGCATCTCTCTCGGAATGGCAGCATTACCTATCTATCTGACGGTTCGACGGGTGTTGGATTCAGCGTGGGCAGCATGTGGGTTAGCCGTTGCTTTTCTGATGCAGCCCTCGTTGGCTTGGTCCAACACGGAGAACTTCCATCCCGATACGTTCGTAGTACCGCTTCTCGCCTTCGCCCTCTGGGCCATGGTGACCCGAAGGTGGCGACTCTTTGCGTTCTTCGCCGTGCTGTCCACCATGGTCAAGGAAGACACCCTTCTGGTGGTGATCCCACTTGGTCTCTATGCGTGGGGGAAGTTCGGTCGCGACGAGAGGAAGGATTCCTCGGTAGGTCGTGACCGGACGGGTTTGGCGGTGGCGGCGTGGAGTCTGTTCTGGACCGGAGCTTCGCTCCTTCTCCTGCGAACACTGAACTCCGTAGGGTCGCTGAACGCCTGGCGGATTCCTTTCGGTGGTCCCACCGGGCTCATCAAGACCACCTTCGAGACCCCGAGCAAGGTTTGGGACTACCTGGTCAAAGGGATCGATTATCCCGGTGAGGCCAGAGATAATCGGCGCATGTGGTATCTCTGGAAAGTCTTTGCGCCCGTACTATTCCTCGTGGTTCGGGCGCCCTGGGAATGCTCGTTGTTCATCTTTGTGGTTGGCCTGAACATCGTGAGCAATTTTTTTTATCAGTACAACATCGAGTACCACTATACGGCCGTCATCCTTCCGGGCTTGTTCTTCGCCGCGGTCATGGCCATCCGTTCGTTTCGCACCCGACAAGGACGCCGGCTCGCGGTGCTTGGCGTGGTCGCCTCCTGTGCATGGACCGGCTTCTTATGGGGACCGACTCCGCTGTCGGAGCGGCCATTTCCGTGGGCGAAGCCGAACGCTCCCTGGGTTGGCGAAGGAAGGGCATTGCTGAAGCAGGTCCCACCCGATGTCCCCATTGCCGTGTTCTACGGCTACGTGCCCCACGTCGCCCACCGAGCGCAGGTGTATCAATTTCCGGTTCCGTGGCGTGACTCGTACTACGGCCTTCCGGCCGACGAGACGACCAAGATTCGACCGCTGCGCGATCGCGTTGAGTGGGTCATTACCCGAGACGTCTCGACCTCGCCCGACCAAAGCGTGCGCGACGCCTACAACGAGATGATCGCCGACTTCGTGCTCGTCGACACCCAGGGCACCGGCCAACTGTTCCGTCGTCGGGGCCTCGTCAGGGCCTCCGATGCCGGCCCTCGCGTCGGTGCTGCTTCGGCGGTCTCATCGGTGACGTTGGGAGCCGCAGTGACCGTGGCGACACTCGTACCCGTGCAGGTCGCCGTGGCCGTCCCCGCCGCCGTGCCGCCCGAATCGCCCACCTCAGCCGGAACGCCAACGCTGCCGTGACGCTTCTTCGGTCGTCGTTCGGTACCCCCGACGTGACCAGCTAAGATCTTCGTCCCTATGAAGCCCGGCCTCCATCCCGCCGACTACCGCCCGGTGGTCTTTCGCGACCAGTCCGCAGGATCGTCGTTCTTGTCCCGTTCCACCATCAAGACGGCTAAGACCATTGATTGGGAAGACGGGCAGACGTATCCGCTGGTCGACGTGGAAATTTCCATGGCCAGCCACCCGTTTTATACGGGCAAGATGAAGATGCTCGACGCCGCTGGCCGGGTCGAGCGTTTCGAGAAGCGCTTCGGCAAGCGTTCGAACTGAGGATCTGCCATGGCATCGAAGTCCAACGTCAAACGCCCGATCATCAAGCTTCGGTCCACCGAAGGATCAGGTTTCGTCTACGTCACCAAGAAAAACAAGATCAACGACCGTGAACGGCTCGAACTCAAGAAGTTCGACCCGGTCCTGCGTCGTCACGTGATGTTCAAAGAAGAGCGCTAAGCCGTTCACCCCTCGTCGGCCGCCCCTACCGACGCAGCAGTCCGGTGGAGCCGTTTCCGACCGGGGTGAGCGAACCTTCGCTCACGTCGTAGATCGCTCCCCACACCTCTGTTTCCGGAGGGAGATAGCGCGATGCCTGGATGCGAGCGATGTCCTCGCCCACGCTGGCAACGAGGTCATTGAACGGGTGGAATTCGATCGATGGTCGGCTCCCACTCACCGAGTTCACCTGCTCGGCAATAGAGTCATTCGTTTGGCCGTGAAGACCACAACCGGTGTGGTGCACGACGGCGATTTCGCGAGTACCGAGCGAGTTCGTGGACAGAATAATGGACCGGAGTGCGTCATCAGTGGCCCGGCCGCCGGCGTTGCGGATGATGTGGGAATCGCCGATTTGTAACCCAAGAAGGCGGAACAGATCAAGGCGCGCGTCCATACAGGTCAGGACGACAACTCGACGGGTCGGGCTGGAAGTGAGGTCATCGTGACGAAAACTCTGCTGGTATCGCTCGGCGTTGGCCAGCATCCGTTCGCGTTCCATCGAGGAAGAACGGTACCAGAATGACTTTTCCGGCCTCGGGCCGCCAACGGCTTCGCTTTTCGGTCAGACAGCCCGGGAGCGGGGTGATGGTCGGCGCGGAACTGGCTCCGCCGCATCGTCGTTTGACACGAGCGCTAGAACATCACCGATCTTGCGATGTTGTTCGAGCGGATGGCGAAGAGGGCGCGATCGATTGAGGACGTAACGGTTGGTGCGACCCTCCCGTATGCGGGTGAGGTAAGCCTCCTCTTCGAGGTCGGCGAGGATGCTCGATGCTGCTCGCTCGGTGATTCCAACCTCCCAGGCGAGATCGCGGATCAAGATGTCGGGCGTGCGGGAGAGTACAACGAGCACGTGGGCGTGGTTGGAGAAGAACGTCCACGTACGAGGTTTGTCACTGGCCATCGGTATGCGACCCCCTGGTTTCAGCAGAAGCGTAGTGCGCGTGTTCTGATTCATGCACTGATCTTCCGGTAAAGATGCTCCGGGGAGCGTTGTCGCCGTCAGCGCGAGAACCGGGCGCGGCCGTTCCAGGCGCTGAACGACGCCGCCGATCCCGGGCCCGGTCGGCGCAGCCACCGCCACGGGTGAACTTCGACCGGTTGGATCCGAGCGGCAAGACGCTTCCACCCTGGCACCGGGGCAAACGTCGTACTAACTCGTTGACCGAACAAAATCTGGTCCGGCGCCCCGAGATGCATCGAGAGCCCACCGTGATGGTGCTGAGCGACGTCCATCAGACATTCGGTGAGAAACACGAGACGTTTGGCGTCGAGCCGCAAACGGGTTAACAGCGCCTCGTCGAAGACGAAGACGGCCGGCGTGTCAGGGTTCGCATCGAGGGCCGGATCATTTCTTCCGATCGATTCTGCGGTCAGCCACACCGTGTCGACGTTGCTGTTGTCGCGCCGCGTCACCGAGATTGGCCCCGCGGTCGTCGCATGGTCGGCGTCGGCGTAGAGCTTCGGATGCACGGGATCGACGGCGGCCAGTGTCTGCTCCGTCGGCCATCGCTCGATTGGACAACGATCACGATGCGCGCATCCGTCGCACATTCCCGGAGCCCGATTGAGCACCTGACGACGGGAGAAACCGTAGGGCTTGCCCGTTCCGGCCCCCACGGTCCATTGCCACCCGAGGCGATTGGCGGCGCGAGAGCCGTCGAGCAGGTGCGTGAACATCCAGTCTTCTCCGGCCCGCCAATCGCCGTGAAGTCGGGTGGTCCAATGGCCAGCCATCCACATTCGCGTCTGGTTCACCATCCATCCGTCCGTCTCCAATTCGGTGACGACGGAGTCGATGCACGCCATGGTCCGATCGAGATCGGGCGTGCCATCGCCGATCGGCTGATACCGCAGTGGAGATCGCATTGCTGTTCCTACGCGCGCATAGAGATGGCGGGCGTACTCCTGCCAGAGCAATTCATCGCGGAATTTGGTGACGTCACGACTGGGGCCGCCGGCAACGTGTTCCCAGAGTTCGGGGAGCGAGAGCAAGCCATGGCGGATGTAGGGAGATAGGCCCGACGCTCCTCGCCGAGAGCGGGGAGCCACCTCGTTGCGTTGGGCGGCGTATCCGGCGACGCGGAAGTGCGCAAGGGCATCCAGGGCGGCGGTTCGACCTCCGACAAACCGCGTTGATCCTTGGACATGGCGCGGGTCGGACAGAAGGTGGGCGAGGTTGTCTCGGACGAACGCCTCAGCGTCTTCTCGTCCCGAGCCAGAAAGTTCCAGCAAAGTCATTTGGCGCCGCACCGGAGAAACAGAATCATGATCACGAGATGACCACAGTTCCGGCGCTAAACGCGAAGGAGCCGGGCCCACCGTGGTGAGCCCGGCTCCTTCAATGCGACCGAGTGGCTATCGACCGAGAATGGCAGCGAGTCCGGCGGCGATAGCCGGAGCGTTCTTGCCGGCCGCAACGAAGAATTCGGCGTCGGCCTTTTCCACTTTGGGTTGAGCCTTGCGCAGCAATGACCGACCGCCAGCGGAGAGAACAACACGCTGTGCACGCTTATCTTCCTCGCTGGCAGAGCGATTGACGAGATCACGAGCCTCGAGATTGCGGATCACCTGCGATGTGGTCATGGGATCAACGCCTGATCGGGAGCTGATCTCGGCCTGAGAGAGGCCCTTACGGGCGTCGTCCATTCCAAGTGAGGCCAGCAGGGCGAACTGCACGTGGGTAATGCCAAGCCCCTCAAGCGCAGCGCGCTGTGAGCGCTGCCAGGCGTTGGTGGCACGCCAGAGAAGAAAGCCGGGAAGGGCGGAGGTGGCGTCGGGTCCGGTGCCGCTCATATTCGATGATGCTCCTGTGGTGGCGCCCCGCAACATGCGCGTTCGGGGAGGAGGGGTGTACTAAGCGCACGAAGCGTACTGCAACCGTGCCGAGCCCGCGCCGGGAGTGTTCGGCGGTTATGGGTGAACGCGGTGGAAGCGAACGACGTTGGCGTCGACCGTAGGCTCGATGACCGTGCTCCCTCCCTCCCGTTTGAGAATCACACCGATGCGATTTGGAAGGGTCGCGTTGGGCGTCGTCGTCGGGTCAGGAATCCTGATCGTCGGTCCGGTTGGGGCGGCCACCGCCGATCTGCGGCGCGACATCGAAGCGAAGTTGGTCGAGACCCAACGCAAGGCGGCGCCGGATCTCACCGTCGGAAAGGCGACGTGTCCCGTCGCACTATCGAAGCCAGCGGCGAAGGCGGTTGGGGTGCATCGATGCGTCGTCATCGTGGAAGGCGTGAAAGTGCCCTACGACGTGACCGTTCGGAACTCGGCCCTTGTCAAGGGTGGCTCGTACACGTTGCGCAATGCCAAGGCCGTGATCGATACGAAGAAGTTGGCGGCGATTGCCGCGACGGTGGTCGACGATCCTTCGAAGGTGAAGATCACGTGTGGAACCGGTCGCGTCGTGGTGGCTGACCCGGGTGCGACGATCTCGTGCACGGTCGTTGACGGCGCCGCGACCGACACGTTGGTGTTCGAGGTGAAGGATCTGCAGGGCACGGTGTCGTTCGTTCCGTGACTCGGCAAGATGCGGGCGACGATCAAGCAGGGCACGGTGTCGATCGCTTCCGTGAAGTAGTGCTGGCGGCGGGGGAGATGCGAGACTTTGGGGATGAGTAATCGCAACAAGTGGCAGGCCGCGTTCGATGCCTCTCCGGTACGGGAGGGCGTTGACGCCATCACCATGTCGGGAATCCCCCTCGACCCGGTGTACGGATCTGATGATTCGTTGTTCCCGGGACAGTTTCCCTACACGCGGGGGGTCTACGCGTCGGGGTACCGCACGAAGCTCTGGACGATGCGTATGTTCGCCGGGTTCGGTACCGCCGACGACACGAACAGTCGGTTCAAGGAGATTCTCCGCACGGGCGGCGACGGCCTATCCACGGCGTTCGACCTCCCCACGCTGATGGGGAAGGACTCCGACGACGCGATGTCAATCGGCGAGGTCGGTAAATGCGGGGTTGCCATCGACACGATCGCCGATATGGAGGACTTGTTCGACGGCATCGACCTCGGGTCGACGACGACGTCCATGACCATCAACTCGCCCGCTGCGCCGATCCTGGCGATGTTCGTGGCGAATGCCGAGAAGAATGGGACGCCCAGGGCTCGTCTCGGCGGCACGATTCAGAACGACATTTTTAAGGAATATCAGGCGCAGAAGGAATACGTGTTCCCGCCCCGTCCGAGCGTTCGAATCATCACCGACATGATGCGGTTCTGTTCGACCGAGATGCCGAAGTGGAACACGATTTCCGTGTCGGGCTACCACATTCGGGAGGCCGGTTCCACCGCCGCCCAGGAACTCGCATACACCATCGCCAATGGCTTTGCCTATGTCGAAGCGGCGCGCCTTGTTGGCCTCGACGTAGATGCGATCGCCCCGCGGCTGTCGTTCTTTTTCAACGCCCATTCGGACTTCTTCGAAGAGATTGCAAAGTATCGGGCAGCTCGTCGGATTTGGGCGAAATGGATGCGCGATCACTACGGCGCCACCAATGAGCGCTCGCACATGCTGCGGTTCCATACGCAGACGGCCGGGGTGTCGCTCACCGCCCAGCAGCCAGAACTCAATCTTGTCCGCACCGCGATCGAGGCGCTGGCCGGAGTGCTCGGTGGCACCCAGTCGCTGCACACGAACTCGATGGACGAGGTCTTGGCGCTGCCCACCGAGAAGTCGGCTCGTCTCGCGCTTCGGACCCAACAGGTGATTGCCTCGGAGACGGGCGTGACCAACGTCGCTGACCCGCTCGGTGGTTCCTATTACGTGGAACACCTCACCGACGAACTCGAACGTCAGGCGGAGGCGATCTTCGCTCACCTCATGACCATCGGTGGCGGTTCGATTCTCGAGGGTGTCTACGCCGGAATCGACAATGGCTATTTCCAGGGTGAAATCGCTGATGCCGCTTACTCCTTCGAACGGCGGATCAATCGAGGCGATCGCATCACCGTTGGCGTCAACCGTTACACCGAGGCGCCCGGTGACGAGCCGTTGCCGATCTTGGTGATCGGGCCCGAGGTCGAAGAGCGCCAGCGCAAGCGTCTCGACATCGTGAAGCACGACCGTAGCGACGATGCCGTGCGCCGAGCGCTCGACGCCGTCCGCGCCTCCGCTCAGGATTCCACCGTGAATCTCATGCCGACGCTGATGGATGCGGCGCGCTCGTATTGCACCGTCGGCGAAGTGATGAACACCCTCGCCGACGTGTTCGGGCGCTACGTCGAGAAACCGGTGATCTGAGCGGAGCCTGGCGGCGAGCGTCCACCTCGTTGACCCGCGGCTCATGAGTGAACAAGACTTCACTCATGGCGGAGCCCTACCCCGACGAACTCAACCCCACCAGCCCGGCTGGTGCCGCCGTGGCGACTCGAGTGCCGCTCGCGCTCACCGATGGTTCCAGCGTTGTCGGGCCGTCGTTCGCCTTGCGCTCGGCGCACTGGGAACACGTGGCGTTCTCCTCGGTTGCCCAGGTGATCGATCTGACCGAGGAGGCCCGCCTTATTGACCTCAGCGTGGACTCCCCCTTCGTTGCCGGGTATCACCGGACTCCCGAGGAGCTGGCGATCCTCGAACAGCGGATCCTGTCCTACGTTCCCGTGGAGGCCATTCCGGCGAGCGGTCTGGTCTTCGTCGAAATGTCGGGTTTGTCATCGGCGTCGGACTGGTTCCGCACCTCGGAGATGAATCTGGAGTGGGGTGATATGCCCGTGTGGATGATTGGTTTCGAACACGCCGCCCGGTGTTTTGCGCTGTGCGATTTTGGCGCCGTTGACGGTCCGGCGATCGTCCGCGGTTTTCGTGTTGGGATCGGCGCGCTCGGGGCCGGTCGAACGGGTTCGCAAGTGGTCGACTCGCTGCTCGACCAGGTGAGCGTCGAGGAAATTTTGGCCTTTCATGGCATCGACGACCTGCGGAGGTGTTGGGACGTCACGTCCTTCTTCACGGTGCCAGGCCACAAGCGCAACGATCGCTATCCGTTCGGGTACGCACCCTACGCGTACTTAGGAATCTTTCGACGGGCACTGCAATGTGACATGCCGATGGGAATCTCCTACACCAACCGTCTCACTGACGACTCGTTGGCCAAGAGCATGATTCCCTCGGTGGCGCTGGCTGGTCGCGATCTTCGAGCGCCGGCGGTTGAAGGTTATGAATACAACGTGGAGATGAAGGCGTTCGTGCTCCCGACGTTTGACGGCGGCGCGATGCTTTTCGATCCGGGTCACGAGTACGGCCCCATGCTGGAGCCGTTCCGGAACACCCCGATGGCCAACGTGCTGGTCCGCACCGAGCTGTAGTACCCCGGTGACCGCCCGTGTAACGCCGGCAATGGTGGTCGCCGGGCGAACGCTGGCGGAGCCGAGGCTGTCCCCTGACGGACTCTCTGTCGTCTTCCATGTCCGGGACGCCGCCGGAACGCGCCTGGCGCGAATCGATCTGGGTGCAGGCCCGCTCACCGTCGGTCCGGAGGTCGTGATCACCGTTGACCCTCCTGTCGTTGGCGTCCATCCGTCGGGTGGCGGATCGTGGACGTGGCTCCCCGATAGTTCCGGTGTTGTCTACGTCGCCGCCGACGGCCTGTTCGTGGTTGATCGCACCGGTGGAGTTGGCTCCGTTCTCGCCCCGGCCGACGGTCTCGGCGCGTTTGTGTCGCCCACCGTCTCGGTCGACGGCACCCAGGTCGCGGTCATCGTCGAATCCGACGAGGCCCAGGCGGTGGCGATCGTCGACCGCCGCACCGGCGTCGTGTACATCGTGGCGGCCGGCGATCCCGGGGTGTTCCGCATGGACCCGGCGTGGCGGGGCGACGGAGCCCTCACGTGGCAGCAGTGGGAAGCGCCGTCGATGCCGTGGGATCGTGCCCGCCTCGTCACGTTCACGTCGGATAGTGCGTTCGACCACCATGGGAACTCCTACGTCGACGCCGCGCCGGCCCAGCCGGCGTGGTCAGTCGACGGGCGGCTCGGCTGCATCGGCGACACCGAAGCCGGTTGGCGCAACGTGTGGGCGAACGGTCGGCCGGTGGGTGGGGGAGAGCGGTTCGAACACGGCATGCCGTCGTGGGGTCCGGGGCAGCGATCGTGGTGCTGGTCGCCCGACGCGTCGCAGGTGGCTTTTGTCCGCAACGAGGAAGGCTTCGCGCGGTTGTGCGTTGCCGACACCTCAGGGGACACAGTGGGCTTAGTGGGCATAGTGGGCTTCGTCTCGGAGTTGGGAAAGGCGTGGCATATCGGCCTTTCGTGGTCCACCACTTCCACGGGACGAGAACGCATTGCGGCGGTTCGTTCGGGCGGGGTCACTCCCCCGCAGGTCGTCGTCTACGACGGTCCCGGTCCCGCCGCTCCGACCGACCGTTGGACGGTGGCCCGCGGTCCGGTGGGCGGGTGGGAGCAGCTCGGCCTTCCCGAGCCCGAGGTCGTCGACTGGCTCGCCGGCGACGGCGCCACCATTCACGGTCGGATCTTCACCCCGGCCGACGCCCACGGTGGTGTGCTCGTCTCGATGCACGGCGGTCCGACCGATCAGACCACGGTCACGTTCTCGCCGAGGTTCGCGTTTTGGCTCGCCGAAGGCTGGACGATCTTCACTCCGGACCATCGAGGCTCCACCGGATGGGGGCGAACGTACCAGCAGGCGATGAACGAGCGGTGGGGCGAGCTCGACGTGAGCGACACCGCCGAAGGGGTCCAGCACTTCGTCCGAAACGGCCGGTTCGACGCCTCCCGACTAGTGGTCACCGGCGGTTCGGCCGGGGGGTTCTGCGCCCTCCACCTCCTCCTGCGTCATCCCGAAATCTTCCGTTGCGGTGTGGTGCTCTATCCCGTGACCGATCTGGCCGGCCTTGACGCCACCACCCACCGTTTCGAGCGGTTCTACAACCGGGTGCTGGTCGGCCCGGTCGAACGCTACGGGGAACGCTCGCCGCTTACTCATGCCGCATCCCTGCGGCGGCCCTTGTTGCTCATGCACGGTGACGCCGACCCGGTCGTCTCCGTCGGCCAGTCCCGGGACTTTGCCGCCGCCGCCGTGGCGAGCGGGGCCACCGTCGAAATCGCCATCTTCGACGGAGAAGGCCACGGGTGGAAACGGCCGGAGACGACGATCACCGAACTGGAGATGACCGTCGCATTCCTGGCCCGCCACTGCCCGGTTTTGTAGCTCGGAGCCACCGGTAGCGTTGAGCGAATGCTTTTGGCCGAATGCGAGATACGACACTCGCGTCCGGTTGCTCCTACCCGACGTGTCGCTCTTGGTCTGCTCGTCCTTCCCACCGAGCCGATTCCCGGATGGGGCCCGGTGCTCCTCGGAGGAATGGTGGCCGCCAATATCGGCGAGCTCGAACCCGACGAACTCCCCGAACTGTGGGACTTCGTCGACGACCTGGAAGCCGGGCGGCGCATCGTCCAACCGAGGCTTCGCCACCGGTTCCAGCGCGATGTCGTTGGCCTCGATCGCTCCGTTCATTCGCTTATCGGTGAAGGAGAGCACGTCTGGTTCGACCTCGAGGAAAAAGCGCTTCCGGCGGTGACCGTGCTGGGCGCGATGTATGCCGCCGCGTCGCTCGCCGCTGACTCCCACCCTCACGTGTTTCGCGTGATGCGCAAGGCGATGCTGTGGGAGAACAAGCTCGACGCCGACTTTGTGGCGCATCTTCTCGGCGATGACGCCGCCTTTTCCCGATGGCGAGCGCTGCCAACCGACCATCGGTGGGCCCTCAAACTTCTCGGCTTCGGGCCGAGCGACGCGCCAACGCGAGAGATGATCCAGACGGCGTTTCGTGACGCGGTCTCCAAAGCTCATCCGGATCGCGGCGGACAGACCGACGACGCCGGTCAGCGGATGGTCGAACTGACACAGGCCCGTCGGCTGCTTCTCGCATAGAGGTCGCAGGGCCACTGAGCTCGCCGAGGAGTGGTCCGAACACGTGTTTTCATTCCGGCCTACGATGAAGGGATGACTATGTCATTGCCACCGTCACCGTCGTCCGGTCTGTGATGGCGCCCCGAGAACGAGCCGCCGGGTTGTTGCTGTTTCCCAGCGCCGGTACCGACGCATCTTTTGGGGCAATGACGGCGATCGAGTCCGCCGTAAGCGAGGGCGAGCGAGGAATTCCCGTTCGACGCGTTGACTTCCCGTACCGCCTCAACGGACGACGGGTCCCGGATCGACAGCCGATCATGGTCGCCGCCGTCGTTGACGCGGCAAAGGCGATGGCCAAGTCGCTCAAGGTAGGCACCGACCGACTCCTCATCGGTGGCCGATCGATGGGTGGGCGTATGGCCAGCTACGCCGTGGCGGAAGGCCTCCCGGTAGCGGGGCTGGTGCTGGTGTCCTATCCGCTGCATCCGCCGGGTCAATGGAACGACTTCCGTCACGATCATTTTCCTGACATCCGCGTGCCCACACTGTTCGTCTCCGGGGAGCGCGACTCGTTCGCCACGCCGGACGAGCTCGCCGATTCGGCCGGGCTCATACGGGGCCGGGTCAGCATCCAGGTGTTGCCCGGGAATCGTCGACGGGCCGGCCATGAGCTCTACGGTCAGGACGACGAAGTGGCGGCGCTTGTTGCCGCGTGGGTTCGTCGCCGCTAGCGAGGAAGGAGATCGTCCTCGGGGTTGAGTTCTTCGAGTTCTCGGCGTGACGTTTCAGGAGTCGTCCGCCAAAGGACAGCCACGGCGAGAATCAACGAGGCGGAAAACCAACTCACGATGTGGGCTTCGTTGCCGTGGGCGAAGCGATCGGCGGTGAACGACACGGTGATGAGGCCGACGAAACCGAACAAGCGAGACGCCAATCCGGTGAACCCGTTGGCAGTGGACCGTACCTGCGTGGGCATGAGTTCCGCGGTAAGGATGGCCAGAGCGGGAAGGGCGGCCGAGCCGAAAAGCGCCCCGAACACCGACCACGCCCAAATGGCGTTGCCGTGGGAGCGGTAGATGCCGAAGTCGCCGACGGCGACACAGAGCAGCCCGATCGAGATCAGCGCGCGTCGCCCTCGTCGGTCGCCGAGGACCGACCCCACGAGCACGCCGAACACCCCGGGCGCGTTCGTAAGTACACCGAACAACGTGAGTTGGTTGCCGGTGAAACCTCGCTCGGTTCGGAGGTAGTCGTTGCGAAGCTGGCGCGCCGGGTTGCTCTGGAAAGCAATCAATCCGACGATCGCCCCGACCGCAAACAGTCGGCGACGATGCGACCGCAACGCCTCGAACGTCGGAACCCGGAGCTCGGCGTCGGCCCGGGTGAATCGATCCGTCTCATGGATGCCCCGCTGCGCCAGCAGGAGGACCGGGAGCGAGAGCAGGGGTACCAGAAAGGGCCACCTCCACGCGCCCGGCGATCGGTCGGCGATGGACGCCGCACCCTGGACGATGCCGGATCCGAGCGCAGCAGCGGCCACCATGCACCCGCCGGCCCATGCTCGTGAGCGAGCCGGCATCTCCTCGACAACGATCACGGTGACGAGAATTGCGACCGTGGTGACGAACGCGCGCGAAAGTATTTGCATGGCGGTGAACGAGGCGAGGGAGTTCGTCCGCCCGCAGAGCGATGTGAGCACCGGGCCGACAGCCGCGCACGTGAGCAGTACCCGTCGACGTCCGTAGCGGTCGGCGGCGCGGACCAGGACAAGGGTGAGCACGATGTCGAGCCGGATCACGGCCAGGGCGGTGGTCTGCTGACGATCGCTGGCTCCGAAATCGTCGGCCACGTACGTCATCACCACGGTTGGAAGCGAGCCCTGGTAGCCGGCGGTGGCGGCGATGACGACCAGTGAGAGCAGTGTCCGAACGCCCCGAGCACCGATGCGGTCAGGCGGTCGCAAGGCGCCGAGCGCGGCCCCGGCCCGGGTACCGCAATGGCGAGGTTGGCCAAACCGAGTCGTTTCGGGCACCCCGGGAGTGTTGTCGCCTCGTGCGCCGCCGTGATCCACATCTGCTGTTCGAACCGGCCTGTTCCGGGGATCGCACCGCCCTTGCCCGACTCCTGTCGCTGGTCGAACAGGGCGGCGACGAAGCTCGCACGGTGGCCTCGCTGGCTTGGCCCCGAGGGGGCGCGGGGTACACCGTAGGTATCACCGGGGCGCCGGGTGCGGGCAAGAGCACGCTCACCGATCGGCTGATTTCTGCGGTCCGGGCCGGAGGCGATGAGGTGGCGGTGCTCGCCATCGATCCGTCGTCGCCGTATTCGGGCGGGGCCATTCTCGGTGACCGGGTCCGGATGGGGGATCACTACGTCGACGCCGGCGTGTTCATCCGGTCAATGGCCACCCGCGGCCACCTGGGCGGTCTTGCCGACGCCGCACCCGCGGCAGCCCGTCTCCTCGATGCCGTTGGGTTTCCGTACGTGCTTCTGGAGACGGTTGGCGTCGGCCAGGTCGAGGTCGAGATCGCCGGCGCCGCCGACACGACGGTTGTTGTCGTCAACCCGGGTTGGGGCGACAGCGTGCAGGCGAACAAGGCCGGCCTGATGGAAATCGCCGACGTCTTCGTGATCAACAAAGCAGACCGTGCCGGAGCGGCCGAGACCGAACGCGATCTGCTCGGAATGCTTGAATTGTCCGGCCTCGGCCATGACGACTGGGAGCCGCCGATCATCCGCACGGTGGCGTCGAACGGCGAAGGTATCGCGGACCTGTGGGCGGCGGTGCTCCGTCATCGCGGATTCGTGGCCGCCGATGGCTCCCTGCAGGGTCGCCGGGAACAGCGGCTGCGTACCGAGATTCGGGCCACGATGAGCCGCCTCGTGGAGGCCCGCGTACTGGTGGCCGACGGCGGTCAACGCTTCGAGTCCATCGTCGCCGAAGTCGTCGCTCGTCGCCTCGACCCCGTCAGCGCCGCCACCGAACTCTTGGCAGCACTCGACGCGTCTCCCGCCGTGCGAGAGAGGTTGCCCTCATAAACGTGACCGCGTTACCTCGAAGCGTTGCGTCGAGGTAAATCGGTAGGGTAGCGAAGCATGAGTGACAACGCCGCACCTCGTACCCCGTTTGTTCGCATCGAGCGCCATGTTGGTGCCGCCGGGGAAGTCGTCGCCGTGGTGCGTCTTGACCGACCAAAGGTCAACGCCATTTCACCCGAGCTCACCGAGGACCTTGCCGGTTGTGTTGCGTCGCTACGGGCCGACTTGCCCGGCGCCGTGGTGGTCTACGGCGGGCCAAAGATCTTCGCCGCCGGTGCCGACATCGCTAGGTTCGGCGGCCCCGAGGAATCGGGTGCGATCGTCGAGGCACTTCATGGCGCGTTTGATGCGCTTGCGGCGCTTCCCCGCATGGTGATCGCCGCCGTTGCGGGGTACGCCCTTGGAGGCGGGTGTGAACTGGCGCTGGCGTGTGACGTGCGAATGGCTTCGGAGTCGGCGGTGTTCGGGCAGCCCGAAATCCTTCTCGGGATCATTCCGGGAGGTGGTGGGACGCAGCGGCTCGCCCGCCTGATCGGTCCGGCCAAGGCCAAGGAACTGTGCCTGTCCGGCCGCCAAGTCAAGGCCGACGAGGCATTGCGGATCGGCCTCGCCGACCGGGTCGTCGCTACTGAGGCACTCTTCGACGAGGCTTTGACGTGGGCGTTCGAGTTCGCTCGCGGGCCTCTAACCGTGCAGGGTTACGCCAAGGCGGCCATCGATCAGGGCTTGAGCGGTTCGCTTGCCGACGGCCTCCGTCGCGAGCGAGAACTGTTCGTCGAGTCGTTCCGCACCGACGACGCGCCGATCGGCATCAAGAGCTTCTTCGAGCACGGACCGGGAAAAGCGGCATTCACCGGGCGGTAGCCCGGCGGATTACCTCGGTTCGCTGGACGGAGGCGATTTGCCCACATCTATGGGGGCAACCTCTCTCCGTAGGGACCGCGCCTAGCCTCGGACGTCGAAACTCGACCGAGGAGCCTTGTGAGCGCCCCAGCCGCCGTCAACCCTGCTGTACCGAGACTGCACGAAACGGATCAAATTCCTGACTTCATCGCGTCGCCTGACGCGTTCCGTGACGCCTTCCTCCGCCGGGTCGAGGTCACGATTGCCAAGCGGGTCGAGGACTGCAGCCGTCTCGAGCTCCAAACGGCGCTGGCCTACGCCGTGCGCGATGCCCAAGTGGAGCGGTGGATCGCCACCAGTCGCCGGATCCAGGAGCGCAACCCGAAACGGGTCTATTACATCTCGCTCGAATTCTTGATGGGTCGCGCCCTCGGCAATGCGTTGATCAATCTCGGCATCGACGGGTCGGCGACGGAAGCGATGCGAAGTCTCGGACTGGACCTCGAAGAGCTGCTCGACGAAGAGCTCGATGCCGGTCTCGGCAACGGCGGGCTGGGCCGTCTTGCGGCCTGCTTCCTCGACTCCATGGCCACCCTCGACTACCCCGGGTTCGGGTGCGGTATCCGCTACGACTACGGCATCTTCAAACAGAAGATCGTCGACGGAGCACAGGTCGAGGAGCCCGATCCGTGGCTGCGCATGGGCAATCCGTGGGAGATCCAACGGACGGACCGCCAACAAACGATCAAGTTCTACGGCCGCGTCCAGATGTACCGGGATAATCGTGACGCCTCGGGCAAGACCTGGTTCTCGTGGACGGAAACTGAGGATGTGTTGGCCATGCCCTACGACACGCCCGTTCCCGGATACGGCACCGCCACGGTAAACACGTTGCGGCTGTGGTCGGCCCGGGCACTCCATGATTTCAACCTTGGTGATTTCAACCGTGGTGACTACATCAATGCCAATCTCACGTCTGCTCTCACCGAGAACATCACCAAAGTCCTGTATCCGAACGACAATAACTACGAGGGCAAAGAACTTCGCCTGAAACAGCAATACTTCGTTTGTGCGGCGACCCTTGCTGATCTCATCGGTGATTTCAAGGCGGCCGGAAATTCGATTTCCGAGCTGTCTGACAAGGTAGTCATACAGCTCAATGACACCCACCCGGCGATCGCTATCCCAGAACTGTTGCGGATTCTCGTCGACCAGGAAGGCCTGGGTTGGGACGCCGCGTGGAGCATCGTCACACGCACCTTCGCCTACACCAACCACACGTTGCTGGCCGAGGCATTGGAGAAGTGGCCGGTGGCGTTGTTCGAACGACTCCTGCCGCGTCACCTGCAGCTGATCTACGAGATCAATCACCACTTTCTACGGCAGGTGGCGAACCGCTGGCCCGGCGATGACGCCAAGCTGCGGAACATGTCGCTCATCGAGGAAGGATCGGAACCTAAAGTCCGGATGGCCTACCTCGCCATCGTCGGTTCATTTTCAGTGAACGGTGTCGCCGCGCTTCATACGGAGTTGTTGAAGAGCGGGCTCGTCAACGATTTCTTCCTACTCACCCCGGCAAAGTTCAACAACAAGACCAACGGCATCACGCCGAGGCGTTGGCTTCGGGCCTGCAACCCGGGACTATCCGGTCTGATTGACGCCACCATCGGCAATGGGTGGACGACCGATCTGGATCAGCTTCGCGGCCTTGGCGCCCACGCCGATGACGCCGCGTTCGGGGAGCAGTGGCGGGCCGTGAAGGCCGCCAACAAAGAAGAATTGCGTCGCTTCGTGGAAACCACCACGGGGGAGCGCGTCGATCCACAATCGATGTTCGACGTACAGATCAAACGGTTGCATGAATACAAGCGTCAACTCCTCAATCTCCTCCATTGCGTGGCGCTTTATCAGGAACTGAAAGATAATCCGTCATCGGACCGGGTTCCCCGAACGGTGCTCTTCGGCGCCAAGGCGGCACCCGGCTATGCCGTGGCCAAGCTCATCATTCGTTTTGCCAATGCCGTCGGCCGGGCGGTGAACAAAGATCTCCAGGTCAGCGATCAGCTGAAGGTGCTGTTTTTGCCGAACTACAACGTATCTTTGGCCGAGCTACTCGTCCCGGCCGCTGATCTGTCGCAGCAGATTTCTACGGCGGGCAAGGAGGCGTCGGGGACCGGAAACATGAAGTTCGCGCTCAATGGTGCGCTGACGGTCGGCACGCTCGATGGCGCCAACGTGGAGATTCGTGACTGTGTCGGTGACGACAACATCTACATTTTCGGACTGACCGTCGATGAGGTGGCCGAATTGCGGGGTCGGGGCTACGACCCCAAGGCGTACCTCGGTCCCGAATCGCCGCTTGCTCGCGCTCTCGGTCTCGTTCGGTCCGGGTTTTTCAGTCCCGAGGATCCTGGCGCGTTCGTTCCCCTGGTCGAGCTCATCGTCGACCACGGTGACGAGTATCTGCTCGCCGCCGACTTCGACTCCTACGCCGCGGCGCAACGTCACGCCGAGGCTGATTACCGCAACCCGCAGCTCTGGACATCGAAGGCCGTTCGCAATGTGTCGGCTATGGGAATGTTCAGCTCCGATCGCACGATCGGTGAGTACGCCTCCCAGATCTGGCATATCGACCCGCTCCGGTAGGCCACGAGCGAGCCGGCAACGGTCGCCCCGCCAGCCTGAGCACCGGACGGGTAGCGTGCATGGTCGTGAGCGCAAATGCGGATCCCCGGTGGGGCGAGATCGACTGCTACCTCTTCAACGAGGGGCGTCATCTTCGCCTCTGGGAGCATCTAGGGGCCCATCTTGGCTCGCACGATGGGCACGACGGAGCCTGGTTCGCGGTTTGGGCCCCTGATGCCCGTCATGTTGCCGTCATCGGTGACTTCAACCGCTTTGACGCCAGCAAACACACGATGCTCGCCGTTGCGTCGACCGGGGTTTGGTCGGCGTTCGTCGCCGGCGCAAAAGCCGGTCAGTGCTACAAGTTCGCGGTCACGGGAGCCGACGGGCGCACGGTCGACAAGGCCGACCCGCTTGCTCGCGCCACCGAGGTGCCGCCACGCACGGCGAGCGTGATCGAGGCGTCGACCTACGTCTGGGGTGACGCAGTGTGGCTGGCCAAGCGGGCCGCCGCCAATCCGTGGCGTTCTCAGATGTCGATCTACGAAGTACACCTAGCGTCGTGGCGAGGTCCCCGGCACTACGTCGAGCTGGCCGAAGAGCTCGCCGCGCACGTCCTGGATCTCGGCTTCACGCACGTGGAACTGATGCCGGTGGCGGAGCATCCCTTCGGTGGGTCTTGGGGATATCAAGTCACGGGCTACTTCGCCCCCACCTCGCGGTTTGGTTCGCCGGACGACTTCCGGCACTTCGTTGACATCCTGCATGGATATGGCATCGGGGTCATCGTCGACTGGGTTCCGGCGCACTTTCCGAAAGACGATTGGTCGCTCGGTCGTTTCGACGGTACGGCGCTGTACGAACACGCCGACCCGCGGCAGGGAGAGCACCCAGACTGGGGGACGTTCGTCTTCAACTACGGACGTATCGAGGTTCGGAATTTCCTCGTTGCGAATGCACTGTATTGGCTAGAAGAGCTCCATATCGACGGGCTCCGGATTGATGCCGTTGCGTCGATGCTGTACCTCGACTATTCACGGAAGGAAGGCGAATGGATTCCGAATGAACATGGCGGTCGCGAGAACCTCGAGTCGGTCGCGTTTCTCCGTGAACTGAACACCGTTGTTCACGCCCATGTGCCCGGTGTCTTGGTGATCGCCGAGGAGTCCACCGCATGGCCTTCCGTTTCGCGTCCCGTCGAAGCCGGTGGCCTCGGCTTCGGCTTCAAGTGGAACATGGGGTGGATGCACGACACGTTGGAGTACTTCGCCAAGGACCCGATCCACCGTCAGCATCATCATCACGGTCTCACGTTCGGTCTTCTTTACGCCTTCACCGAGAACTTCGTATTGCCCCTGAGTCACGATGAAGTTGTGCATGGCAAAGGCTCGCTCCTCACCAAGATGCCCGGCGACGACTGGCAGAAGCGGGCCAACCTGCGCTCGCTCTATGCCTGGATGTGGGCTCACCCGGGGAAGCAACTGTTGTTCATGGGCGCCGAGCTAGGCCAGTGGAACGAATGGAACGCGGACACGTCGCTTGACTGGTGGTTGCTGAGCGACCCCGGTCACAGCGGTGTGCGTGACCTCGTTCGGTCCCTGAACAAGGTGCAGGCGACGCACCCGGCGCTCTACGAAAGGGACTTCGCCCCGGAGGGTTTCGGCTGGATCGTCAGCGATGACGCCGCCGCGAACGTCTTCGCCTTCGTTCGTTGGCCCGGCGACTCGGGTGCCCACGGTGCCGGTCCGGTGGTCTGTATCGCCAACCTCGCGCCGGTGGTCCGGGTCGAGTACGCCGTGACGCTGCCGCGCGGCGGCGAGTGGAAGGAACTGTGCAACACCGACGCCACCGAATTCGGTGGAAGCGGGGTGGGCAATGGGGGCTCGGTTTGGGCCGACAACCTCGGTCGGGCCACGCTCAGCCTTCCGCCGCTGGGCGTACTGATCCTCGGTCAACAGGTGTAACCAGCAGCGGTAACCAGCAGCCGTATTGGCAACGCCATCGAACGAGTTACCGCCGCGCGAACACGGCGAGGGTCGGGAACTGCGGCTCCCAAATCCCGTCGACAACGACGACGGGTGCGTCGTTGGTCAGCGCAGTGGAAAGCAGCAGCACCCACTCGCCCGCTGGAAGGGTGAAGCATTCCGAGGTGATCCACTCGTGAAGAACGACAAGGCGATCCTCGGACGCCTCGTTGCCGTGAAGAAGGAGCTGTAAACCGCATCCTTCGGGATCGTCCCACCGGGCAATAGTCATTTCGCTGCCGTCGGGGGCGAACCATTGGGCTCCGGCGTCGGCGATCCATTCGCGCTGGCGCAGCACGGCCGACGTTCGTCGCACAAGAAGAAGCGCGCGTACAAAGTCGAGTAGAGCGGTATCGACGTTGGCCCAGTCGATCCAGGAGACCTCGCTATCCAGGCAGTACGCATTGTTGTTGCCACCTTGGGTACGGCCCAACTCGTCACCGGCAACGAGCATCGGCGTTCCCTGCGAGATGAAAAGCGTGGCCAAGAGGTTACGTTGCGTCCGCGACCTTGCTGAGCTGATCTTGGGTTCGTCGGTGTCACCTTCCACGCCGTGGTTCCACGAGCGATTGTCGTTCGAGCCGTCACGACTGTTTTCGCCGTTGGCCTCGTTGTGCTTGTCGTTGTACGTCACCAGGTCGCGGAGGCAGAACCCATCGTGCGCAGTTACGAGGTTCACCGACGACCATGGCCGCCGCCCCGACGCCGCGAACAGATCGGGGTTACCCGTGATGCGACGGGCCACGGCTCCAAGAGGGCGCGGAGCGTTGTTCCAGTGATCGCGCATGAGGTCGCGATAGCGGTCGTTCCATTCCGCCCACGGGGCCGGAAACGACCCGACCTGGTAGCCACCATCACCGACGTCCCATGCTTCGGCGATGAGCTTGACGGTAGCCAGCACCGGGTCCTGGGCCACGGCGTTGAGGAACACGCCAGCCGCCTCGAAGTCACCGCGACGGCCGCGCGCCAACGTGGTGGCAAGATCGAAGCGGAACCCGTCGACGTGGAACTCCTCGACCCAGTAGCGGAGCGAATCCATCACGAGTGACAACATCGCCGGCTGGTTCAAATCGAGTGAGTTGCCACAGCCGGTCGTGTCGTAGGGCCGGTACCAACCGTTCGGGTCAAGACCGCGAAAGGAAAGCGCCGCTCCACCCGGTCCGCCTTCGCACGAGTGGTTGTAGACGACGTCGAGGATCACCTCGATCCCAGCTTCATGGAGCAGCTTGACCATGCCTTTGCATTCACGGACCGCATCGGTTCCGGCGGGTGCGTGCGCGTAGGCGGCATGCGGGGCGAGGAAGCCGAGAGTGTTGTACCCCCAATAGTTGGTGAGGCCCAGTCCGGCGAGGCGCTCCTCCGGGACGTGGTGGTGAATGGGGAGCAGCTCAACGGCCGTGACTCCGAGTGCCGCCAGGTGACCTACGAACGCTGGGTGACAGAAGCCGGCGTACGTACCGCGTAGGTCCGCAGGCACGTCCGGGTGGGTCATCGTGGCGCCCTTGACGTGGACCTCGTAGATCACGGTGTCCGTCCAGACCGTCTTGGGACGGACGTCGTCGGCCCAGTCGAAGGTGCTATCCACGACGATGCTGCGGGGAACGAACGGAGCGGTGTCGGTGGGGTCAGCGAGGCCGTGAACTCCCGGCTTGGTCAGCCAGTCGAGTTTGCCGTCGAAGGCCTTGGCCCATGGATCAGTGAGCAGCTTGGCGTGGTTGTGGCCCTCGCCAGACACGCGAATGCCGTAACGGGTTCCCGGCGCCACCGTTCCGGTCGGCAAAGAAATCCACCAGGTGGTGCCCAGTCGGTCGGTGAATGGCAACCGACGCTCGGCACCGCTGGCATCGAAGAGGCAGAGGTCAACGCCGCTGGCATGCGAACTCAGCGGCAGCGCGACGGTGGCCGTGCCTTCGGGGTGCAGCGTCAACCCGAACGGCGGAGGAAGGTCCGTCGACATAGCCGAAGCAGCGTACGGGACCTGAAGACCTAATCGGAGGCACCCGGTCACCCGTAGAGTTGGGTACTCGTGGCATCCGACGAGACAATGACGGGACCGGCGACACCGGCGACATGGTCAGCATCGACGGCACTGTCGGGGCGACCGTTTCGTATCGAGCTCATCAGAGCTCTCCCGGCGGGAACCATCGAGGCGTTCGGGTCAACGTTTTTATTGTTGATCGCCCTCCGTCACTTTCATCTAGCGACGGGATGGAAGGCGGCGATCGGCGCCGCCCAACAAATCGGGCTCCTTGTCGCACCGGCGTCGATCACGTGGGCCGGACGACGGGGTCTGACCGCCGGCCGCGCCATCACGCGGCTCCTCGTCGTCGGCTCCGTCGGCGCACTGGCGCCGCTCCTTCACCCGACGCCGCTCACGTTCGTCTTTGGTTGCCTCGTGGCCTTCACGGCGACCGGCGCCCAGTGGGGTCTCTTGCAAACGATTTATTCTGACCGGTTCGCCGCTCATCGACGCGGGCGAATGGTGTCCATCACGATCGCCGCCAAGTTTGGATTCTCGGGCGCAATCGCGCTCGGCGTCGGGCACCTTCTCGGGAAGGACGCCTCCACGTGGAAGTGGGCTCAGGCGATGCTTTTGGCGTCGATTATCGGCTCAGCCATGTGTTTCCGGATGATCGGCGGGCCAAGACTGGCGCCGGTGCACGTGGCTGACGGAGCCGGTCGAGAGCGTCCGTGGGTGAGGCGATGGAACCTGTTGCGGACCGACCGGACCTTACGCAACACGCTCACTTCGTGGATGTTCATGGGTTTCGCCAACCTCATGATGATCCCTTTGCGGGTCGAGTTTCTCGCCAACCCGCGCTA
>JANLQX010000513.1:0-5683 GCA_031368095.1 Actinomycetes bacterium | reverse complement strand
GGTCGGGTCGAGACCGTTGCCCAGCTTGATCGTCCCGGCAAAGTCGACCATCGCCGAGAGCGCGTCGTCGTAGATGGAGCGCTCAACAAAGACACGCGAGCCGGCCGAACAGACTTCGCCCTGATTCCCGAACACGCCGTTGCATGTACCCGGAACAGCAAGGCCGAGGGCGGCATCAGCGAACACAATATTGGGGCTCTTCCCGCCGAGCTCCAGAGTGACCCGCTTCAATTGATCAGCACACGTACGTTGGATCAGCTTGCCGATTTCCTTTGACCCAGTGAAGCTGATCTTGTCGACCATGGGATGGGTCAGGAGCGGCCCTCCGGCGTCGGAACCGAACCCGGTGATCACGTTCAGGACTCCTGCGGGGAGACCCGCCTCCGCTCCGATCCGGGCCAACTCCAGCGCCGTGAGCGGTGTCTGTTCGGCTGGTTTGAGAATGACGGTACAACCTGCGGCGAGAGCCGGTGCAACTTTTTGCGTGGCCATGAGCATCGGATAGTTCCAGGGCACAATGAGGCCGCAGACACCGACCGGTTCACGAAAAATCAGGCTTATCGCATCGGGCCCGACGGGCGGGATGTCGCCACCGAACTTCGTTGCCCAACCGGCGTAGTACTCCAGGAGGAACGCCACCTCGGCAATGTCGTAGCGCGCGTCGGCGATCGGCTTTCCGCAGTCTCGAACTTCGAGGATCGCGAGTTCCTCCGCGCGCATACGAACGAGCTCGGCCATACGGAATAGGATGCGGGCCCGCTCCCGCTCGGCCACCGTGGCGCCCCACGAACCGTCGTCGAAGGCCCGCCTGGCCGCACGCACGGCGCGGTCGACATCGACCTCGGTGGCCGCCGGCACTACCGCGAGGACCTGCGCCGTGGCCGGGTCAACCGTTGTGAACGTTCCCCCGGAAGCGGCATCGCACCATGATCCGTCGATGAACATCTGCGCTCCCGTCACGACGGGGTTGCCCCATTGAGCGAAGGCTTGATCACGTGATGGGCGCGGAAGAAGTCGACCGGACGGAGCCATTCACCCATGCGGCCGTCAACCTCGTCGCACTGCTCGGGCGTGATGGTCTTCCACTGCTCCATCGTGTTCCACCAGATCATGACGACGATCCGCGATGGATCATCGTCGGCGACCCAGACCTGCTTATCGACGAAGCCGTCACACCCCGCCAGAAACCCGGTCCAGACCTCGGTCTCCTTCTCAAGGAAGGCGTCGCGTTCGGACGGTTCAACAATGAAGTGCAGTTCTTCGATAACCATGCTCAACAGTTTCGTCGACTGAGCACCTCACGCAGCACCCAACACAACACGGCCCTCACATTCGCTCACGGTTCGCTCACCAGTTCTGCCTCGTCGCGTTACGTCGACCGCCCACGATGGTGTGACCAACCGCCGCTGAATGGAGACTTTAATGGACCTGCCCCTCATCACCCCGCCGACACACACCTTCCGTGCTTCGTCACGAACCTCCACGGTTCGAATCCTGGGAGCCCGGCAGGTCCCGATGGCTCCGACCCCGGGCATCGCCCGCCACGCCCCGGCGCCGGCGCCGATCGACCGCACCGAGCCCCTCCCCGGACTTGTCGCGGCCCAACGGGTACACCCGGCCGGGAAGTACCGGTCGACGGTCCGTCTGCGCGTTGCTTCCTGAGCGTCATGTCGTGAGGCGGCTGGCGCGACTTCGCCGTGCGACGGCCGGCCCGGTAGCGTTGCCCGGCCGTGACCGGAGGGTCACGGCCCTTCGCACCCGCACCTTCAGGAGAATCCCGTGGCTGATCTTTCGTTCGAGAACCGTGTAGCTGTCATCACCGGAGCCGGAGGTGGTCTCGGACGCGAGCACGCCCTGCTGCTTGCTTCCCGGGGCGCCCAGGTCATCGTGAATGACCTCGGCGGAGCCATCGACGGCAGCGGTGGCGATCTTGGCCCGGCGGCCAAGACGGCGAAGGAGATCAACGATCTCGGCGGCGTGGCCGTGGCCGACGGAAACTCGGTGTCCACCATGGAGGGCGGCGCCGGAATCATCAAGACCGCAATGGATGCTTTCGGCCGCGTTGACATCGTGATCAACAACGCCGGAATTCTGCGCGATAAGTCGTTCCACAACATGGACGAAGCAATGATCGACGCCGTGCTCGCCGTGCACCTCAAGGGTGCGTTCAATGTGACCAAGGCGGCGTGGCCGATCATGCGCGAGCAGAGTTACGGCCGCATCGTGAACACCTCGTCGAACTCGGGCATCCTCGGCAACTTCGGCCAGGCCAACTACGGCGCCGCCAAGATGGGCCTCGTCGGTCTCACCCGCGTGCTCGCTGCCGAAGGGGCCAAGGCCAACATAAAAGTCAATGCACTCGCTCCGATTGCTCGGACCCGCATGACCGAGGAACTGCTCGGAGGTCTGGCCGACAAGCTCGATCCGAAGCTGGTCTCACCGATCGTGGCGTGGCTTGTGCACGAAGACTGCCCGGTGACCGGCGAGATCTACTCGGCGGCCGGTGGCCGCATTGCCCGTATGTTCATCGGTCTCACGCCCGGTTATTACAACCCGGAACTCACCGTGGAGAACGTACGCGACAACTTCGAGCAGATTCGTTCTGACGAGGGGTACATCATCCCGGCCGGTCCCGGCGATGAGCTCAAAGCGCTGCTTGGCCATTTGGCCGGCTGAGCACTGCGGTGGTGACCGTGTCATCGACGCCGGTGGTCATCGACACCGACGCGGGAGTCGATGACGCCGTTGCCCTGTGGTGGGCGCTGACCGACCCTCGGGTCGAGGTGCGAGGCATCACCGTCGTGCACGGCAACGTCGAGCTGGATCGTGCCGTGGCCAACGTCTGCGTGATCCTTGCCGCCATCGGCCGGACCGACCTGCCCGTTGGCGTCGGCGCCGCAGCGGCGGTGGGTCCGGTGCCTGCTCTAGCGCGCGCTTCGTTCGTCCACGGCGAGGATGGACTCGGCGATTGTGGTCTTGTCCCGGATCTCGATCCGAGCGCCGTACCGGCGTCTTTCGGCGTGACGCTGGTGACGGCCGACGAGGTCTTTGACCGATTCGCTGACGATGCCGTCCTCATCACGCTCGGTCCGCTCTCCACTGTTGCCGACTCCCTCTCCCGTCACCCGGATCTAGCCGCTCGTTTTTTGCGAATGGTGTGCATGGCTGGAGCGTTCGCGTCTCCGGGGAACGCCTATCCGGTGGCCGAGGCCAACGTGATTCACGACCCCACCGGGGCCCAACGCGTGCTCTCCGCAGGGTGGCGTCGACCGCCTCTCCTCGTCGGTCTCGACGTGACCCACGAGGCCACCTTCACTGATGTCGAGGTGGCGTTGCTCGCCGAGCATCGAAACGCTGCCGCCACGTTCTGCGACGGTCCGCTGAAAACGTATGCGCGCTTTGCCGGAACGTTCTGCGCACCGGGCGAGTTCACCTGTCACGATCTGCTCGCCACCATGGCCAGCGCCATCGACGACATCGTGACCGGTCCGCTTCTCCCCGTCGCCGTGCAGACTGAGCCGGGTCCGGCGTGGGGAATGACGGTCGCCGATTTCCGTCAGCCGTTCTTCGCCCGCATCGGCCACCTCCAGCAGTCACCCGCCGGTTTCGTCGAGTGCGAGGTCGCCCTCGAAGTCAACCTGCCCGTCTGGCGAAGAGAAGTCCACACGCTCTTCGGCGGCTGACCCGTTGCAACGATCCCTTGAACTCGCCACCGCCACGAGGGACGGAGTGAACGAGAACTCGCTAACTCCGACCGACGAAGCCCTCGAGTCGCTCCCGCACAGCCGGCCATTCGCTGGCGATCACCGAGTACATGGCGGTGTCGCGTTGCGCCCCGGTCCCGATGTCACCGTTGCCTGGTTGAAAGTTGCGAAGCACGCCTTCGAAGGTGGCCCCGAGTCGGGCGATTGCATCACGACTACGTTCGTTGCGGGCGTCGGTTTTGATCTGTACACGTAGGACCTGCAGCTCGTCGAAAGCAAAGGTCATCAGCAGCAGTTTGGCTTCGGTGTTGATCGGAGTCCGCTGGGCCATCGGGGCGAGCCACGTGCCACCAATTTCGAGCGCCGTGGGCGACTCCGGGCGATCGAGACGGGCGTCCACCATGATGTAGTTCGTCATCCCGACAACAACGTCATCGTCGGCTCGACGCTGCACGAATGGCACCCACGAACCGTCGGCGAACGCAGCAAGACGACGAGCGACCGTTGTCGCAGCATCCTCAGCCCCGTTCACCGTCGGATCAGGCGATGGCACCGGACCAAAGCCATAGGTGTCGCGACCGCCCGACGCCGCGGCAACCGCAATGTCAAGGGCATCTTCCGTCCGAAGCAGATCCAGGCGAACGAAGCGGCCGGAAAGAGAAGGCACATGCACAACCGTCAGTGAAGCAGACCTCTGTCGGCCGGACCCTCCTTTTGCTGAGATCACCCGCTCAAGTTCGGGCGTCGGAGGCCGATAGTGAGCGAATGTCTCGTCAATTTCGCCGGTGGCGCACCCGACGAGCCGCCATGGTCATGGCGGCGGCCATCCTCGGCTTGAGCGTGGGTGTGGCCCTCACTGGCGTGGTCCAGCGGCACAACCGACGAGCGACCAGTGCATGGCGGGCGACCGCCGTGGCCCAGGACGCCCTCATCGAGATCACGACGCTCGAAGCAGTCCGAGCCGAACTCACCTCGGCCGGCCAATTCGATCGTGATCGCCTCCTACAGCTGTGGCGCGAGCACGAGATTCGCGCCATCGAACTCCTCGACACCGCGGGTATTCGTCGCCTGAACCCGGACTCCGTCGCCAACGCGCAACGCTGGATGAGCCTCTACAGCGCGGCCGCCAGCCGTCAGGTCGCAGCCATGAGTTTCGACCCGGAGCGCGCTGCGGTGATTTCGAGTGACGACGTCATACCTACGTTCTCGCGCCTGCAGGAAGCAATCACCGATCTTCGTGCCGGACTTGAGCGCCTGGGTCCCGACGCGCAACATCGCGTGGACCGCGACCTCTGGCTTGTTCTACCCGCCTTGGCGACTCTGGCCACCGTTGTTGCCGCTGGAATGCTTGGCGCTCGACGGCGAGCTGCGGTGCAGGCTGCCGAGTCCGCTCGCGATGCCAGATTCAAAGCCATCGTTCACGGAGCGACCGACGTCTTGAGCGTCGTGTCCGCCGACCGTCGGTTCATCGAAGCGAGCGCGTCGGCGTGCTCGCTGTTCGGTCGCGATCCCGAGGCCTTACATGGCGCTGCCGTTGACGATGTTCTCGAACCATCGGATGTGGCTGCGTTTCGGGAAGCGTTTGACTCCGTCGTGACCAGCGGTCGGGCCACGACCGTGACCGTCCGGGTCTGTCATGTCGACGGGCGATTGCGAGTGGTGGAACTCACCGGCTCACGGCCCGATGCGCTCGAAGGCACGGCATGGGTCTGGCACGACGTAAGCGCGCAGACCGAACTGGGCGAGCAACTTCGCCGTCAGGCATTCCAAGATGATCTCACCGGACTGGCGAATCGCGCCCTGCTGCGCGACCGAACGACGATGGCCCTGGCCGAGCCGCTGTCGGTCACCATGCTGCTCGTTGATGTTGATCGTTTCCAGCTGTTCAACGATGCGCTCGGCCACGAAGCTGGCGACGAAATCCTGCGGGCAATCGCTGGCCGAATTCGGTCCTGCGTGCGGCCGGGCGACACCGTGGC
>JANLQX010000501.1:0-2566 GCA_031368095.1 Actinomycetes bacterium | reverse complement strand
AGAGCCCGGTGACGCTCACGGCGGAGGACGTCGTCGAAGATGACGATTCCGAGACCGACACCGAAACGGTTGTCGACATAGGAGCGGCGCAGTGAAGGGCGGACGCAAACCCGGTGAACGTTCCTACCCGCCTCGTGTCGGTGGTGTTCGGCCGTCACAGTTGCTTTACTCGTTCGGGGTCGGCGCGCTGGTTGACCTACCGAATATGTCGGGCATCATCGCCGGGCTTGACGATTGGGAAGAAACGAACCAGATCGAAATCGCTGAAGAGCGGCTCATCAAAGCAATCAAGGCTGACCCATCACTCGGGTTGCCAAACGTACGGTCGCTTCGCACTGCGCCGTTCCTCGAGGAAACTCGAAGTCCGTTCGATGAGTGGGCTTGGACTGGTGTGCCGATCCTCCCGTTCCCAAGGTGGATGCGTTGCCAGGGGTGTAACACGCTCACGACAGTCGATGGTGGCTTGTTGGAGTTGACGCTCGCGTTCCGTGCCGACAAGGCCCGGTACGTTCACAAGAACTGCGGCAAAGGACGCCCGCCGACGGCCGTGCCTGCCCGGTTCGTGGTGGCATGCCCCGACGGGCACATCGACGACTTCCCGTGGAACGAGTATGTGCACTCCAAAACAGGTGGGGTGTGTCAAGCGGGTGGTGCACGGCTTCGGGCGATGGACTCCGGTACGGGGTCGCGTTCAACGGACTTGATCGTGGAATGCACGCAATGCGGGCAGAAACGTCGCATGACGAACGCGTTCAACGAGAACGCCTCGTCCGTCCTTCCGCAATGCCGGGGACGTCACGCCCATCTACGCACGTTTGAGGAAGGCGGCTGCGAACATCAGGTACGCCCGATGCTGCTTGGCGCGTCGAACGCCTGGTTCGCGGCGACCCGTTCCGTGCTCGCCATCCCAACCTCAGCCGATGCTTCATCGATTGCGTTCGACGCAGCGTGGCCCGCGATTGAGGACCCGGAAGCCCCGATCAACGAAGAAGGAGAACTCAAGTTCGCGGTCGCCCGTGATCCACGACTCGCGAAGTTGAAGGGTTTCACCGTCAGTGACCTTTGGGCCGCGATCGTCGAGCGCCGGACAGGCTCCGCTCTCACGCCGGAGGACGCCGACGTACTGCGGCCGGAATGGGCTGTGTTCACCGGGTCCGGCAAGTACATTGACTCGCACGACTTTCGTCTCGGAACACCCAGACCGATTCCCGGTTTCCCAGGGCTAGGCACTGTGCTCGCAGTCGACCGCATCCGTGAAGTCGTTGCGTTGTGCGGCTTCACGCGAATTGAGGGACCAGACAGCGGACTCGCTTCCGACGTCGACACCGGGCCCGTGTACGCGCCAATCTCGAAAGCGAAGAAACTTGAGTGGCTCCCCGCCGCCGAAGTACGCGGCGAAGGCATCTTCCTCCGCTTCCCTGAGACAACGGTCGACTCCTGGCTCGACGTTGTGAGCGGCTCGAACCAGATCGAATCGCTCCGCGAAGCCCACCACCGGTGGCGACGATCCCGAGGACAAACCGACCTCGACGCCGGATGGCCAGGCGCAAGGTATGTGCTTATACATTCGCTGTCACACGCGTTGATACGCGAACTCGCACTCGAATGCGGATACTCGACAGCATCGATTCGTGAACGAATCTATGCACGCGAACAAATAGGTTCGGCTGAACCAATGGCCGGTGTGTTCCTCTACACCGCCGCTCCCGACTCTGAAGGAACCCTCGGAGGTCTCGTGGCTCTGGCTGATCCGACCGAGTTCGGCCGACTGCTCGGCTCGGCGATGGAACGTTCTCGGTTGTGTTCCTCGGACCCGATGTGTTCCGGACATCTTCCGAACGAGAACGAGACAGCGCTGCACAACGCGGCGTGTCACGCGTGCCTGTTCCTCCCCGAGACAAGCTGCGAACGAGCGAACCGGTACCTCGACCGCAACGTCTTGGTCTCCACGCTCGCCGGAGCGGGCGTGCACTACCCGTCCAGAGGCTGATATGACGAACAGCGCCGGAGAAGCGCTGATCTCAGCGGCACGGGTAGTCGCAACGGTTGGCGGAGCGGCGCAGCTCCACAAGATTGCGACGGTCATTCGCACACAGCCGGGCTTCACGCTGCTCGCCCGATCAATGGTCCTTTCAGTGTCGTCGAGCAGCGCGCTGCGCCCGGCCATCACGGCACTCGTCGATGCCTGGGCAGCGGACTGCGACGTTTCCGGTAGCACCTTGAGTGGCATGCTGATCGGTGCAGGCGCAGTAGCGGACCACCTCCGCGCCACCCAGTCGACCGAGATCGTGTGGACGGGGCCGTCCACCTCTGAGATCCCGGTGCGCATGTCGCGGGAGGTGTTGCTGCAGGTGATCGCGTCGGCGTCATCGAAACTGACACTCGTGAGCTTTGCCGCCTACAAGGTTCCCGAACTTACCGAAGCGTTGCTCGTTGCGGTCGGCCGTGGCGTGTCTGTGCGCCTGGTGCTCGAGACCGCCGAGTCCGGGAAGCTCACGTTCGATGCCGCGACGGCGTTCAAGGAACTTCGCGGGAAGGCAGCCTTCCTTTCATGGCCGTCAACAGA
>JANLQX010000480.1:0-2450 GCA_031368095.1 Actinomycetes bacterium | reverse complement strand
CCGCCAAGGGACCGTGGCAGTGAGCGTGCAAGCTGTCGACACAACAACCCCCAATGGGTATCTGGCGAGCACCGTCGATTACGCGTCCGGTGCAAGCATCTACGAGTCGAAGTCCGGGAACAATTCCGACGTCGCAGTTCACGGGCTGTGGTGGACCCCGAAGGGCAAGGTCGTTCTCGGCAATGTCACCAATACCGCCAACGGGCAGTTCCTCGGGGGTGTCGTCGGCGCCTATGTCGAGGTCCAGGCATCTGCCTCGGTGAGCGCCCTGAACATCCGCGTCGAAACCAGTCCCTACGTGGGCAAGGTGCTCCTCGTGTCGACCGCGACCAAGAACGGTGCGAGCAGCTCGATACGCGCCATCGTCGACTTCCAGCCAGACACCGGCTTCCTAGCAATCAACTCATGGCGCGTGGTGTAGTTCGGCTCAAGTTCCCCGCTTCTCGGGCCGATATCTCTACCTGTACCACCGTGCGTTGCACGAGCCGCCACACACGGAAGTGAGCGAACAATGCCCGACATCGATCCAACGCTGAAGGCCTTACTCGAAGCAACGGTCTACGCTGGCGCGAGCGACCTGCACATCACCGCTGGACGACCGCCGACGGTGCGGCGCGATGGGGTGCTGGTGGCGTTCGATGGCGTGCAGGTTCTGACACCCGCCGACACCGAGCGGATGGTCTTTTCTCTCCTCAACGACAACAAGCTGAAGGAGTTGCACTCTGAGTACCAGACCGACTTCTCGTTCGGTCTGGCTGACCTTGGACGGTTCCGAGCGAACGCCTTCCGCCAGCGCAATGCGTTCGCGTTAGCGCTGCGCGTTGTACCCAGTCGCGTTCGGCCATTGGAGGAACTCGGCGCACCGTTGGCTGCGTCCGATTTGTTGAACCGACCCTACGGGCTTGTCCTTGTTGTCGGCCCGACAGGGTCGGGAAAGAGCACGACGCTCGCAGCGATGATCGATCGCATCAACCAAACCAAGCCATGCCACATCCTCACAATCGAGGACCCGATCGAATATCTGCACAACCATCAGGTCGCGATGGTGAATCAGCGCGAGGTGGGCACCGATGTGGGCAGCTTCACGGACGGATTGAGGAGCGCACTGCGAGAGGACCCAGACGTCATCCTGCTCGGCGAGATGCGTGACCTGGACAGCATTGCAATCACCCTCACGCTCGCCGAGACGGGGCACCTCGTCTTCGCGACGTTGCACACGAACGACGCTTCGCAGGCGCTCGACCGCATCGTCGACGTGTTCCCAGCCGAGAAGCGAGACCAGATCCAGATCCAACTCGCAGGCTCATTGCAGGGGGTGATCAGCCAGCGACTCCTTCCCGCGATCGGTGGTGGCCGGGTTGCTGCGTACGAGGTGCTCCTTGCGAACGACGCCGTCCGCAACCTGCTCCGCGAAGGCAAGACACGACAACTTCGCAACGTCATGATCTCAGGGCAGCAGGAAGGGATGTTGACGATCGAAATGGATCTAGCGCGCCTCGTGGCGAGCGGCATCCTCGATTTCGACACCGCTGCCTCTGCCAGTGCCTACCCGAAAGAGATCATGACCTTGGCGGCGACGCAGCGTTCACAAGCACAGGCACAGGCGACGCTTGCGTCGGGACAGTCCGCATCCACCGGTTCCGGCGTGCTCGTCGGACGTCGCTGAGGACGCAGAGGGACGCGTCGAATGGCCGCAACGCAGATTCCGTACAAAATGCTCGGCGGAGTCACGCCGTGCCCCGGCGGGTGGTTGGTGCTACCGGCCCGGTTGGCCGGCGTCACCGTGATCGTCGAAGATCCGACGGTCCTCAAGACGTTGAGCGAAGTGCTCGACTTCAAGCCAAAGTTCGAAGCCGCGGCCATCTACGCCCCGGTCGGCTTTCAAGACGAGCCTTCGGGGCCATACCGGCCTTGCGATGACGAGGCCCGCGACCTGGTCGGATGGCCCCGCTGTGCAGCGATTCGCCCGATTCCCTCTCGCTCGGCACTTTGGGCAAAGACCAGCGACGAGGCGAGGTCGATCGAACCGTGGCTCACCAACGATGACCTCCGAAGATTCAAATGGATCCGCGAGGCAGAGACCGAGTTCCAGCCATTTCATCAACGGAACTGGTTTGCCGCACACCCCGATCTCAGCTATTTCGTTCTGAATGGCGACCGTCCGTTGACGTCCTCCCCGTATCAGCAGGACGGCGTCGTCGAACGGATGAACCTCCTTCGCAACAAGCTGCCCGGAGTCGAGGACGCCATCCTGTTCACGCCGCCGCCCGGAGCCGGGCAGATCCACTTGGTCCAGGCCGCGGGCTTGTTGTGGACTGCGCGACGGGCCGCTGGCCGAGCGATCAATCGATTGCCATTGGACCCGACTTGGGATGCATCGGGTCTGAGGATGGAACTCGTTCGCTGAGCAGGCCGAACAGTACCGCCAAGAGGCAACCGGCCAAGCGGAG
>JANLQX010000351.1:0-2242 GCA_031368095.1 Actinomycetes bacterium | reverse complement strand
GCTCGCCCTGTCGATCAAACAATCGGGCTACGACGGCCTGGCGGCACTGGTGCTCTGGCTTATCGTGGCCGCGGTCACGCAGCGGATTCCCCGGGGCGAAGTGCGCAGAGCTGTGGCGCTGCTGGCCGCCGGAACCGCGTCGATCGTGGCGCTGTTGGTGGCACACGGAGCGATCAGCGGGATGTCGCGTTGGTGGTTCGCCGTGGCCGGCTACCGGCTCAGCGGTCGCAGCGCGCTCGCGGGAGCGAACTGGGGAAGGCTACGGGAGACCGCGGCCGCTGCCGCCCCGATCCTCGGACCGCTCGCCGCGACCGTGGCCATCGCCGGAGGTATAGCCCTGGTGCGGGGCGGGCGAGGGCACCGACCTCGATCTTCCGGCGACATCCTCTCGCCACTGCTGTGGACTTGGCCTCTGGCGTCGTCGGCGGCGTTCCTGACCGGCGGGCAGTTCCACCGCCACTACTGGGTGATGCTCTGCCCTGCAATGGCGGCGCTCGCGGCCGTGGCGCTCGCACACATGAAGCCGCCCCGCCTCGCGGTGATCCTCACCGTCGTAGTGCTCATGCCAGCGCTGTACGACTCGATCGAGTTGTTGCGCCTCGACCCACTCTCGTTCACGGCCGCGGCCAGCCGGGACGCCCGCGCCGGACCGAACGCTGCCGTTGCCTCCTGGTTCGAGCAGCATCGCCGCCCAGGAGACGCCCTGTACATCATGTGCGCGAGCGCTGCCTTCTACGCAGCGGCACACGAAGACCCTCCGTTCCCGTACCTCTGGCTCGATGGCGTGCAGACCGTGCCAGGTGCGGCCGCCGAACTGCGCGCCTTGCTCGAGTCGGATGCGAATGCGCCGACGTACATCGCGATCTACCAGTCACCTCACGAGTGCGATCCTTCCGGCGCGCTCTCCAGGGTGGTCGAGGAGCGGTACCGGCTCTTCGCGGCCGTCGCTGGCGGCGTACGGATTCTCGCCCGACACGACCGCGAGGCATTCCTCGGCCCGTGAGCGGTTATCTGTTATCCGTTATCCCGCAGCGACCAACTTTACAGAACGCCGGATCCAACTTCATGATGTCGTCGTAGTCGGCTGCAGCGGGCAGCATTCGATCTGGGATCAGCTTCGGTCAACCTGCCCTTCTGGGTTCGACCGTCGGACTTGTCAAGGCCGGCCGAGACACCAATGGCGTCTTGAACGGTCCGGGTGCAAGTAGTGGGTGACCGAAGGCACTTGTGCCCGCAGTTTGCCACCCAGCCGACAGTCGCCCCTACGCCCATCGCCAGGCCCGAGATCAAGCAAGTTGAACTCGCAAAACCCGTTGCACTCGGGAGCCTCTGTGAACGGTCCCGGCAGGTGATGCCCGAGGCGGATGCCTGCCGAACATGCGCGCAGGTCGACGTCCGGCACCGGGCGCGGTAGTGTCCAGGCCGAACACCACCTGAGGACAACCCCATGGCCGAACGCCAGACCGGGAACGCCCCAACTCAGTCGGGAGGGCTTGCCCCCTTCGACACCCGGGAGGCTCAGGTCATCGATCTGGCCTCTGTCGTTGTTGGGTCGCTGCCATCGAATTGCCTCGGCTGCGCAGCCGGGGCCAGCTCAGTGGGGACGCCAGGTCAGTTGGCGAGCCGTGCGGCATGGCCTGGCCCATGAGAGGAGCGCATACCCAGTCGCCCGTTCGGGTCGTTGGCGTGGTTGAGGCGTTCTCTCGTGTCGGCGCCGTTCGTTCCCGCTGCGCCGCTGGTGCCGTTGACTCCTGCTGGGCCGGTGCCTGAGTTGGCGGGTTCGTAGTAGCCGACGATGTCGACCGTGAGGTTGACGGTGCCGGACAGGTTGTAGAACGAGATCCGGCCGTCGGCCGGGAGGGCCGCGGTGACAGCTTTCGGGGTCGGTGCCTGGCTGGCGACCCAGTTCAAGTTCGCGGTCAACGGTCGTGTCTTGTCGGACGGGAACACCGTCAGGAAGCTCGACGACGTCGACGCGATGATCGTGACGTTCATCGACACTGCGGTCGCGGTGGTCGGGATGGTGCAGTTCCCGTTCGAGCCGGTGACCTGTGTGGAGGAGGTGAGCACCCCGCCGGCACCGAGGCCGATGGCGAGCACCGCGCCGAACGCGGTCCATGATGAACGATCCCGCAACCTCGCCCGACGTTCATGGTTCCGCCTTCGACGTCCGCGGGTCGGGCGGTGGAGGACAAGCGATGGGTCGCATCGCGCGGGGAGGATGCTTGACGTCAACGTGTGC
>JANLQX010000454.1:0-2283 GCA_031368095.1 Actinomycetes bacterium | reverse complement strand
ACGGCGACGGCCGCGACGATATTGCCTTGTCCCGCACCGTGTCCGGTCAGAAGAACTTCTACATCAGGGAGTCCGACGGCGGTGGGAGCCCAGGTACACCAGTCCAGTGGGGCCTGACCGGTGATTCCATTGCTCCCGCGGACTACGACAACGACGGCAAAACGGACATCGCGATCTGGCGTCCCTCACAGGGCGCGTTCTGGGTTCGGTATGCCGCGGGCGGAACTGCATTCAAACTCTGGGGGAAGTCGGGAGACTTCGCCCTCAACAGCTGGAACGTGCACTAGCCCGCTCCCGTTGTTCGCCGTTCCTGGCCGCTTTTCCGGGACCGGAGGTAGGTGAACCGTATTTCGACCTGCCGAGACGGTTACCCCGTCCAAGGACAACCGACCGCTTTGGGTCGACCTTGCGTGGGGCGGGATGGACGAGATCTTCCTCGGGGAATACGAGCTGAGCGTTTCAGCCGCGGTAGAAGCGCTCGCTCGGCCGGGAGATTTCTGTATTGACGTCGGTGCGAACATCGGATGGTTCACGACCCTCCTGGCGCCAAGCGTTGTCGTGGAGGGAACCACCAACAAGAGTGGGATCGATTCGAAGGATTGTTCGCCGCCGTGACGATTACTCCGGGGGTGATCGGGGCGTAGAAACTGGTCGAACGTGTGCGACCAGTGTTAGGAGCCGCTGCGCTCGCGGTCTTTGGAGCCGACCACGGCGTCGGCTTCGATCTCGACTTTCCACTGCGGATTGAGCAGAGCGGCGACAACCACGGTCGAGTTGGCCGGACGGACGTCGCCGAACAGCTCCCCGTGAACCTTCTCAAATGCGTGAACGTCCGACGTACTTGTCAGATAGATACGTGTGCGTACGACATCGGCGAGTGATCCGCCCGCCTCCATCAACGCCTTCTCAATGATCTCGAAACAGCGGCGGATCTGACGTTCCGGGTCGGGATCAACGGTGCCATCGGGCCACTGCGGCGTGGTCCCCGACACGTAGACATGCTCGTGGACGCGCACGGCGCGGCTGTATCCGACGATGAGCTCATAAGGCAGGCCTGAGGAAATCCGCTGACGATCCGACATGAAGGTCACAGTACGTGACGGGCATCGCCAACCCTTGGACCCGGCCGGAACGCCGCCGCCAAGGACCGCGCAAGAATGATGATCGTGCTTCCTCTAGACGTCATCCGCCGGGCTCCCAAGGTCCTGCTTCACGATCATCTCGATGGTGGCCTGCGGCCGAGTTCCATGGTGGAGCTGGCCAAGGAGTACGGCTACGGCGGCCTCCCGTCGACCAACCCCGACGACCTCGCCGCCAAGATCCGTGAGGGCGCCGATCAGCTGTCCCTCCCGCTGTACCTGGCCACGTTCGATCACACCGTCGGCGTGATGCAGGACCGCGACGCCCTCACGCGGGTGGCCGCCGAGTGCGCCGAAGATCTGGCCGCCGACGGTGTTGTCTACGCCGAGATCCGATTCGCTCCGGAGCAACACCTCGAGAAGGGTTTGTCGCTCGACGAGGTCGTCGACGCCGTCGTCGAAGGCTTCGAACTGGGCCAGAAGGCAGCCGAGTCGGTCGGCAACACCATCACCATCGGAACGTTGCTGTCGGCCATGCGCCAGGAGGCGCAATCGAGCGAGATCGCTGAGCTGGCCATCCGTCATCGTGACCGAGGCGTCATTGGCTTCGACATTGCCGGCCCGGAAGATGGCTTCCCTCCGTCCCGTCATCTGGCGGCGTTCAACCGGATCCACGAAGCCAATTTCCATACGACGATTCATGCCGGCGAAGCATTTGGCTTGCCGTCTATTCACGAGGCGCTGCAGTACTGCGGGGCCGAGCGGCTCGGCCATGGCGTGCGCATCGTCGATGACATCAGCCAGCGGCCCGACGGTACCTACGCCATGGGCCGACTCGCCACCTATGTCCGGGATCGGCGTGTGCCGCTCGAGATGTGTCCAACGTCGAACGTGCACACCGGCGCGGCCAAGTCGATCGCCGAGCATCCGATCCATCTGCTCAAGCGGCTGCGCTTCCGGGTCACCGTCAATACCGACAATCGCCTCATGAGCGGCTGTTCCATGACGTCGGAGTTCGCCACGCTGTGCGAAACGTTCGACTACGGCCTGGACGACATGCGGTGGTTCACCGTCAACGGGATGAAGAGTGCCTTCTGGCCCTTCGACGGTCGTCTGCATCTCATCGAACAGGTCATCAAACCGCGCTACGCCGCCCTCGCCGCCGAGCTCGCCGCCAGCTGACTCGCGCCCAGCGCGGCCTCCA
>JANLQX010000452.1:0-13821 GCA_031368095.1 Actinomycetes bacterium | reverse complement strand
CGCCCGCACCGCCCGCACCAACAGCACCGCCCGCCGCCTCCGCACGCTCGCCGCTTCCACCCTCGCCCTCACCGCCGCCGGTCTCACGCTCGGCTCGCTCGCCGCTCCGGCGATTCCGATCATCCCGATCCCGAGCCTTCCTACGATCGTCTTTCCGACGCTCCCGCCGCTCACCATCGTCCCGCCGCTCGCCACGCTGGTGCCGGTCACCATCTTCCCGACGTTCCTCGGCATGGGCGCCACCATCACCGCCCCGACCGGCCCGGTCGAGCGGGGAGCAAACTACGCCTACTCGATGAAGGTCACCATGGGCTCGGCGGTCACCGGTCCGGTGAACCTGCTGCATAGCCTTCCGCCCACCATCAACGGCGCGGTGTGGAGTTGCTCCAGCGTCGGCGGGGCCACGTGCGGTGGAGCCGGCGCCGGCTCGGGAAACATCTCCCGGGTACTGACGATGCCGTCGGACTCCTCGGTGACATTCTTGGTCAACGGGACCCTGTCAACCGATGCCACCAACTTCTCGGTTGCCATGAGCGCCGTCCGAGCCGGCTCACCACTCAACCGGTCCGCCGACGTCATCGTCAACGTACCGGCCGTTCCCACCACGGTCGCACCCCCGGCGCCGACCACGACCGCTCCGGCGGCGCCGATCCCAACCGTCCCGCCCGCTCCGCTCCCCGCTCCGCTCCCCACGCCTGTCCCGGCCCCAGTTCCGACCACCCCGCCGGCTCCGGCCCAGCCCATCGTCGTCGTCATCCAGACTCCGGCCACCCCCGCCCCGGTCGCCAAGAAGGTTGTCAAGAAGGCCAAGAAGGTCGCCAAGAAGGTCAGCCGTAAGCGGGTCCGCACGACTCGCACGGCCCACTGATCCCAGGTTCGTGGCCCTGTGGTTCGGGCTGGGCTCCTTCTCGACGGAAGAGCCCGGCCCGTCTCCCGTTCTCCTTCCCTAGGCTCTGCCACCTATGTCCCGGTCTCTCCGTACTTCCAGCGATGCCCACGTGGCCGAGCTGGCGGCGCAGGGAGACCGTGACGCGTTCGGGGAGCTTTACGACCGGTTCGGTTCGCAGCTGTACGACTTCTGCGCCCGCCTGACCGGATCCGCCGCTGATGCCGCCGATGTCACCCACGAGGTGTTCATCCGAGCGGCGTCGAGGTTGCCCCAGCTCCGTGAACCCGAACGGGTCCGGGCGTGGCTCTTCTCGGTCGCCCGACACGAGTGCTACGCCCACACCCGCAAGCGTTCCAAGACCCTTCCTAGTGATCCCATGCGCTTCGGTGAAACCCTTGAACAACCTGGACGCACCGCCGGTGGACTCGTCGAAACCGACGAGCTCGTCGAGCTGGTCACCGCCGCCCGTGGGGGTCTTGAGGCCGACGATCTGACCTTGCTCGATCTCCGGTTCCGTCACGATCTCAGCGGTGCTGATCTGGCCGAGGCGGCCGGCGTGGCGCACGAACATCTCCACAAGGCGATGGCGCGGGCCACCGAGCGGATGGAGAAGTCGCTGACCGCCGTGGTGCTCCTGCGCCACGGTCGTCGGGACTGCGCCGAGTTGGCCGCCGTGGCCGGTGGCATGGGCGACGGCGTGCTCGATCCTCTCCTGCGCAAGCGAGTGTCGCGTCACGTGGACGGCTGTGACACCTGCACCCGTCAACGTAAGGCGCTCGTGAATCCGGCCACCATGACCGCCAGCGCCGCGTCTCGCTCCTTGGCGGGCCTGGTGCCGCCGTCGGGGCTCCGCGACGCCGTCGTGTCATCGATGACGTCAGGGGTCGCCGCGCCGGGCCCGTCCTACGGCTGGCAGCGCAACGGATTCCCGCGATCCGTCCGTCGGCGCCGGACCCTCCCGACGGCAGCGCTGGTCGGCGGCCTCCTGGTGGTCTCGGCGTTGGTCGTTCGGGAGAGCACCCAGATGCCGTTCCGGGCCCCGATCCCGGCCACCACGCTCGCGCCGGTCACCACCGCCGTACCGGTCATCACGCTCGCGGCCACGACCGCCCTGGCGACCACCTCAACGACCACCAGTTCAACGACCACGACCACGACCACGACCACCACCAGCACCACGACAACCTTGGCGCCGACCACGACCATCCCCACGACCTCGGCGCCGACCACCAAGGTGCGCGCCGTTCCCGTCACGACGAAGGTGGCGGTCACGACCCGCAAGCCGCGGCGACGCGTGGCCACCGTCGTCCCGACCACCTCGGTGGTCGTCGAGACAGTCGCTCCCGCCGAGGCTCCCACGCTTCCCCCGACAACCATCGAACTAACGCAACCGCCCACCACGCCGGCCCCGCAAACCACCCCGCCGCCGGTGATCGTCATCGTCACCACGTTGCCGCCGATCGTCACCACCACCGTGCCGGCGACCACGACCACCATCCGCGGTCAGGGCGGTACCACCACGACCCTGAAGCCGTGTCCGCCCACCGTGTTCTGCCCGAAGGTCCCGCTCACCATCAACCCGACGATCATCTTCCAGCTCGCCACGACCACCACCCTGCCGCCACCGCCCGTCATCCGCTAGCGATCCCCGTGGTTAGGCCCGGCTGGCGGCCACCAGTTCGTCGAAGATGGCGTCGACGGCGATCTCGCGGCGATCGCCGGTGCGGCGGTCCTTCACCTCGACGACGCCGTTGGCAAGACCCTTGCCGACGATGCAGATCGTCGGCATGCCCAGGAGGTCGGCGTCGCCGAACTTGATGCCCGCGCTCACGCCGATTCGATCGTCGAGAAGAACTCGCACGCCGTGGTTTGTAAGCGCGCTGGCAATACGCTCGGCCTCGGCCAACTGGGCGCCGCCTTCCTTGCCGGTGACGGCGACGATATGGACCTGGGCCGGGGCCACCGAGTTGGGCCAGCACAACCCGCGATCGTCGTGACGCTGCTCGGCGATCACTGCCACGGCGCGGGACACGCCGATGCCGTAGGAGCCCATGGTGATGCGGACGGGCTTGCCGTCGTCGCCCGCCGCGTCGAGTGAGAAGGCGTCGGCGTACTTGCGACCGAGCTGGAAGATGTGGCCGATCTCGATGGCCCGGTCGGTAGCAAGAGCGTGGCCGCAGCGAGGACATGGATCACCGTCGACGATGGTTGCCACCGAGATGGTTTCATCGACCATGAAGTCGCGGCCGACCACCGCGTCGACCACGTGATGCTCGTGTTTGTTGGCTCCGGTGACCCAGACGGTACCGGGGGCGACGACTGGATCGCCGTAGACCTTCACACCGGCGGCCGCCATGCCGAGCGCCGATACGTAGCCCTTCACGAAGCCTTTGCGGGTGGCAAAGTCCTCATCAGTGAAGGCTTCGAGACGGGCGGGGGCAATGGCTGCTTCGAGCTTGGTTTCGTCGACCTCCCGATCACCGGGTACGAGGACCATGATCGGCTGCCCATCGGCCTTGAAGAGAATGTTCTTCAGCAGTTTGGTGGCATCGGTGTTCAGCGCATGGTGCTCATTGAGGTGAGCAACGAGCGCGGTGATGCCGGGAGAATCCGGCGTATGCAGCTCGCGCATTGCTACGTGCGCTGATGGATCTACGGTGGGAAGGTCGCCGACGGAACGCTCGACCGCTTCCACGTTGGCGGCATAGTCACAGTTGGTGCACGCCACATACGTGTCTTCGCCGACCGGGCTGGGGGCGAGGAACTCCTCGCTCTGCGATCCACCCATCGCCCCGGAAATCGCACTCACGATGCGGTAGTCGATGCCCAGCCGCTCGAACGTCACCTTGTAGGCGTCGCGATGCAGTTGGTACGAGCGGGCAAGACCTTCGTCGGTGAGGTCGAACGAATACGAGTCCTTCATGGTGAACTCCCGGCCCCGCAAAATTCCGGAGCGCGGCCGGGCTTCATCACGAAATTTCGACGCCACTTGATAAAGGATCACCGGGAAGTCGCGATACGACGAGTACAGGTCCTTCACGACGAGCGTGAAGAGCTCCTCGTGGGTGGGGCCGAGCAGGTAGTCGTTCTTACGACGATCTTGGAGCCGGAACAGCGTGTCGCCGTATTCGGTCCACCGACCCGAAACCTCGTAGGGCTCGCGGGGGAGCAGCGACGGAAAACTCACCTGTTGAGCGCCAATGGCGTCCATTTCTTCCCGAACCACGCGGGCCACGTTGTCCTGCACCAGTTGGCCGAGGGGTAGCAGCGAGTAAACGCCGGGCGCCCACCTCCGGATGTAGCCAGCCCGCACGAGGAGCTTGTGACTCGGGACCTCGGCGTCGGCCGGATCGTCTCGCAGGGTACGCAGAAAAAGGGTCGACATCCGAAGCACGGCGAGAAACGCTACTGGCGACGGCGCGTCGACCACGATGGTTTGGTGTCCGGGGCCGTCGTCGTTGCGCTGATCGCCGTATTCGCCGGGGCGGGCGGGCCAATCGTGGTGCGGGTATGGCGAATGCGTCGTGCCTCGCCCCTGCGCGGATCGATCGGTCGGGCCGTCGCCTGGGCGGGGGAGTCGGGCACGGTGTCGTTGCTGTCCGGCCCGTCGAAGGGGACGGTCGTCCGCGGGTGGTGCGAGACCGAAACAACAGTCGGCGAACACGTGGTGCTCACGGAAGAGACCCCGCAAGGCTGGCGCGTGATCCACCTCGACGACGCCTGACCGTTGGCGGAGTTCGCAGCCGCTGTAGCGCTCAGAGCAACGCAGGCTGCGAACTCGCGTCGAGGTCAGCCGGCTCCCGGTTGTTCGAGGGCCGCGGCGGGCGGGTTGTCGATGTCGATCTTGTCGCCGAGAAACTTGGGTCCCCGGCCGAAGATATGGGCCTCAGCCCAGGCGATCGCGCTGGCCGGCACCTCGCGCACGGTCGACTTGAGGCGCGACGACTGTCCGCGGGGATCACGGGCCACGATGCCTATCGTGTTTACTCCGGCCCATCGACATAGATGCACGGCACGCGGAAGATGGAACCGTTGCGACACGACGTACATGGTCCTCTGGCCAAACACTTTTTGTATGCGCACGCATGAATCGAGCGTACGGAAGCCGGCGAAGTCGAGGATCACATCAGGTCGAGGCATCCCGAGCGTTTCCGAGTAGTCCTTCATGGCGCTGACTTCGTCGTACGAAGCGAGCGAGTTATCGCCGGACATGACCAACTTGCGGACGAGGCCACGCTTGTAGAGATCGACCGCCGCTTCAACCCGAGTTCGGAGCACAAAGCTAGGTGAGCCATCGGGACGAAGACCGGCGCCCAGCACGAGGGCCACGTCACGTTTCGGGTTCGCGCGTTTTGCTGCACCTTCGACGGAGGTGATGTCGCCCTTGGTGGTGAGCCGGAGTCCGATGAACGGAACCATCGCCATCACCCCGAAGGCGCCGACAACCATCGCCGCCAGAACGATGCGGGACCGACGAGGTGGGGCCTCTTCAACGTGCTGAACCACGGGCTGGAACGGCGCGCTCATTCCGCCATGCCTAGCAGCGAGCCGGCTGACTGCACGCGGGCAACTGTGGACGAAGCATCGTTCCCGTAGCCTCGCTAGATGCTCCGCAATGCTCGCCGTCGTTCCGTGATGACGGTGACGGCCGTCCTGTTGATGGCCGTCCCGGCGCTCACGCCAGTGAGCACCGCTGCCCCTCGGACCCAGACGTCATCGACCTTGGCGGTACCGTCGCCGGTGCCCGACGTGGCTCCCGGAACACTGCTTAGTTCGTCGCTATCGCCCACGCCCGGACCGGCGGGTTCCAAGCAGTATCAAGTGCTCTATGCCTCGCGCAATGCGCAGGGCCAGCCGATTGCCGTGAGCGGTTTTGCCTTCATTCCGACGGGGACCGCGCCCAAGGGTGGGTGGCCGGTCCTTTCGTATGCGCACGGAACAGTCGGACTGGCCGATCGGTGTGCGCCATCGCGCAAGGTCGGCGCGGTGGAGCAACTTCTTGGACTCGGCTTCGTGGCGCAAGGCATTGCGGTGGTCGCCACCGACTACGAAGGCCTCGGAACGCCGGGACGTCATCCGTACATCGTCGGCCAGAGCGAAGGGCGCGGCGTGCTCGACATCGTGAAGGCATCGCGTCAACTTCCGGGCGAGGCGCTCAGTAGTCGCTTCGCCGTGTGGGGTCATTCCCAAGGTGGTCACGCCGCGCTCTTCGCCGGGCAACTTGCACCCACGTGGGCCCCGGAGCTGAAGCTCGTGGGCGTGGTCGCCGGGGCGCCGCCGTCGCAACTCCTTGACGTGTCCACAGCACTCGCCACATCGGCTTCGCGCGGCTTTCTGTTCATGGTCGCCGCCGGTCTGAATGCCGCTGATCCTGCGCTCAAGCTCACCGACGTTCTCACCCCGAAAGCCGAAGCACTTTTGCCTGTCGTCGACACGGGTTGCAACGCCGAGGTGTTCCGGACCTTCAGTGCCGACCCGCTGAGTACCCTCCTGACCCCCGGAGGTCTTTCGACCGGCCCCTGGGCCGCCGCCGTCGCCGCCAATGAACCGGGTCGAGTTCGTATCGCCGCGCCGGTGCTCATTGTCCACGGTGATCGCGACGAGGTCATTCCCGTCGCCACCTCGGCCAAGCTGCTCTCGACGATGTGCGCGGTCAAGACTCGGGTGCAGCGAAAGGTGTATCCCGGTCAGGATCACAGCGGGGCGGCCGTGGCCTCGTTCTTCGACGTTTCGGTGTGGCTCACGGCGCGTTTTGCCGGGCTGGCATCGTCGACGAGTTGCCGCCGCTGAGTTCCTAACGTGACAGGGCCCTTGCGCGAATGCGAGTATTCACTCAGGTTTTCTCTCCCCAAACCGGAAGCCAACAGAAAGGCCTGCCATGCGGATCGTCATCGACGCCGAGAAGTGCCAGGGGCATAATCGTTGTTACGCCCTTGCCCCCGAGCTCGTCGATGTCGACGACATGGGAATGGCCATTGTCCTCAACGACGGGATCATTCCCGTCGGTCTTGAAGAAAAGGCGAGCCTGCTGGTCGCCAACTGCCCCGAATACGCAATTTCCGTGGAGGCGTAACACCATGACTGATACCCACGTTCGTCTGTCACCGCCCGTTATTGACTGGGCCAGCGACTTCGACCACACCGATCCGGTGTGGGTCGACAATCCGTTCCCGATCTGGGACGACCTCCGCAAGCGCTGTCCGGTGGCCCATAGCGAACGCTACGGCGGCACGTACCTTCCGACGCGCGCTGAAGATATCCACGCAATCGCTTACGACACGGAGCACTTCACATCGCGCCATGTCGTCGTCGGCAATGGTCCCCGATTGGCCCCGGCGCCCATCGGTGGGGCCCCGCCGATCTCCAGCGACCCGCCATTTCACCAGCATGCCCGCAAGCTCCTTCTCCCGGCCTTCGGCCCCAAGGTCATTGAGGCGCTGCGGCCGAGCGTTGAGGGTCTCTGTCATCGCTTGATCGACGAGATGGAGGGTCGTGATGTCGTCGACGGTGCCGCTGAATACGCCCAGCACATTCCGCCGGCGATCATTGCTCACATGCTTGGTCTTCCGATGGAGGACGGTGACATCTTTCGACGGTTCATCCATAACGCGCTGGGCAACGTCGACGCGCCGGCGGAGGAACGTGAGGCGGCATTTGCGGAGGTCGACGGGTACCTCGATGCGCATATCGCGGACCACGTTGAGAACCCGCGAGACGACCTCATCAACTTCCTCCTGAACGCGGAGATCTTCGACAACAAGCTGTCTCATGAGCACGTGCGCGGGACAATCGCGCTGCTGATGATTGCTGGCATCGACACCACATGGTCGGGTATCGGAGCGTCGATTTTCCACCTCGCCTCCCACGACAGCGATCGCCACCGACTGCGCCATGAACCCGAGTTGCTCCCCACGGCCGTGGAGGAATTCCTTCGTGCTTACGCCCCGGTCACCATGGCCCGTATCGTCAAAGAGGACGTCGAGATCAGCGGCACGCTCCTGAAGGAAGGGCAGTGGTGCCTCCTTCCGTTCCCGGCTGCCAACCGTGATCCCGAGGCGTTTCCCGACGCCGATCAGTTCATCATCGACCGCGCCGAAAATCGCCACGCGGCGTTCGGTCTCGGCATCCATCGGTGCCTCGGCTCGAACCTGGCGCGCCTTGAGATGAGCGTCGCCGTGCAGGTGTGGATGGAACGCTTCCCCGACTTCATCCTGGAAGACCCGAGCGCTGTTACGTGGGCTCCCGGTCAGGTCCGCGGCCCCCGCGTGCTCCCGGTGCGCATCCTCGAACGCGCCTGAGTTGGGGCCTTGGCGTGGCGGTGTCGCGATCGTTGGATCGTTGGCGACACGTTGTCCGTGAAACGGCGTCGCTAAAGCGACAGCGTGTCGCCAATCATCCAACGGTCCCCGACGCCCGATGGGTGGCGTTGGTGGCACAACTCACATGGTCCATGGCTCGGAACTGACCTGTTGCCCGGCCGGGCGTGCGAGGCTCGAAGCATGACCTACACCCGTGACCACGCCGCCCGGCTGATGGATCTCACCCTGTTGAAGCCGGAAGCAACGGCCGAGCAGGTTGGCGCGCTGTGCGCTGAGGCTGGCGAACTGGGCGTCGCCGCGGTCTGCGTAAGCCCGTCCATGCTCAGCGTCGTCGTCGCCTCGCTCGATCCGGGCATTGCGCCGTGCACGGTGATCGGTTTTCCCAGCGGAGCCGTCGACACGAGAGTCAAGGCCATCGAAGCCGCGCTGGCGGTTGCTGCCGGTGCCACCGAGATCGACATGGTGGCCGCCCTCGGACTGATCAAGGCCGGCGACTGGGGAGCGGTGGAGGCCGATATTGCCGAGGTCGCGGCCGCCGCGCCGAACGCGTTGCTGAAGGTGATCCTTGAAACGGCCCTGCTGAGCGACAAGGAGATCGCCGAAGCATGCCGGGTTGCTCGCTCGGCGGGGGCGGACTTCGTGAAGACGTCCACCGGTTTCCATCCGTCGGGCGGTGCGACAGTCGACGCCGTGCGACTCATGGCTGCGACCGTAGGTGACGACCTCGGCATCAAGGCGTCGGGGGGCATCCGTGACGCCGCCACCGCTCGTGCCATGCTCGCCGCCGGTGCCACCCGACTCGGCGTTTCTGCCGCGGCGGCAATACTCGCCGACTGGTAGCGGCGCGGCGTCTCGGCGCCAACACGACCGTAGAGATTTGGAAGGATGCGAGGGTGACCGATTCGACCCCTCTCGATCCCGCCATCGTTCGTGCCGCCGCCGAGGCGTGGATGACGCACGATCCCGATCCGGTCATGCTGGCCGAAACCCAAGCCCTCCTCGACGCCACCGGCCCTGAGGCCGACGCCACCTTGGCCGCGCGGTTCTTCGGCCGTCTCCAGTTCGGTACGGCCGGCATACGCGCCGCCCTCGGGGCCGGACCACAACGGATGAATCGCGTGGTGGTCCGTCAGACAGCGGCGGGGCTGGCGGCAGACCTCTTGGCGACAACACCCGACGTTGCGACCCGCGGCGTGGTGATCGGGGGCGACGCCCGCCACGGTTCGCATCAGTTCGTGCTCGACATGGCGGCGGTGTTTGCCGCCGCCAAGATCCCGGTTCTGCGATTCCCGTCACCGGTCCCCACGCCGTTGGTGGCCTTTGCTACCAAGTACCTCGACGTGGCCGCAGGAATCCAGGTCACGGCCAGTCACAACCCGCCGGCTGACAACGGCATCAAGGTCTACTGGGGTGACGGCGCCCAAATTGTTCCCCCGCTCGATGGCCGTATCGCCGCCGCCATCGATGCCGCCGCGTCTCGCGACATCGTGCTGGCGAGCGCTGACGACCAGCTCATCACCGTTGCCGATGACACGCTGGCCGACACGTACGTGGCCGGCGTTCATCGGCTCGACCCCCGCACAACGACCGCCGCCGAGCGGGCTTCGCTCAGGATCGTGATCACGCCGATGCATGGAGTTGGTGGAGCCACGTTGCTACGTGTACTTACCGAAGCAGGCTTCGCAAATGTGACGCCGGTGGCCGAGCAGTTCGCTCCGGATCCGGACTTTCCCACGGTGTCGTTCCCCAACCCGGAGGAGCCCGGTGCACTCGATCTGGCCTTCGCCACCGCCCGCCGTGTGAACGCCGACGTCATTATTGCCAACGACCCCGACGCCGACCGGTGCGCAGTCGCCGTGCCGGACGCGTCGGTCGACGGAGGATGGCGGATGTTGCGCGGTGACGAACTTGGATGGGTACTGGCCGACCACCTGTTGGGCGTTGTGTCCGACGATCCGAGGCCGATGCTGTTGATCACCACGCTTGTGTCGTCGTCGCTCCTGTCGGCGATGGCGGTGCGTCGAGGAGCGGATTACGTCGAAACGCTGACCGGTTTCAAGTGGTTGGCCCGCGCCGCCATGGATCGTCCCGACCATCGGCTCGTGCTGGCCTACGAGGAGGCCCTCGGGTACTGCGTCGGCGACCTGGTTGCCGACAAGGACGGTTTCAGTGCTGGCCTGGTCGCCGCCGATCTTGCTGCCCGACGCAAGGCCGACCGCTCGTCGCTCCTCGGCGCTGTGGCGGAAATCGAAACGGCATACGGTCGCTACGAAACGTCGCAGTGGCCGCTGCGATTCGACGGGCCAACGGCCGCCAACGATATGGCCGCGCTTATGATGCGTGCCCGTGCCGCCCATCCGAAAGAGATCGCCGGGTGTCGCGTGGTCGGCGAGCGTGACTACCTGACCAATGTCCCGCCGGCCGACGTGGTGGTCTATTCCCTCGGCGAGACCGGCCGCATCACCGTTCGGCCGAGTGGAACGGAACCGAAGTGCAAGGTCTACTTCGAAGTTGTTTCCCATGGCCGTCCCACCGTCACCGTCGACCAACTACGCGCCGCCATGAGCGTGCTTCTCGGAATCCCCGAGTGACCCTGTCGCCGTCACGGTCCTATGTGACCGTCCGCGCCGGCCATGATCCCGTTCTCGTTCACGTGCGGACCACCGGATCCGGTGCCGCGCCGACGACAGCCCTCGTGGTTGTGTCTCCCCTGGCTTCACCGCGCGCGGTGGCGACCGAGATTGCCGCCATCGTTGCCCAACGACGACGGGTCGTGGTGGTCGATCATCCCGGGACTGGTGGAAGTGATTCGTGGTCAGGATCGCTGAACGACTGGATTGACCTCGTCGGTGGAGCGATCGACGCCACCGAACTCGTTCCGCTCGGTCCTGAAGCTGGTGCATCGGCCGAGCTGGCGTTGCTGGCCGATCGCCTGACGCCCCGCTCCGATGGTGCGCACCTGGCGGCGGCCATCGATGCGGCCCGTGCCGCGTGGGTGTTTGCGCCGTGGCATACGCGCACTGCCGCCGCCCGCCGCCTGGTCACGGTTCCTGAAGCCGCCGCCCTGCACGACGCCGCCCTTCGTCTCTTGGATTCACCATCCACCCTCGTGTCCCGCGGAGCCTGGTTCGACGCGCTGGGCGCCCACCGGTTCGTTCCGATGCGCGCCGCCCAGTCCGTCGACCCGCCCAGGTCATATGCCAACACCCGGTTTGGTCAGATCCATGTGTGTACGTACGGATCTCGAACGCAGCAGCCAACCCTCCTGGCGCTGCATCCGTCGCCCGGATCGGCGAGGCCATATGCGCACGTAGCTCTACGGCTGGCGGAGACCCGTCGGGTAGTTGCGCCCGACATGCTCGGCAACGGCGGGTCCGACGCGCCGGTAATGCATCACACGCTCGTCGACGCGCTGTCTCCCGAGTTCGGCGACCGTTGCGGCACCGCCCGGACGCTCGCTGACTACGCCGACGAAGCCGTCGCCGTGCTCGATGCCCTCGGCGAAGGGCAACCTGTCGATGTCTGGGGCAACCACACCGGCGCATTGATCGGGATGGAGTTGGCTATCCGCCATCCGAGGCGCGTACGTCGGTTGGTGATGGACGGGATCACCATCTTCGATGCCACCGAAACGGCCGACATCTTGGCCCGCTACCTCCCACCGTTCGAGCTCGACGAGTACGGGGCCCACCTGCTCCGGGCATGGGGGATGCGCCACGACATGGCGTTGTTCTGGCCGTGGTATCGCACCAACGCCGACGGGCGGCGGGCGATGGGAGCGGTGCCAACGAACGTTCTGCACGCCAACACCATGGAGCTCCTTCGTAGCGGCCCCTCGTTTCGGGTGGCCTACGACGCCGCTTTTCGCTACCCGACGGCGCGCCGACTTCCGCTGATCACCGTACCGACGCTGCTTACCGTCGTCGCCGCCGATCCCCTGGCCGGCGCCGCCGACGAGGCTTCCCGGTTGCTACCGACGCTTCGACGGGCCACCATCGGCGGCTACGGACCGGACCACGTCGATGCGTCGGTGGGGGTGATCACCGACTTCCTCAACTCGTGAACGGGTCAACGCCGTGGTTCGGTCGAGCGCGTCTCGATATCCTTCGGCCACCAACCGGCAAGTTGGCACCGTTCCCCGTCGGCGTAACGAGCGAGTCGGGCTAGGTCGTCTTGACCGAACAGGTGGATCACGTCGAAATACGCGGATGGTCCAGCCGAGCGAAGGGCGCGTCCCGCCTCACCGCCGGAGCCCGGTGGCCTGGTAGTGAGCAGAACGACCGGACATCCGTCGAGGTGATCTCGAATGGCGTGGAGGCGTCCGAGGGTATCCCATACGGCGCCGTGATTCATCATGCCGCCGCGGTGAATCGTATGCGCACCTACGATCTTGAAATACCAAAGAAGGCCGTTGGCGTCGCGACACCCGAAGTCGACACTGATCCCCGTTTTAGCGATCTTCGGGCCCGTACTCTCTACGGTGAAACCGGCGTGTACGAGAACCGCCTCAGCGATCTTGGCGGCACCGGCCGGATTGTTCGAGATTTCTTTGGGCGCACCCTCGCGTTCCAGACGAGCGAGTGCAATGTTCACGTAGTCCGGGTCGAGGTCGTACCCCACGTAGCGACGACCGAGTCGCGAGGCGGCGACAACTGTCGAACCGCTGCCGAGAAATGGGTCGAGGACCAGATCATTTTCGTACGTATACAGACGAATGAGTCGATCAGCCAGCTCAACGGGAAACGGGGCCGGATGACCAACGCGTTTGGCGCTCTCGGTGGGCATGTCCCAGAGGTCGAGGGTGAGGGACAGAAAGTCATCGGTGTTCAGCGTCGCAACGTTGGGCAACCCCGCTTTGGCCCGTCGATGATGGTCCATCGCTCGGTCGAATCGCCCCTTCGATGCCACGATGATGCGCTCCGTCACGTCACGCAATACTGGGTTGGCCGGGCTGCGATAGGAACCCCAGGCGCACGATCCGGTGGCCCCAGCCGCCTTGCGCCAGATGATCTCGCCCCGCAGGAGAAGACCGAGATCATCCTGGAGAATACCGATGACGTCGGCCGACAGGCTGCGGTACGGCTTGCGCCCGAGGTTGGCGACGTTCACCGCGATGCGGCCGCCCGGCTCGAGGACGCGCACACATTCGCGAAGGACCTCTCGCAGCATGGTGAGGTACTCGACATACGACGACGGAATCTCGTCTCGTGTCAGTTCCTGCTCGTATTGCTTTCCGGCAAAGTACGGAGGAGACGTGACGACAAGGGCCACCGTCCCATCGGCGATCGTTGACATGGCGCGCGCATCGCCACACACCAAGGGTCTCTCGACGTCGACCGGAGCGAGCACGGTGGCATCATCGGAGAGCGTCAGCGGTACAAAGCGCGCATAGAAACCCGACGCGTCGTGCGTCTCGCGCTTTCCTACCCCGAAGTTCGATGTTGACGTGGCCACGGCCCTAGAGACCGTAGTTGGAGGCCGCGCTGGGCGCGAGTCAGCTGGCGGCGAGCTCGGCGGCGAGGGCGGCGTAGCGCGGTTTGATGACCTGTTCGATGAGATGCAGACGACCGTCGAAGGGCCAGAAGGCACTCTTCATCCCGTTGACGGTGAACC
>JANLQX010000427.1:0-2291 GCA_031368095.1 Actinomycetes bacterium | reverse complement strand
CACACCGCGGCAGTTTGCGCTTCTCGAATTCTTTATGATGCGACCCGGTGATGTGCTTTCGAAGATGGAGATCCTTGAGCATGTTTGGGACGACTCATATGACATGGATTTGAACATCGTCGAGGTCTACGTCGGTTACCTCCGCAAGAAAATCGACGCGCCGTTTTCCCGCTCCAGTATCCAGACACTGCGACTCGTTGGCTATCGCCTTGACCCCGATGGCGGGTGACTTCACCGGTGAGGACAAAGCCTGCGACAATCCGGATGAAAATGGCGTCGGCAGCAACGATTGTCGTCGCAGTCGCGCTCTTGGTGACCGCGCTTCTGTTTTTGGTGCTGATGCATCGGGCCTTGCAGAACAACGTGTCCAACTCAGCTAGAACGCGGGCGGAGGAAGTCGCGCTGCTCACGCAAAAGACTGAACTGCCCCTCGCCCTCCCGGACTCGGGCGAGAAGGGTGCGGTAATCCAAGTTTTGAACGGCAAAGGCGTCAACGTAGCCGCCAGTGCCCAAGTGCTCCCCGGCTCGCGGATTTCAAGACTGAATCCGGTCCTGGGCGATTTCCTGGCGGAGTCACGGTCTGATCTCCCCATTACGGGCGATCAGAAGAACGACCCGTTTCACCTTGTCGCCTTCGGTGCCCAGACGCCAACCGGGCCGGTGGTGGTCTACGTGGCTCTCAGCTTGGATGGGGTCAACGAGAACGTCGCGTCGGTCAAGAGGGTCCTGCAGATCTCGTTCCCGATCGTTCTCCTCGTCGTGGCTGCCGCAAGTTGGTTTTTCGTCGGCGCGGCCCTACGTCCGGTCGATGTGATGCAACGAAAGGTGTCTGAGATCGGTGACGGAGACCTTTCCCGACGGATCCCGGAACCGCCCGTCAACGACGAGATCGGCCGGTTGGCCCGCAGTATGAACCTCATGCTCGACCGTCTCCAGGATTCGTCGGACCGTCAACGTCGGTTCGTCGCCGATGCCTCTCATGAGCTCCAGAGCCCGTTGGCCGCCAGCCTGGCCGACTTGGAGGTCGCGGTAGCGCATCCAACGTCCGTCCAGTGGGAGAGTCTCGCGGCCTCTTTGGTCGACGACAACCGACGGATGACGACGTTGATCTCTGATCTGTTGTTCCTCGCGAAGTCCGATAACAGTGCGAAGGCGACGCAGTTCACCGCCGTAGACCTCGACGACATCGTGCGATCCGAGGCACGGAGACTGCAACCACGATCGAGTGGGCGGATCGACTTGAGCGCGGTCGAACCGGCCGAGGTGCGGGGAGACGCGAATCAGCTCGCCCGTATGGCCCGCAACCTCCTCGAGAACGCGTCGCACTACGCAACATCTCGGGTCCTTGTCGAACTTCGAAAACAGCAAGGAATCGCAACGTTTGTTGTCCAAGACGATGGCCCGGGCATCGAACCTGCGGAACGTGAACGCGTCTTTGACCGCTTCGCCCGGCTCGACGACTCTAGGAGCCGGCACTCGGGTGGGTCAGGGCTGGGGTTGTCGATCGTGCGCGAAATCGTCGACTCCCATTCCGGGACGGTTCAAATCGAGCCGAGCGCTGTAGGCGCACGTTTTGTGGTGCGATTGCCCTTGAACTGAGGTGGTGGCCTACCCGACTTGGGTCGTAGCGTCAAACGGCGCCTAGGCCATCCAACCGCCGTCGACGACGAACTCCGACCCGGTGGAATACGAGCTTTCGTCGGAGCCGAGATACAGCACCAGCTGGGCGACTTCCACCGCCTCAGCGGTTCGACCAAGAGGGATGCGGGCGTTGAGCGCGCCACGCACCCCAGGCGAGATTTCGTCGAACGTATGGAGCATCGCCGTTTCGATGATGCCGGGATGCACCGAGTTCACCCGCACGCCATGGACCGCCAACTCCTTTGCCGCCGACTTGGTCATCCCGCGCACCGCCCACTTCGATGCGCCGTAGCCGATGAACCCGGGTGTTCCCTGCAGCCCGGCGACCGACGAGATGTTGATGATCGATCCCGACCGCTGTTCGATCATGACGCGGGCCGCCGCCTGGATGCCAAGGAACACTCCCGTTTGGTTGATGGCAATGACCTTCTCCCAGTCGGCGAGAGACGTTTCGAGGACGCCACCTCGAGGGAAGATGCCGGCGTTGTTGACGAGCACATCGAGTCGCCCGTGAGCCTCCACAACGCCCGTCACCACTGCCGCCCACCCCGGCTCACTGGTCACGTCGTGATGCACGTAGGTACATGTGTAACCATCGGCGCGCAGAGCATCCGCAGTGGCCTCGCCGTCATCGTCGAGCACGTCGCCGA
>JANLQX010000415.1:0-3782 GCA_031368095.1 Actinomycetes bacterium | reverse complement strand
CGTCGAGCGCGTCGGCGAGGCGCTGCTCGACGCCGTGACCGGCCTGTCGGGTTCGGGTCCGGCCTATGTGTTCTTGATGGCCGAAGCGCTCGTCGACGGAGCCGTCGCCCAAGGAATACCGCGCGCTATCGCCGTGACGCTGGCCCATCAGACGATTGCGGGCGCCGGCCAGATGCTGGTGCAGAGCGGAGATCAAGCGGCCGTGCTGCGGGCCAACGTGACGTCGCCCGGAGGTACCACGGCCGCCGGACTGCGGGCGCTCGAAGATCGGGGTGTTCGCAGCGCGTTCATCGAAGCAATCGCCGCCGCCACGCAACGAGCGAACGAACTCGGGTAGCCACGTGCGCGTGGGACCTTCGTCCAAGTGGTTGGTCGTTACACTCATAAGCGCGCTTGGTGTCTTGTCGCTCCCGATAGCAAGCGCGCAGACCACATCGGACTTCTTCGTCGATCGGTTCGGCGATGCCCTCGACTACTCGAATCCCGTTCACCCTGCAACTGCTGGCAGGGTCTCTCGACGGCGACCGGTTCCATCGACTGGTGGTCGCCCTCCGTCAAGACGGTCCGTTCTCGCTCGAATCCGGGTCCGGTGGCGGCATGAATATGCGCGTCGTATGGCGTGACAGTGCCAACAAGCGGCACGTGTCGAAGGACATCGTGATGTACAACAGCGAGCCGACCGTGTCATTCGACCTGCGCAACACCGGGATCGGGCCGCTCGGCGTCGACGGCGCATCATGGGCCGGTCGGATCACCGAGCTGCGGATCGATCCCAGTGAAGACCCGGCGGCACGATGTTGGACGATCGACCGGGTGTGGTTGCTGGCCGACGATGGTGTCGACCTCGGGCCGCGTCCAGCTGCCGTCGTTGAGGCGACGACGGCGCCGACCGCCGCCAAACGTGCCGCCGCGGCCGGGTCGAAGAAGTCGGCGCCGAAACCGACCACGAAGCGTCCCATCTCGAAGAAGCGGACAACGAAGCGTTGACCGTGGCGCCTCACTAGCGTGCGACGGCGCCGGAATGACCGGCCCGACAAGAACCGAATCGAGCCCGTCATGGCCAGTCCCGAAGCCGATGCCTTTCACGCCATGGTCCGCCAGTTCCGCGATGCCACCATCGGCACGTCGGACACCCTGCCGACCATCGACGAGATGCGGGCCGGGTCGGACATGACGATGCAGATGATCGGCGTCGGCCCCGAAGGAGTGACGGTGGTCGAACGCACCTTGGCCGCACGCCGGACCCTCCAGCTCGACGCCCCCGGGGCCGACATTCGCCATGTCGTGCTGTTCTTCCATGGCGGCGGCTACGTCATGAACACCGTCGACAGCTACACCAAACTTGGCGGCGGAATCGGCGTTGCTGCCGGGTGTCGGGTGCTGCTCTTCGATTACCGCATGGCCCCGGAGGATCCGTTTCCGGCCGCCGTCGACGACGCCGTCGCGGCCTATAAGGCACTGCTCGACGAAGGCATCCCCGCCTCGTCGATCGTGATCTCCGGCGACTCGGCCGGCGGCGGCCTAACCGTTGCCGCCCTCGTCGCCGCCCGTGACGCCGCGCTACCGCAGCCCGCCGCCGCCGTGCTCTTCTCACCGTGGACCGATCTCGAAGGCGTTGGCGCGTCGATGGACGCCAACGTCGGCGTCGACCTGATGATCGAACGCCAGACCATGTCCGCCGTCGGCCAGATGTACCTCGCCGGAGCCGACGTGCGGTCGCCGCTGGCCAGCGTGATCTACGCCGATCTGGACGGTATCGCCCCGCTGCTGATTCAGGTCGGTGGCCACGAAGTGTTGCTCGACGATTCGACCCGCCTGGCGATCAACGCCGCCCACGCTGGCGTGGCGGTCACGCTTGAGGTCTTCCCGGAAATGCAACACGTCTTCCAGACTGCGCTCGGCCAACTCCCCGAAAGCGACGACGCCGTCGCCCGCGCCGGGGCCTTCATCCGTCGGAGCTTCAAGTCCACCTTGCCGATGTCGTAGCGAACATCTCGGAAGAATGGATCGTCATCGTTGATGATCCATTCAACAATTGAACCCTCAACCTCGATAGGCTGATACGAGGTTTGAAGTCTCGCCTGAATTGTTCAAAGATCGCTTGACTGCCGGCGATTCCTCTCTTACTGTCGGAGGAGCCACAACAGTTCAACTTGGTTTGTGCACTAAATGTGGGAGTTCGTTTCTCCCTCCCGTGAGGACTTCTCCTCCGAACGAGTTCGACTGAGGGTACGGTCTTGTGCCTTCTCTTCGAATTTGACCCACCGCACCCTTCCCCTCGGTGTTTCCGCAATTCAGCAGAATTCATCTTCGCTGGAGGCTGGTATGCCTGGTATTGCAACGCAGTTTGTCGTCCTCGAACGGACGATAGACAAACTTGGAGCGTCCGGTGACGCAAAGCTTGAGAGCATTGCCACGCTGATGAAGGCCAACAGCGCCTTCGCGTACCTTGGGGCGGTGGGGCCGTCGTTGGCCGACTTCATCCCCGCCGATCCGCCTGTCGGGACCGGACCCTCGACTCCGGCGAGCCCGTATGCGTCGTTGTGGGGGATCTTGCTCGGTATCGCTGGTGGAGACGGGACACCAACCGATCCCGGGATTCTCTACGTCATCAATGAGTTCAAACGGCTTCTCGACAAAATCGAAGGGATCGTCGCCGCTCAGGATCTTGGCGCTTTGAAGGATCTACGGGATTCGGGCGAAGTGGCAATCATCGAAGAGGTGGCCGACCAACTGAAGGTCATCGTCGATGGAATGCTGCCACGGGTGGCCGGCATTGGCGCCGCGATCACTACGGCGATGAAGCCGGCGATCAACGTTCCGCCGGGGTCTCCTCCGCCTCCGGCGCAGGCGTGGTCGGCGAGGGAGTGGATGTTCTGGAAACACCCGGGCCGGTTCGCTCAATCGCTGGTGGCCCGAGCCAGGGCGTCTGGGGACCCACGTTTTCTTGCCTATGCCTACGGCTATTTATCTTCGTTCTCCGGTTGTGCCTCAATAAATCCGTTCTTGAATTCTGTCGTTGGATCCGGCCATCGCCAGCAATGGTGGAGAACACGATGGGTTGGGAACTACGCCGACAGCTGGGTTCACGGCTTCTATTCCAAGCCGACGGTGATGGTCGGGGATACGCCCAACCCGCCGTATGCGCAATGGACGGGATTGTGTAACGCCGCCCTGCAGGACCGGATCTCTCTCGGATCGATCGACCCCGTTGCGGTGATGACTGGACTCCGTCAGTCCGCAGCATTTCCGTCCGTCCTGCCGGTGGACTTCTCGAAGTTTTGGATGGGTGCGTGGGAGGACGCCTATGGCCCGCCGCCACTCACCAGCCGATTTCGTGTCGGGGCACTGAACGGTGCCTACGTCATGACCTGGATGAAGCTGTGGTTCGAGACAAGTGGACTAGTAGTTGGGTGTCCGGCAAAGCCCCTTGGTGCTCCACCTTCGTCATGCGGCTCCGTGCCTCCGTGGGTCGACCCGAACGTACCGGGCGACAACGGATCAGGAAGCGGGCCGAAGGTTCCTGAACCGGAATCCGATCCCGATATCGGCGAGATCATCACCGGAGCGATTCTTGCGATTCTCGGAGTTGCGGCGTTCATCTTTGGTGGTGCAGCAGTAGGTGCGGCGCTCCTCGCAGCCGGTGTTGGGCTCATGATCGACGGTGCACTCCAGATCGATTGGGACAAGCTGGCCTGCGACATCTTCTGGCTCCGGATGTACCTGAACAACGGATTGAAGGCGCTGCACGACCTGCTCACCCTGGGCGGCTTTACCCATCC
>JANLQX010000414.1:0-9115 GCA_031368095.1 Actinomycetes bacterium | reverse complement strand
GTACCTCGGGCCGATATTGCGTTACGCATCGCCGGTCTCAGTGGCTCGGTCGCCACCTCCGTTGATCTCGACGTCTATGCCGGAGAGATCGTCGGACTTACCGGCATCGCCGGGGCCGGATATGACGAGGTTCCCTATTTGTTGTTCGGGGCGAGACCGTCGAAGGCCGGAACCGTCGAGATTGGTTCCACCAACCTGGATCACACCGAGCTCAGCCCGCGTCGCATGATGGCGGCAGGAATGGCCTTGCTTCCCGCCGACCGACAACGAAATAGCGGCGTCGGGGACCTCACCCTCACCCAGAACGTTTCACTGCCGGTTCTCGGAACGTTCTTCAAGGGTGGTCGCCTTCGGAAGCGAGACGAACGAGCCAAGGTCGCCGGCCTCCTCGTGGACTACACCGTTCGGCCCGCCGCGCCCGAAGCAAAAATGGGTCAGCTCTCCGGCGGCAATCAACAGAAGGCGCTTCTCGGCAAGTGGCTGCAACGCAACCCGCCGGTGCTCCTTCTCCACGAACCGACGCAAGGGGTTGACGTTGGAGCAAAGAAGGACGTGTTCGAACGATTGCGCAACGCCGCCTTGGACGGCGCGGCAATTCTGTTCTGTTCTGCGGAGTACGAAGACCTTGCTCATCTCTGTGACCGCGTGCTGGTGTTCCACGAGGGACGGGTGACCGCCATCTTGTCCGGGGCCGATCTGACCGAGGACCGGATCGTGGAGCAGTGCTACCGAGCCGACCGAGGCCGCGCTGTGTCGCCGCGACAACCCGTTTCAAGCCTCGCCTGAGGCGGCCGAAATGACCAACCTGAACAACAGGACCGACGGGTCGGCACGAACGAGGTAGAGGTTCTCTCGGTCGGCGAATGGGTACGTGCGCCAAGCCAAGACTGGTTTGGAATTGCGTTGAAGTGGGTATGCCGCTGAGACCTGAAATCTCATTGTTCCGGGAGGGGCCGTCTGATGAAGAAGAGCCATCATCCGGTGAAGCGTTGCAACACCTCGGACCTGGCTTTGGTTGCCGGGTTCGTTGATCCGCTCCGGGAACTGGGGTACCGGGAAACCAAGGTCTTGGCTCAACGTCTGCGTTGTCGCATGGTCGCCGTCAACGCCTGGGTAACGACCGACGAACGTCTCTCCCACAAAGCAGTCGCCGACCAGGTTGGGATAGCGAAACGAACCCTGTCGTATCAGTTCGTAGACCTCAACGCGTTGTACGCCTTCCCGCCTCCCGAACTCGCCCACAGCCTCAGCAGCGCCACTGCGGGCGCGACCGACTGGGAAGACGTGGCGGCAGCAACCGTGCCGGTATTCGCCGCTCTAAACACCAACCCGCAGGGTCGGACATTGATCGCTGGACTGGCCCGGCTCCACCGCAGCCACCCGGATCTCGACGACACGACGGATATTTCGCCCACGCGTTACGTGACGCCATCTCCACGAAACGACCGACCCACACCCTGGCCATCGTCGGGCTCTTCACCGACGGACTCAGAACCGCCTTCCACGACTGGGTCGACAACGGCGAACCCGACCTCAAATTCGTCGCCGAACGCGTCACCCACCTCATCGAAGGACCCGTCCAACAGGCCTACATCGCCCTGAACGACCACCACTGACTGACCGGATCATTCCCCTCCCTTTCGTTGCAATTATACCAAATACCCCAACACGATAGACAAGTATGAGGCAATCCAGCAAACTGAAATCAGACGGCAGTGTAGGTGAGCACATCCGAATCGAATACCGGCCCGACTGGCCCCGGACTCTGTCCCATCGGACTCGAACTGAAGGAGCTAGGCATGATTCAGACGTTAATCACACGAGATCAGACTCTCGAGAGGCGTACGTTCCGCTCACAATCGGGAAGAGGAGCACCCACGAAAAGGTCGCATATGAGACGTAGCCTGTTCGCCGCAACCATCGTTGGTCTTTGCCTCGGTGGAACGGCGGCGTACGCCGGGACCGCTTGGAGCATTGTTGGGTACTTCGGTCCTCAGCTTGGCTATTCCTACAACAATCAGAACAGCGTGACGGCGAACCCAGGTGTTGCGTGGACGCTGCACGTTGTGAATTCGTCCTCCTCATCGACACCAACCGGTTATATGGGAGTAGAGGCGATTCTGTATAAGGGCGGTTCAGTTTGTACGTCGAACGGGCCCATTTACAATTCCTCGCCAGCGGCCTACGCCCAGACTGTGACCAGCGGCAACGGTTGCGGCAACGGAACCTATTCGGGGCAAGGTTATTCGTACGCTTGGAACGGTTCGTCCTATAATACCTATTCGTCCTTTTCGACCCCCTCGCAAAACGGAGGCTGATCATGAAACACACCATCAAGAAAACCGCCGCAATTGCGGGCGCGTTAGTTGCTGGGACCCTCTGCGGAGGTGCCCTCGCCGCGTCGGCTATTCGAGGCCAAAACGTTCCGGTGATCGGCGACGGCCATCCCAAGTTCGACTATCCGGTCAACGCAAATGGTGCCCGCTACGGTTCGCTGAAGGATGCCCCAACCTTAGAAGAAGCCCCCGATCTGATTGCAGCGTTTGGATCTGACGGGAAAGAAGGATTTATCAAGAAGGCAGACTTCTTCGCGCCGATGCCGGCCAGTCCTGCAGAGGCGGTCGCTACATCGAGACGGCCGGGACGGACAATTCCGCTGTACTCGGCTGATGGTGAGACCGTGACCGGGAAGTATGTCGTTAGGGCAACCGACCTATCCACGACGCGCGACAAGTAGCCGGCAGCCGATCTAGACGGGGTGTGTGCTCTCCGAGAGCGCGGCCACCGAACCGAAGCCCAAGCAGTGATCGACGAACACCTCGACACGCTCGCCGCCGCTACCTCGATAACCCATGCATGCATACTTCTTGGCGCCTCGAGCGACACGGTATCGGCGACGACAACAACCGCGGCAAGGACCGCCGCTCCCCACGGCAGACGCCATTGAACGCGTTGAACGAGAACGACCAACGTCACGTGACAATTCGTTGCATCGTTAGTGCATCACGATATATCGTGAACTCTGCAAACCGACAACCAGATCGGATGTCGGCAGAACGGAGTCGTTCCCATGCGCGGATTCAATCAACATCACTATCAACAATCCACCGGCGATCAATCGAACACCGCCGATGAACGTCACGGATTCGGACCTCGCGGTTCACGTCCACGACGCGGAGGCCCGCACGGCCATCGACGCGAACCTGGCGAAGAAGGCTTTGACGGCCCTCGCGGCCCAGGCGGTCGCCGAGGACGTGGCGGTCCCCCAGGGCCCCCACGCCACGATCACCACGACGAAGATCGCGGACCCCGAGGTCGCACCCGTCGCGGCGAAATCCGAACGGCGCTCCTCTCCATTTTGGTAGATGGGCCGGGCCACGGCTACGACCTCATTGCGCGAATCGAGGAAAAGACGTCGGGAAGCTGGAAGCCCAGCCCGGGATCGGTGTACCCGACGCTTCAGCTCTTGGAAGACGAAGGATTCGTCACCGCTTCAGCCAACGATGGCAAGCGCACGTATCAACTTACCGACGAAGGAAGAGCCGAAGCTCAGCGCCGCATCGACAGCACAAGCGAGAACCCGTGGACTCGCGGGGGCGAACGGCAACAGGCCGGGATTCTCTTCGCATCAATGAAGAGTCTCGCCATGGCGTTGGCCCAAGTGGCCAAGACGGGGAACCCCGAGCAGCTCGAATCGGCCACCGAAATCATCAAGGACGCCCGGAAGAAGCTATATCTCATCCTCGCTGCTGACTAGTTCGTGGCGAAGAGCGACCGGGTGAATTCGTTGGCGAACACACCATCTGGATCGGTCTGCATCACGAACGCGCGGGCATCGTTCCACCGTGGATAGCTTTCGCCGACGAGCGATGGCTTCATTGCGGTGACCTTGCCCCAGTGAGGACGCGGAGCGAACGGCGCCAACGCCCGTTCGATCGCCGCCACCGCCGGCAGCACCCGGAACGGATCGGAGCACCAGGTGAAGTGGAACGCCACGCTGTCGCGAGCGTGGCTCATACTCAGCCACTGTTCATCGGCCGCCACCGAACGGATTTCGCTCACCAGAAGTGGGCCGCCAATCTCTTCGCCGATCGCCAGGAGAGCGGCCATGGCCGCTGGGCCGTCGACCCGGGACACGAAGCACTCCGACTGGATTTCATCCCCGGCGCTCGGCGTGAAGTCGAGCGAGAAATGCGGCAGGCGTTCGTGCCACGGACCAGGCACGCCCTGCTGGGGGGTGCAGGACTCGGCATCAATGCCCGGCACGGGGTGAAGTCGACGAGTCGCCGGACGCGCGCCGGCTTCGCGAAGAATCTCGAAGTCGGCGAGAGCATCGCCCTGGCGATGCTTGATCCACACCTGATCGATCACGTCGCTCGTCCACGACGTGAATAAGCTCACGCTGTACGCCAACGAAAGAATTTCATCGAGGTTGTCGACCGCAAAGGCCGTCGGCAAATCGGTAAATACGTGTTGGGCAACGTCGAAGGAAGGCTCGATAGCCAAGGTCATTGCGGTCACCACGCCGAGCGCGCCGAGCGACACGATTGCACCCTCGAAGTTGGGCTCTCCTCGCCCCATCCGAATGAGGTCACCTGACGCGCTCACGAACTCGGTGGCGACAACGGACGACGAAAGTGGACCATTGCTCGCACCCGAACCATGCGTACCGGTGGCACACGAGCCGGCCACAGTGATGTGGGGTAGCGACGCCAAGTTGCGCAGCGCAAAACCGGCTCGTTGCAGGGCTACGGCCAACTCGCCGTAACGGATCCCTCCACTGATCGTCACCGTCTTTGCTGTCGAGTCGATGTCGATGCAACGAGAAAATTCCGAGAGGGAAATGAGGGTACCGGAGGTGTCGGCAATGCGACTGAACGAATGACCAGATCCCAGAACTCGACACGATGGGCTTCGGGCCACAAGAGAACGGAGCTCGTCAACGTTCGCCGGGCGTTGCATTCCTGCGGTCGAGAACGTGATCGTGCCGGACCAGTTGGTGATCGACATCACCACGCACGACATTCACGGAGGCAGGAACGCAGCAGCATCCGGCCATCAAAGCAGACGCACTGGACGACCTCGACCCGTACGAGATAGATTCCACATATGGAATCCAATCTCGGAACCCATTCGAGGGTGGACGCCCTCCGAGAACTTCTTCACCCGGAACGGATGCGGGCGTTCTCGGCGTTGCATCGCCGGGCCATGTCCAGACTCGAACTTCAGGCAGAACTGCAGGACGTCGCCGCAACAACGTTGTTCCGACATCTCACCCGCATGGTTGAGGTGGGCCTCATCCACGTCGTCGGAGAACGTCCAACCGGTTCCAATCGAGAGAAGCTCTACGAGGCAATCGCTCTCGACCTCAATCCTGACGAGAGCGCTCAGCTCTCGCCCGAGGACTACGTGGCCGTTGTTGCCGTCCTTTCCGGGGAACTGATGCACAACGTGCGTCGAGCGGCCTTCGGTTCGCCCGGACTGTGGGGTCGGTCAACGTTCGGTTCTCAGGTCTTCTCCGCCACCGATGCCGAATACCGCGGCATTCAGGAACGATTCGACTCCTTCCTTGGTGACTTGGAACGTGACTTTGCTCCGTTGCCAGGACGCACCAGGCGATCTCTCACCTACGGCATCTGCCCTCACGAAGGATAACCATGGAACGACAACATCCACTTTACCGAGCATTTGTCGCCAAACCATACGTCACCGGATTTTTCGTGACACTCGTCGGTTTTCTCTTCACTGGTGGATTTCGCGCGCTCTTCACTGCGCTTCTTGACGATGGACCGCACGAGGAATCTATTGCTGCCGGGCTGCAACAGACACTCCTGGCAATTGTTCTCCTGCTTCTCCTCTGGCGGATGGGATGGCTCGCCCGTGCTCGGGTGTGGGCCCGTGGGCATCGGCCGCTCACATGGTGGCCGGTCCTGATTCTGCCGGCCGGACTCATCCCCATGGCGGGGCTTGTCGACGTTGACTTCTCCAAAACCGCGGCGATTTCCGCGTCCGTGTTTGATTTCGTCACGACGGGCGTGGTGGAGGAGCTGCTGTGTCGAGGTCTACTGCTCACCGGACTCATGATTGGACTGGCGGGCAAACCACGAGCAACCGTCAAAGCGGTTGTCGCCAGCTCGGTCCTCTTTGGCCTCCTACATCCGTCGCCGGTTGGGTTCGTCTTCGCCACCGTCTTCGGCCTGTCGTTTGCTGCCCTCACGCTCAGCACAAATACCATTTGGATTGCCGTCGCCGTCCACATTGCTTTCGACCTCTTCACGGATCTTCCCGACGCAACCGCCGGAAAGAGTGGCCGCTGGTACGTCTTCGTTCCCGTGTTCTTCGTGCTGGTCAGCGGAATCGTGGCCGTCCTGTTGGCCAGGAAGGACCGACTCGGAGCACCGTGATAGAACACCAAACATGCGACGCTTCCAGTTTTCGATCGTGCTTGCGGTAGTACTTCTCGGAACGCTGCACGCAAATCTGGCGTCGGCGTCGGCCAAGTGGTTCCACTCGACCAGTGGAAATATCCAGTGTGAAGTTGTCAGCGGTGACCTGCGCGGATCGTATGCATACTGTCAAACGTTCTCGCCGTCCCGCAGCGTCAGACTCAAGCCGAACGGAGTGTTCACCGAGTGCGCTGGCGTCGGGTGCGTCGGTGACGGTCCCGTCGACGCCTTCACCCTCGCCGCCGAAAAGTCCACGACCGTCGGGCAATTTCGGTGCACGGCCAAGTCCAACGGAATCCGCTGCGTCGCTACTCGTTCCGGCCGTGGCTTTCTCCTCGGTCGCCGAGGGGTCACCGCAGTTTCGTAGGGCAAACCAATCGCTCGGCAAGCCCCTTCAATGTCTTCGTGGCTGGGCTCGGGTATCACCAGGCCTCGTGTACCCGTGTCCCTGATCCGGCGATGGTGGTGAAGCAAACTCGGTGATGGAAACACGTGACTGGACAGACCGGGCCTTCGATCCAAGTACCGGACCGATTCTCGTTCAGGTCGAGACCATCGAACATCTCTTCAATCCCATCGATCCACAACCGCTCAATCTTCGTGATCTCGATGTGGAGATCGCCGACTGGATCACCAATTGGGCTGAAGAGCAACACGACAAGGAGGCGCTTGCCATCGAAATCGTGGTGGCCGACCACAGCGCCGATGGTCGGGAAGATCACGTCGCCGCTGGTATTCACAACCATTACGCGTATCGACGTTGGGCCGCCGGCCGCCGGCTCTCACGCCTGTGGCGTGAAGGACGGATCAGCCTGGTCATTGGTCTTGTCGTCCTCGCGTCGTTCACCCTGCTTTCCGAACTCCTGGACAGTCCGAACAACGGCGCGGCCCTCCGCGTCATCCGCCAGGGTCTAATCGTTGCTCCTTGGGTCGCCATGTGGCGGCCGATGGAGATCTTCTTGTATCTGTGGTGGCCCGTGCGGGCCGAGCGTCGAACCTATGACCGGCTGGCCGAGGCCACGGTCTCGTTCGGAACCCGCAGCGTTCGTTGATATTGCAGTCCTCGGGTGAGCGTCGTACGGTCCAGAGATGATCATCGACTCGTTGGACGTGAGCCCGGCTGACTTTGCCGCCGGTACCGGATGGGACATCAAGCCCCAAGGCGCCTGCCACGCCGACGTGTGCGTGCCTCTCGACGCCAGCGTCCCATTCACGCTGCGGGCCACCGCCGATCGACTCGGCATGGCCATCGTCCACGACCCCTCGGCCGCTCTGTGGGCGGTTGGACCGGCGTCATTCAATCAACGTGCTCTGGCCAGCGCCGAGGCGCCAGATCTCGCCCTCAATGACATCAACGGTCACTCGTTCCGGCTTTCGTCGCTACGCGGCCAAAAGGTTGTGCTGGTGGCCTGGTCGCCCTATTGAGGCTGCGCCTTCGACCTGCCCGGGTGGCAGGCATTGCGAGCCGAACTTCACGACAAGGGCCTGGAAGTGGTCACCGTGTCGCTCGAGATGTCCGGCCCCGAAGCGTCGCGGCCTTATATCGACGCCGCCGCTCCCGAGCACCCGTCGCTGCTCGATCCCGGACACTTGGTCGACGCGCTCTTCGGTGTCGTCAACATTCCCAATGTGGTCTGGATCGACGAGAACGGCGTGATCGTTCGCCCCGCCGAGGCCGGATGGCCCGGTGGCCGTCAAGAGCTTCCGGAGTCGTTGTTCGCATCGATGCCCAAGGTCGGTCGAGCCAAGACCGCTCCCCGACGTCCCGACGGCGTTCCTGCCGCCAACGTTCTCAACGCCGGCCAGGACCGCAGCCACTACGCCGACGCGATCCGGGACTGGGTCGAACACGGTGCCGACAGCGCGTATGCCCTCAGCGCCGACGACGTCGTCGAGCTGTCACAGCCCCGATCGATCTCGATGTCGGAGGGCGCTGCGCACTTCGAGTTGGCGAACCATCTGTGGGGCCTCGGAAAGCGCGACCTTGCGATCAGTCACTTCAACGAGTGCCACCGACTCCAACCGGACAACTGGACGTACAAGCGCCAGGCCTGGTCGGTGGTGAGCAACGAGCGAGTCGGCGGAGAATTCGGCCGTTTCGTCCAAGGGCCCCTGAAGGGCGAAGAAGACGATTGGCCCTTCGCCTCGGATTTCAGGTCCGACGTCGCCGTCCTCGCCGAAGGCGCGTACTACCCGGCCACCCTGTAGATCTCGCCATTGACGACCGCGTTGCGTCGGCTCCGAAGTTTCAGTCCGGCACTTCGGATCTCGCCGCCCCGGACAAGATACGTCCCGCGGTAGACCGAGATCCGGTCTTGGCCGCCGATCCGTTCCCGCGCCGTGACCTGCACCGTCACCACGTCTCCCACCGCATCGAGGACCAACAGTTGGCTTGACTTCGTAGTCTCGAAACCGGCGGCGAAACGTTCGAACGTGGAGTTCTTGACGAAATTTCTGCCCCCGATCGCCCATGCGGTGGCGTAGTCGCCGGCGTCGACCGCGGCATAGAACGCCCGGACAGTCTTTTCCGCCTCGGATAGTCCAGTCGCCGGCGGAACCGGCAACGCTGGCGCCGTTGACACCTTCGGCCCGGGCACACACGCGGCCAGCGGCCGCCCCGCTTGACCTGACAGGAATCTCCGTGCCCGCGACGTGTCGATGGCAAACGC
>JANLQX010000398.1:0-18122 GCA_031368095.1 Actinomycetes bacterium | reverse complement strand
GACAGTTCGGTCCCTATCCGCTGCAGTCGAAGGAGATTTGAGAGAGGCTGTCCCTAGTACGAGAGGACCGGGACGGACGCAGCTCTGGTGTGCCAATTGTCCTGCCAAGGGCACGGTTGGTTTGCCACCTGCGGAAGGGATAAGCGCTGAAAGCATCTAAGTGCGAAGCTCGTCTCAAGATGAGATCTCCCACAGCGTTAAGCTGGTAAGGCCCGTGAGAGACGATCACGTTGATAGGCCGGATGTGTAAGGACTGCGAGGTCTTGAGCTGACCGGTACTAATCGGCCGAGGGCTTGGATTTCTTTTCATCGCTGTTCGTGTTTGCTACTGAGTTTTTGAGGCGACAATCTCGCACTAGGTTTTCGGTGGTCATAGCGATGGAGTCACACCCGGTCCCATTCCGAACCCGGAAGTTAAGCCCATCTGCGCCGATGGTACTTGGGGCGAGAGCCCCTGGGAGAGTAGGTCGCCGCCGAATTTTTTGATGAAGAGCCCCGCAGCCTATGGCGCGGGGCTCTTTTCATTTCGGCGTGATTGGTACCAAGCGTTATGCGTTGTGCCGTGAGTCTCGGTTGATCAGTGACCGAACCGAGTCCCTTCGGGACTACCCTCGTACCCCTATGTCTTCGCCACGACCAAAGCGGCCAGCCCCTCGTGGATCGCAGGATTCCGGGAGTGAACGGCGTCCGCCACGTGACGGGCGCCCCGAGCGACCCGCTGGAGTCGGCCGATCGTTTGGCGTACGTGCCGATGGTCCGGCGGGTTCGTCGCGCCCGGTTCAAGGCCGTGTCGACCGTCCGACGGAGGAGCGTCCTCGTCGGGTGAAGGCCGACGGCAGTCGTATGGCGGAGCGGTCTGATGCCCCAGGTCGCCCATGGGCTGCTCGACCAAGCGGGCCGGAACACCGATCTCGTTCCTGGTCGACGAGGCGAGCTGCCGAAGGAGACGGACCATCGGTCCGACAAGACGTCGAGCGGCCAATGAGTTCGCGACCGTATCGCGATCGGTCGGACTCGAACGTCGGGGGCGACCGTCCGTGGCGCTCTCGGACGAGCGGCGAAGGTCCGGATCGTGGTCGGCCATCTTCGGCGCGTCCCGCCTCCAGCAATCGGACCGACTCCGGTCGACCATCGACCAGTCGGGGTCGTGGTGGGCCGTCCGACGATCGCCCGAACGGTGGCGGTTCGTTTGGTGAACGGGGCTCGCGTCCAGCGCGCCCTGAGCGCATGTATCCGTCTCGTCCGTTCGCTGAACGGGGCGAGTCTGGCGGCGACGACCGTCGGCCGACTCGGCCGCGTTCATCCGGTGGCCCCTCCGCTGGTCGGGGGTCACGGTCAACGCCCGACCGAGGTGCCTTGCACGCACCGCGCAAACCGGATGCTCGATTTGATCGTCTCCCGACCTACGGGATTGATGCCCGGCCAGACCGGGCCGATCCCACCAGCCGCGACCGCTCGACTCGCGAGCCGGTAGTGCCCAAGAGAACAGAGTTGTGGCAGTCGGCGGGATGGGAGAGCGAGGAGACGGCGCCCGGTGATGTCACGGAAAACGTGACGATCGAACGAGTGCCTCGCCAGAGACCGGCGCCGGCTGCGGTCAGCCGTGAGCTCACCAACGCCGTTGGCGTGCGACGCGCCCCGAAGGTGGAGGCGGCATTGATGGAAGCGTCGAAAGCTTTCGAACGCGAACGGTACTCCGACGCACTCACGATCTTGCGGGCGCTTGCCGTCGAAACTCCCGACGTCCCTGCCGTCCGTGAATTAATGGGTCTTTGCCTGTACCGACAGGGAAAGTGGAATGATGCCCTTCGCCACCTCGAGCGATTCATTGAGTTAACGGGATCAGTTGAGCAGCATCCAGTAATTTCGGACTGTCACCGGGGTTTACGTCATCACGACATTGTTGAAACTCTGTGGGAGGAGCTGGCGGCGTCGTCGCCGTCGGCCGAGCTGGTGGCCGAAGGTCGAATCGTCATGGCGGGTTCCTTGGCCGACCAGGGACGCCTCCGTGACGCCATCGCCCTCCTCGAACGGGCCCCGCTGCAGACGAAGCGCCCCCGTGCCCATCACCTTCGGCTCTGGTACGCGTTGGGAGATTTGTACGAGCGTGCCGGCGACGTGCCCAACGCTCGTGAATGGTTCGCCCGAGTGCTGCTGCACGACGAGGACCTTGCCGATACTGCCGATCGTCTCGCCAATTTGTGACGACTCCTTGCCGAGCTGGCTCGGGGGACTCGCACGTGCCAACCTTTTGCGGTGGCTCTTTTTCCCGTTGTTCCGTCCGAGATTTCGGTCGCCTGGATCCGTGAACAGCTCGAAGCGGGTGGTGTCGACGCGTCAAGGTTGACGTCAGTCGTCAGTGGGCGCATCGGAACCGGCCTCATCGGCGATAGTTTCCGCCTCGAACTCACTTGGCACGGCGAGTCGCCAAGACACGCGCCGAACAGCCTTATCGCCAAGTTGCCGGCGGCCGACCCGACGAGCCGGCGAGCCGGCGTCGAGCTTGGAAACTACGAACGTGAGGTGCGCTTCTATCGAGAAGTTGCCTCGACGATGCCCGTTCGGCTCGCCCACTGCTGGGCCGCCGAGTGGGATGCGAGCGACGGATCGTTCCTTGTGCTCCTGGAGGATCTCGCCCCGGCAACGGTGGGCGATCAGCTACGGGGCTGCCGGGTGGTGGAGGCCGACGCGGTAATCGATATGGCGGCGGCACTGCACGCAGCCCACTGGGAGGCGCCATCGCTCCACGCCTTCGGAACATGGATGTCACGACCTGGCGAGGCGGACCGTGGCGCGCAGGTCGCGATGCTCTGGTCCATGGCGTGGCCCGAATTCGTCGGCCGACACGAACATCGCCTCACCGCCGAAGACCGCCTACTGGCCGAGGCGTTCGGGCCGCTCATCGAGCGTTGGGCGGCCGATCGCCCCGGGCCGCGAACCGTCGTTCACGGAGACTTCCGCACCGACAACATGTTGTTCGGTGGACCGCCGGATTTTCCGTGGGCCGTGCCGGTGGACTGGCAAACGCCCGCCATCGGACTCGGTGTCGCTGACGTCGCATATTTTCTCGGTGGCTCGATGCTTCCCGACGACCGACGAGCGAACGAAGAACGCCTCGTGCATCGATGGTTTGACGAATTGGCGGGTCTCGGCGTGCATGGCTACACCTGGACGTCGTGCTGGGTGGACTACCGGCGAATGAGCTTCAGCGGGGTCATCATGGGGGTAGTCGCTTCGTTGCTGACCCCGCCGACGCCTCGCGGCGATGACATGTTCTTCGCCATGGCGTCGCGCCACCTGGGTCAGGCGCGCGATCTCGAGGCGCTGGGGTTGATCGACTGACTCGATTTTTGCTGCCGCACGGCGCCGACAGGAGACGTCCTTCGACGCGCCTGGAATTTGTCATAGGGGTGTCAGTACGGTGGGACCGTCTTCCCCGGACCGGTTTTCAATACGACCGAAGGACTTCTTATGACTCTCCCCTCCGCCACCCCGACGCCCCATGTGTCTCCCCGTGACCGGGATCCTCGCCATGACGAAGGGAACGTCGTTGTCCTGCGCGGAACAATCACCACACTGCCAAACCTTCGCGAGCTGTCGAGCGGTTCGGTGGTCGAGGCCACGCTGGTTACACACACCCTCGTTGGCGGTCTGGTCGTGCGTGAGCCCGTACCGCTGGTCTGGGATCCTGAGGTCTCCTCCGTGGCCCTCCTTGACAGGGTGATCGTGCGTGGTCGCGTTCGCCAGCGGTTTTTCCGCTCCGGTGGCGTCACGGCCAGCAGAACCGAGGTGGTCGTCACGGAAATCGTTCCGGTGACTCGACGCAAGACCGTCCGAATAAGCGTGAGCCGGGCGGCGGCCGAACTTGATCGGCTGGCTGGCGGTTAAGTGCTCGCCGCGGCCGAAGGCAGATCGAGCGGCCGGAACACCACGCCAGTTCGCGGTTTCGGCCAGAAAAAAGTGGCCTTCGGAGGCATCCGGGTACGCGTCTCGGCCACGGTTCGGATCTGGTCGATCCGGACCGGGCGAACGAACACCCCAGCCGATGCCGATCCGTCGCCAACCGCGGCAAACACCACGTTGGCGTCATGGTGGTATCTGGCGCTGACCCCTTCGACACTATTGAGCGCAGTGGCCAACGCAACCGTGTCTAGGTCAACGGGCTCGGCGTACGCGTCTTGTCGGGGTCGGGCGAACCAACGCCCGGCCGAGGTGACCAATCCCAATGCTCCGGCGGCCCGGGCCCCGGCGACGAATTCGTCGCCGGACATTTCGACCGGTTCAAGGTCAAAGAACGGTCGGAGTACTTCGTCAATATCGACGCCGACGGGGGCATCGACGAGCCGGAAGATCGGTCGAATCTCCAGTTCCTCGGGAGCAAGCTCCACCACCAACGCCAAGATGGATGCCGCGCCGGTGTCGCCTGCGGGACGTTCGCCCTGATAGCTGAGGGCAGTCTCGAGACGGTGGTGGCCGTCGGCAATGACGATCGGCGACGCCGCTACCAAGGTTTCGATTCTCTCAATTGTCGTCGGATCCGACACGATCCATGCTTCGTGCACAACGCCGTCATCGGTGGCCACCAGGTCTGGGGCGGCGCTGGTGGTCACCTGTGCGCAGGCGCTCCCCAAACCGGAGGTCAGCGACAGGCCCCATATCGGTGAGGTATTGAGTCGAGCCGCCCGGAGGAGGTTGAGACGGTCCGCCTTGTCTTTCGGTGTTGTCTGCTCGTGCGGCAAAATGTCGCCGGTCCCAGGCTCTTCCAGACGAAGGGCCCCGAGCACCCCGGTCGTTGTTGTCGGCCGTCCGTCGACCGACGCCGTCATCCGGTACACGGTGAAGGTCGGTGCCTCGTCGAAGGCCAGGACGCCTGAAGACAGCCACGCCTGCATTAGCTCGGCCACGCCGTCGTAGGCCAGCGGATCGGTTTTCCCGTGCGGAAAGTCGATACGAACGCTGTTGTGCGGATGGCGCTCCTCGAGGGCGGTTCGCTGGACATCCGACAAAACGTCGTAAGGAGGAGCGATGAGCGCGTCGGCCGCCATCCGGTCCACGTAGCGAAGCGAGACGAATGGAGAGAACACCGGCACGGCCGAGGAGTCTTTCATCGCTGAGGCCGATCGGGGAACGCGGCGAGTCTTGCGAGCAGGAAAGCGGAGCAGCGCTGCGCCGCGAGGCTACGGCCGCACACGAGGAAGGTCGGAGAGTACGACACCGGTCCCGGGGTTGGCGCTGTAGGGTCGCCCGGCGTGCCCTGGATACTGGACTTAGACGGCGTGGTGTGGCGCGGTGACACTCCAGTGACTGGATCCATCGGCGCCATAAACCGGCTGCGGTCAACCGGTGAACGAGTCCTTTTCCTAACCAACAACAGCTCGGCCGAGATTGCCGGCTACGTGGCCAAGATGGCAACTATGGGTTTGATCGCCGACCCCGCCGACGTTTGCACGTCGGCCCAGGCGGCTGCGCTGGTGGTTACGCCCGGGTCCACAGCGTTGGTCTGCGGCGGACCCGGAATCACTGAATCGCTGGTTGCGGTGGGCGTGCGGTGCGTCCGCGACTACGAGCCCGGAGTCGATGCCGTTGTCGCCGGATGGCATCGAGACTTCACCTTCGATCGGCTGACCGAAGCGTTTGTCGCCATTCGCGCCGGCGCTCGCCTCATCGGCACCAATGATGATCCGACCTATCCAACGGCCGAAGGCGAACTCCCAGGAGGGGGAGCGATCGTGGCCGCCATTGCCTATGCGGCGGGGGTCGAGCCGACCTTTGCCGGGAAGCCCCACGAACCATCGGCCGAACTCATCTTTTCCCGCCTGGGGTGGCCCAAGAATCCGACCTCTGATCAGCGCCAGTCGTTGACGATGATAGGCGACCGACCCTCGACCGACGGAGGTATGGCGGTGACCCTCGGAGCACGATTTGCCCTGGTGATGAGCGGAGTCACGGCCGCCGGCGACCTTCCCGTCGAACCCGCCCCGGATTCGGTCGACGCCGACCTGGCGGCGCTCGTCCACCGTCTCCTCGGCTGAGTGTTGTTGCTCTGTGGCTCAGGTGTTCCGCTAGTGCGCCGTCGTCTCGACTTGGAAATGGTCCGACGCCGCCTCGTTCCCAGCCGAACGCAAGCGGTCGAAGCTATTACACGCGGAGCCGTGCTGGTTCGCGGCGCGGTCGCCGACAAAGCGGCTCGACTGGTCGACGACGGAGACCCCATTGTGATTGTTGCCGGCGCCCCCCGGTTCGTCAGCCGAGGAGGACTGAAGTTGGAGGCCGCCCTCGACCGCTTCGCCGTCGACGTTTCCGGGCTGACGGTGCTCGACGTCGGTGCCTCGACTGGCGGGTTCACGGATTGCGTGCTCCAACGCGGCGCAACGTCGGTGATCGCGGTCGACGTGGGCTTTGGGCAACTCCACGAGCGACTGCGAGCGGACCAGCGCGTGGAGGTACACGAGAGGTGCAACGTCCGGACCGATGCTCTGGCGACCGTGTTGGCTGGGCGGACGGCGGCGCTCGTGGTGGGCGACCTCTCCTTCATTTCACTGCGATCGGTGGCCCCGTCGTTGCTGGCTGCGGTCACCCCCGCGGCCAGCCTGATCTTGCTGGTGAAGCCTCAGTTCGAAGCCGGGCGGAGTGAAGTTGCAAAAGGGCGCGGAGTCGTGCGGGATCCTCATGTTTGGCGGCGGGTCCTGGGCGAGGTCGGCGATGGTTTTGCCTCGGGCGGAGCAGGCATGATGGCGGTCATGACCTCGCCCATTACCGGTGCCGACGGGAACGTCGAGTTTCTCGCCAGGTTCGATGTGAATCGTTCGGCCGTTGCGTCCGATACGGCCGCCATGATCGACGCGGTGGTCGAAGAAGCCGTCGCGCTTCATGGTCGTCCGCAGCTGGAGTCGCCATGACCCCGACCATGAGAAGCACGGCACGCCCGGCGCGACGCACCATTGGTATCGTGCCTCACCTGGCCCGGTTCGAGGCGGCGGAGCTGGCTAAACGCGCCGCGGCGGTGCTCGAGGAAGCCGGTGTGGCAGTCCGAGTCCCGGCGAGCGACGCCGAACTTGTCGGCCTTGAGCAATGGGCGGTCCCCGATGCCGAGTTTGCCAACGGGTTGTCCTACGCCTTCAGTCTTGGTGGTGACGGCACGATGTTGCGGACGGTTGCGTTGGTGTGTGCCGACGAGGTGCCGGTTCTGGGCGTGAACGTCGGCCATCTCGGCTACCTCGCATCGGAACAGCCGTCGGATCTCGGAACGGTGATCGGGCGGGTTCTGGCCGGAGATCATTCCATTGAAGAGCGGATGATGCTCGACGTGGAAGTGGCGTCGCTCGGACGTCCGACGCAGAACTTCGCGGCGTTGAACGACGCCGTGCTGGAGAAAAGCAACGCCGGCAATACGGTGCGCCTAGGCGTGAGCTTCAACGACGTGCCTTTTGCCGACTACTCCGCCGACGGCGTCATCGTGGCTACGCCCACCGGTTCGACCGCCTACGCGTTTTCGGTGCGTGGCCCGATTGTGTCTCCGCTGATGCGGGCGCTCGTAATCGTCCCGATTTCACCGCATATGTTGTTCGACCGTTCGCTCGTGCTCGGCGAACATGAAACCGTGCGGCTCGAGGTTCTCGATGGCCGCACCTCGACACTGTTTATCGATGGGCGCGACGAAGGTGAACTGCCGGACGGAGCGGTCGTGAGCGTCCGGGCAAATCCCCGTCCCGCCCGTCTGGTGACGTTCGGGCGCCGGGATTTTCACGGCATCCTCAAAACAAAGTTCGGCCTTCCCGGCCCCGGGACGCCAGGCCGCGAACGATTCGGTTCCGCACGAGGACTGGACCCCGGTGCTCGCTGAACTGGTGGTGAGCGATCTCGGCGTTATCCATCATGCTGAGGTGATCCTGGGCCACGGACTCACTGCCCTCACGGGTGAGACCGGGGCGGGAAAGACGCTGGTGGTCGAGGCCATCGATCTGCTGCTCGGGGGGCGTGCCGATCCGTCCCTGGTCCGAACCGGATCCGACGAGGCACGAGTCGACGGCCGCTTCGTCACCGGTGAGGACGAGGTCGTGCTCACCCGGGTCGTGCCCCGGTCCGGACGAGCGCGGGCCTACATCGACGGACGCCCCGTTCCCGTCGCGGCGCTGGTCGAGCGAAGTGCCGCCCTTCTCGACCTCCATGGCCAACACGCCCATCAGACATTGTTGGTGGCGGCGTCGCAGCGTGACGCCCTTGACGCTTTCGGACGGGTGGACACGTCGGTCCTGCGAGTCTGTCGGGCGGCTCGGCGAGCTTTGGTGGTCGACCGCGACGCGTTGGGCGGCGACGAACGGGCCCGCGCTCGTGAACTCGACCTGCTCGGCTTCCAAGTACGTGAACTCGCCGACGCCGGTCTCGGGAGTGCCGACGAGGATGCTGTTTTGGAGGCGGAGGAAGAAGTCCTCGCCGGCCTGCAGGACCACCGTGAAACCCTTGTCGGTGTGGCTTCGCTGCTGGGCGACGACGATGGCATCCTGACCCAACTCGGCGTAGCCCGCCAGCTTATGGGTGCCAAACCGGCTTTCGCCGAGGCGAGCCAGAGGGTCAAGAGCGCGGCGACGGACCTCGACGACGTCGCCGCCGACCTTCGGGCTCAGCTGGCCGGGCTGGACGAGAACCCGTCACGCCTCGCGGAAATACGCCAACGGCGACACTTGCTGCGCCAGCTCCGCCGAAAGTACGGGGAATCGATTGCTGAAGTTCTTGCCTTCGAAACCGAAGCGAAGGATCGTCTGGCGGAACTGCGCCACCATGATGAACGGGCGGCCTTCATCGACGCCGAGTTGCGGCGGGCCAGCGAAGCCGAAAGGGTCGCCCGCGACAACGTCGCCGATGCTCGGCGGCTCTCCGCCGTTCCGTTCGCGGCCGCCGTCAGCGAACACCTCCGACGATTGGCGTTGGCCAACGCCCGTTTCACGGTCGAGGTCACCGTCGACGACGAAGCCTCACCCAGCCTTGATCGAGGCTGGAGCGAACCAAAGGTGACCTTCGCGTTTTCGGCCAACCCCGGTTCCGACCTCGCCCCGCTAGCCAAGGTGGCGTCGGGCGGCGAACTGGCCCGGGTGATGCTGGCGCTGCAATTGGCTCTCTTGGACGTGGGCGATGTCACCGGCGAGCGGTCCACGTTGATTTTCGACGAAGTCGACGCCGGAATCGGCGGCGAAACGGCACTGTCCGTCGGTGATGCTCTCGCCGAATTAGGCACGCGTCGACAGGTCCTCGTGGTGACGCACCTGGCCCAGGTGGCGGCGTCGGCCGACTCCCACATCCATGTTCGCAAGACGATAGGAGCCGACGGATCCGGCGCGCCGGTGACGTCCACCGCGGTGTCGGCTCTCTCGGAGTCTGATCGAATAGGCGAAGTAGCTCGCATGCTGGCCGGTGATCCGGCGAGTCCGACGGCGCTGCGCCACGCTGAGGATCTCCTCGGGGCCCGCCGGTCGCAACGGGTTAGGCGCACCGATCCAGTGTCGAGAAAGCCTCGGGCCTCGGCGAAGGCGGTCCGGACCCGTCGATCGGCGCCGTGATGGGCGGTCCGACGATCGACCAACGTCTTACTGCTGCCGTGACCGGCGTCGCTCGACCAGGATCGCGCACCAAAGAACTGACGAAATCGCTCGAACCCGGCCAGATCGCCGTTATCGACCACGCCGATCTCGACCGGGTCGCAGCCGAAGGCCTCGTGTCGGCGGGGGTGGGCGCCGTAGTCAACGCCTCGGCGTCGATTACCGGCCGGTACCCCAACGTTGGGCCGCTGTTGCTCGCCGCTGCCGGAATTCCGCTGCTCGACTCGGTGGGATCGATGGTGCTGCAACGCATCGTCGATGGCGAGATGATCACCGTCGATGGGAACCTCGTGCGGAACGTTCGCGGCGAGCTGCTCGGCGAAGGCGTGCGTCAGACCATGTCCTCGCTCGACGCTCAAGTAGTAGCCGCCAAGGAGACCATCAGTATCGAACTCACCCGCTTCGCCGAAAACACGCTGGCGTACATGCAAGCCGAGCAATTCCTGCTGCTCGACTCGCCGGACCTCCCCGACCTGCGCACTTCGTTTCGGGGCCGTCACGCGCTTATCGTGGTTCGCGGCGATCAGTTCAAAGAAGACCTTCGGGCGCTGCGGGCTTACATCGCCGACATGAATCCGGTCATCATCGCCGTCGACGGAGGGGCTGACGCGGTGATCGCCAATGGACTAAAACCGGCCGTTATCATCGGCGACTTCGATTCGGTCACCAGTGAGGCGCTGCGCTGCGGTGCCGAGCTGATCGTTCATGCCTATCCGGACGGAAAGGCGCCCGGCGGCGATCGACTCCGCCACGAGGGTGTGCCATTCCTGACCTGGGCCATGGCCGGGACGAGCGAGGACATCGCCATGCTCCTCGCCTTCGAACTCGGCGCCGAGCTCATCGTCGCCGTTGGCACCCATGTGAACCTGGTCGACTTCTTGGACAAGGGGCGTCCGGGAATGGCTTCGACGTTCCTGGTCCGGCTGAAAGTGGGTCCGATCCTCGTCGACGCCAAAGGCCTGAATCGGCTCTACGAGCATCGAGTCCGGAAACGAGACGTGACCCTGCTCGTGCTGACCGCCATGGTCGCTCTCGTGTTCGTTCTTGCCCTGTCGCCGCCATTCCAACTGTTCTGGGATTCGCTCTGGATCTCGATCCGCGAATGGCGCCGCTGATGGCAATTTTGGTTGGCCGTGACGGGCGGTCCTTATCGCACGGACGATGGGCCGGTACGGTGGGGGCGGGTGTACTGCGGTGATCAACCTTCGATTCCACATTGTTTCGCTGGTCGCCGTGTTCCTTGCATTGGCTATCGGCATCGCCGTCGGGGCCACGGTGGTGGACCAAGGCCTCGTCTCGCAGTCACAGCGCCGGATCGAGGCGCTCGACTCCACGTTGCAGGATCGAGCCACCACTATCGCCACGCTGCGTCGGGACCGGGAAGCCTTTGAGCGTTTCGGTGTCGAGGCGGAGCCGCGGATGGTTCGGGCCCGGTTAGCGGTGACCCCGGTGCTCGTCGTCACCGACGCCGTCGTGGACACGGGGCGTCTCGATGCGTTGGAGGTGACCCTACGGGCGTCCGGTGCTCGCATGCTGGGTTCACTCTCGATCGGACGCGCCCTGTCGGTAACGTCGGCGGTGGACGTCGCCAGAGCCCGCCAAGCCGTCCAAGCGGCGTCGACACGCGCCGAAACGGTGCAGTTTTTGCTGCGGGAGCGAGTTGTGGGGGCGATCGCCCGTCCGCTCGAAACGCCAGCTTTGGACAGCCTGGTCCAGGCCGGTCTCGTCGATCGGCGCGACCCCGAGGGTGGCGTCTTTCCGGCGGTGATTCTGAGCGGGACCCGGGTCGTCTTCGTGCATCAGGGGTCGTCGGACGTCGCCGCCGAACAGGTAGGAGCGTTTCTTGGACGGTTGACCGAAGCCGGTACACCGGTGGTGGTGGCCGGTTCGGCCGATGACCCGGTCGTCAGTCGGATCCGGGGCGTTCCCGCGCTGGCGGCCCGGATCGCGACCGTTGACAACATGGAGACGCGAGCCGGGCGGGTCGCCACGATCTACGCCCTGGAGGACCTCGCCCGAGGTCGAGCGGGACACTACGGCGATGGCGACGGGGCCGAACGACTGATACCGGCAGCCTGAGGCGATGCGAACGTTCGGGCCCGTCGTCGCCCTTGTTCCCGCCTTGAACCGAAGTGACTCGATCGGCGAGACCGTGACGGCTCTGTTCGCCGTTGATGGCGTTGACCGGGTCGTGGTGATCGATGACGGATCGAGCGATGCCACCGCCGAGCGTGCGTCGGTCGGCGAGTCCGGTGAGGGAAACAACCGGTACCCCCTGGTGCTACGTCTTCCGGTGAATATCGGCAAAGGAGGCGCCATCCGTGCGGCCACGCTGGCCACTCCCGACGCCGGGACCTACCTGCTTATCGACGCCGATCTCGGTCGAACTGCGGCTGTCGCCGATGCGCTCCTTCGTCCGATCGCCGAGGATCGGGCCGACCTGGTGATCGGGATTCCGACGATGGCGGCGGGAGCGCGTGGCGGGTTCGGAGCAGTGAAGAAGATCGCCCGCAGGGGCATCCTGGCGGCGACCGGATTTGATGCCGCCGCACCGCTATCAGGACAGCGGGCGATACGAGGCGAACTGTTACGAAGCCTGTCTCTCGCCGACCGATTTGGCCTGGAGACGGCGATGACCGTTGATGCCGTGAGGAGCGGCGCCCGGGTGATCGAGGTGCCGGTCGACTTCGACCATCGCCATACCGGGCGAACGCTCACCGGGTTCGTCCATCGGGCTCGTCAGGGAGGCGACATCGTGCGAGCCCTATGGTCGCGCCGTACGTCATCGCGGTTCCGAGTCGGCCTGATGGTCGGCGCCGCCGTCGTGTTCATGGCGGTGGCGTTGTTGCGTTCGCCGGGGTTCGAACCGTCGAGCGTGGCGGCGTCGACCACCGCCGAACGAGTGGTGGTCTTCGGCGTACCGCGGCTTGCCCTCGACGATCTTGGCGCCGGAAACACTCCGGCGATCGATCGGCTGGTAGCCGCCGGCGCCGTGGCGGCGACCAGCGTGCGGACCCTGTCGGGGCGGCCGTCAACGGTCGAGGGATACGCCTCGCTCGGCGCGGGCGGCCGGGTTCGGGCCGGTGACGCGGCGGCCGACGCCTTCGGTGCGGGTGATGACGTAGGCCTACTCACGGCGAAGGAGGTTGCCGCCCTCCGGACCGGGCGCTCGTCGGCGGGACGGGTCATCGTCATTGGTTTGGCCGAGACGGTGGCCACCAACGAACGTCGCTATCTGCCGATCCTCCCGGCCGCCCTCGGCGAGACGCTTCGTCTGGCGGGAAAAACAACTGGGGTCGTCGGCATGTCGGACACCGGATTGGTGGCCCGAGATCCTGATGCCAGCCGACAGCGGCCGACCGCCATCGCTCTCGCCGACCTCGGCGGCTCGGTGACGAACGGTTCGGTGACCGGGCTTCTCCAAGCCGATCCGACCCGACCATTTGGGGTGACGGTTGACCGCGACGAATTCCTGGCGGCGGCCTCGGCCACCATCGCTCGCAGCGACGTGACGGTGCTCGATCCCGGCGAAATGGACCGGGCGTTTGCGTTCAAGGCAAACACCACCGACGATCGTTTCGAGGAGCTTCGTCTGGGAGCTCTGCGTCGTACCGACGAGTTGATTGGCGCCGTGGCCGACGCACTGCCCGAACGCACCCTGCTGATCGTGGTGGGCATTCGTCCGCCGACCCGAACGTGGGAGCTGACGCCGACAGTGCTCGCCGGCGCCGGGGTCGTGCCCGGCTACGCCCATTCGCCGTCGACGAAACGACTCGGTCTCATCGCCCTCACTGACCTCAGTCCGACGATCCTGGCGGCGATTGGCGTCGATCCGACCATGGCGCCGACCAGTTCCGGCATGATCGGCCACGCGCTTCGGTTCCATCCGACAAGCTCTTTGTCGAAGGTCGATTTCCTTCGGAATATGAACGACCTTGCCGGGTACCGCGAACGGATCTATCTGCCCCTCACCAAGGGCTACGTGATCTTCCAGGTGATTGTGTACCTCTTGACGATGCTGCTCTTCTCGTCACGCGGTTCGGTTGGTCCGCTGCGGACGGGTCTGACATGGGTCGTGCTGGCGGTGGCGGCGTGGCCGCTGGCGACCTTCGTGTTCCGGATGGTCCCCCACGCGTGGGTGCTGGGCCCCTTCGGCGCACCGGTCATGATCGCCATCGACGTGGGACTGGTGGCGTTGGCGAAGCGCGCGCGGCGTCATCCGCTGAGTCCGTTGTCGTGGATCTTATTCGCCACCGTTGCGATCAATGTGGTCGATCTCTGCTCCGGGGCGGCGTTGCAGCAGTCCAGCATCCTGGGGTACTCGCCCCACACCGCAGCGCGGTTCACCGGGATCGGCAACGCGGCTTTCGCGGCGTTGGCTTCCACCTGCGTGCTGTGGGCGGCGATCCATGTGCAGTACGCGCCTCGCCGCCGCGAAGCGCTTCTCGGTGCGGGGCTCGTCTGCGGCGTGGTGCTGGTGGCCGATGGCGCACCATTCCTTGGCTCTGACGTTGGTGGCATCCTCACGCTCGTGCCAGTTTTTGGGTTGCTGCTCTACGTCATGTCGGGTCGAACCTTGCGGCTCAAACCGATCCTCTACGCCGGGGTGGCGACGGTGGCGACGGTGGCGGCGGCGGCCGGACTTGACTACCAACGTCCGGCCCGGGCGAGGACCCATTTGGGGCGGTTAGTGGCGGCGATGCTCGGCGAAGACACCGGATCATCGACCCTTCTTACGACGATGTCGCGCAAGCTAGCGACGAACGTCCGCGTGTTCACGGGATCGTTCTGGACGTGGATCGTGCCGATCATCGCCCTCGTGTTGTTGTTCTTCCTCGTCGTGCAGCATGGCTGGGAGCGCGACATCGGCCGGGGCACGGCGTTGCGGGCCGGGGTGGTTGCGGCACTGCTCTGCGGGCTCCTCGGGTTTGCCGTGAACGACTCGGGGAGTGTCGTTACCGCGTTGGTCTTCGTCTACCTCGGACCATTCATCACCCTTCTCGCCCTGCAGCGAGACGATCGCCCGACGTTCGTCACCAGGGATTCGCCGTGATGTTCGGCCCGGTGTCGTTCTGGTGGGTGCTTGGCTTTGTCGGGCTCGGCCTCGTGGTCGGCTGGATCAGCGTCAGGCTCATCGGACCGATCCTTGAGGCTCCGGTGTTCCGCCGTCGGAACTACCGGGACGCGGAACTCGGGATCGCTTCCGGGCTGGCCATCGCGTTGGCGTATCTGGCCATCGCGGCGATGAGCGCGGCGGTCGGGGTGTTCACCCTGCGTGATCAGACACCCGACTCGGCGTGGGTGCTGGCGCTGGTGACCGTAAGCGTTCCGGTTCCTTTGGTCATCGGCTTCGCGCTCCTGGGTTTAGTCGACGACCTCGGCGCCACCGGGAACGATCGCGGGTTCGGTGGGCATCTTCGGGCCCTCAGGTCCGGCCGGCTCACGACGGGGTCGCTCAAGCTGTTCGGGGGAGGTGCACTCGGGCTGATGGTGACCCAATCGTCGCCGACCGCGTTGCGGTGGCTGCTCGGCGCAGCAGCGGTGGCTCTTGGCGCGAATCTTGGCAACCTGTTCGATCGGGCTCCTGGGCGTTGTCTGAAGGTCGGAGCGCTCGGCCTGGCCGCGGTGATTGCTTCAACGATCGGTGCCTCCACCTTCGTGGGTCCGCAGGCTGGGTGTCTCCTCGGCGTTCTGCTGGCCCTTCTTCCGGCTGACCTCGCCGAAACATCGATGCTGGGCGACGCCGGATCCAACGTGGTCGGTGCTTCGGTGGCGTTTTTGGTGGTGGTGCGGCTCGGGGACGTGGCGACCTCGGTCACCGTGGTGTTCGTGGTGCTGCTCCTGGTATTAAACCTGGCCAGCGAGGCCATGTCGTTCTCCTCGGTGATCGACGGGGTCGGGCCGTTGCGGTGGATTGATCGACTGGGAGCGACACCGGAGCGCAAAGCGCACGAAAGAACGCCCAACGGTCCGCAGGCGACGGGGGCACCGCGGTAACGTGGTAGTCCGTGGCTAAGCACATCTTCGTGACGGGCGGCGTAGCAAGTTCGCTGGGGAAGGGCATCACTGCTGCTTCGCTCGGTCGGCTCCTGAAGCAGCGTGGACTGCGGGTCACGATGCAAAAGCTCGATCCGTACCTCAATGTGGATCCCGGCACGATGAACCCGTTTGAGCATGGTGAGGTGTTCGTTACCGCTGACGGGGGCGAGACCGACCTTGACCTCGGTCACTACGAGCGATTCATCGATGAGGACCTCTCCCGCCACGGCAACGCCACGTCGGGCTCGATCTACCAGACGATCCTCGCCAAGGAACGGCGAGGCGACTATCTCGGCAAGACGGTGCAGGTCATACCGCACGTGACCGACGAGATCAAGCGGCGCATCCTGGCTCTCGGCACCGATGACGTCGACGTGGTCATCTCCGAGGTCGGCGGGACCGTTGGTGACATCGAGATTCTGCCGTTCCTCGAGGCAATTCGTCAGGTGCGCAAGCAGGTGGGGCGGGCCAACGTCTGCTTCATCCACGTCACGCTCCTGCCGTTCATCGGTCCGTCGGGTGAACAGAAGACCAAACCAACGCAACACTCGGTGACGGAGCTTCGGGCTCGCGGGATTCAGCCCGACGTGATCGTGTGCCGCAGCGACCGGCCGATTCCCGACGACATCAAGCGCAAGATCAGTGGGCTCTGCGATGTTGAACCGGAGGCTGTTGTGAGTGCCACCGATGCCTCGTCGCTCTATGAGGTGCCGCTCATGCTCCACGACGAAGGCCTCGATAGCTACGTCTGCGAGATTTTGCGGATCGACCAGCAGGAGCACCCGATCAACCTCGACGATTGGCGTGCACTCGTTCGCCGTGTTGGCTCGCTCAACGGCTCGGTGCGGATCGGTCTCATCGGCAAGTACGTCAACCTCGTCGACGCCTATTTGTCGGTCGTCGAGTCGTTACGCCATGCCGGGGTGTTCCACGGCGTCAATGTGGACATCCAGTGGATTCAGGCGGAGCAGGTTCCTGACCTGCTGGCTGAGGGCAAGTTGCACGACCTTGATGGCATCGTCATTCCTGGTGGTTTCGGCGAGCGCGGGATCGAGGGAAAGATCGCGGCTGCCACGTGGTCACGCGAGAACAACATTCCCTGCCTCGGGATCTGTCTCGGCCTACAGGTCATGGTGATCGATTTCGCTCGCCACGTGCTCGACCTGCCCCTCGCGAACTCCAGCGAGTTCGACCCGACATCGCCGGACCGCGTCATCGACTTGATGGACGAGCAGCGCGAGGTCGTCGAGAAGGGCGGCACGATGCGTCTTGGCACCTACCCCGCAACGTTGGTCGCCGGCACCAAAGTTCAGCGCGCGTATGGTCGCGAAGTTGTTTACGAGCGGCATCGCCATCGCTACGAGGTGAACCCTCGGTATCACCGCAAACTCATGGAGGGTGGCCTCACGCTGTCGGGGATGTCGCCCGACGGACGTCTCTGCGAGTTCATCGAACTGGGGAACCATCCGTATTGGGTGGCCACCCAGGCGCACCCGGAGTTCCTGTCGCGTCCGTTGCGGCCACATCCACTGTTTCGCGAACTCATTGGTGCTGCGGTGGCACGGGCCGACGGCCGTCATCCTCGATTGATCGAACTCGAACGCATCGAAACGCCGGCTTCGGTCTCGTGAACGGGGCCGGATCCATCGGCGGGTTCACTCATCTTTCTTCGGACCTGCTCTATGACGGTCCGGTATTCCGACTTGTCGATGAGGAATTCGCGGCGCCCAGTGGGGTGACGTTCCGTCGCCAGATCGTTCGTCACCGAGGTGCCGTTGCGGTCGTGCCCCTGCATCCCGACGGAACCGTCACCGTTCTCCGTCAGTTCCGACCGGCGATCGGAACTCGCCTGCTCGAGATTCCGGCGGGACTCCTCGACGTCGACGATGAACCGCTCGACGAGGCTGCTCGACGCGAGCTGAGGGAGGAAGCGGGGTTGGCCTGTGGGCGGCTCGATCATCTGTGCACGTATGTTCCGGCGGCCGGCATGACAGACGAGCGAGTCACCATTTTCGTCGCCACGGAATTGATGGAGGTGGAAGATGAGCGTCATGGCCCCGAGGAGGATGACCTGGTAGTCGAGCGCATTGCACTGGCCGACGTGCTCGGGCTCATCGAGAGCGGCGATTTGATCGACGGGAAGACGGCGTTGGCGTTGACGTTGCTGATCGCCCGAGGAACCTGAGCGGTGTCGGCCGCCGACGTCTCCCATCCGGACGTCGAAGCGTTCCTCACGACGCTGCTGCTCGAACGCGGACGATCAACGAACACGCTGTTGGCCTATCGACATGACCTGGCGCGGTACCTCTCGTGGCTGATCGAGGCCGGAGTGGCCCTGGAGGACGCCGACGACGACGTGATCGTGCGCCATCTTGAAGCGCTGCGCGTCGCCGAACTCGCCGCATCGTCACGTCGGCGAGCAGCCATGACGATTCGTTCCTTCTGCCGCTGGCGTACTTCGGAGGGCCTCACCGCGGGAAGTGTCGGCCG
>JANLQX010000262.1:0-6969 GCA_031368095.1 Actinomycetes bacterium | reverse complement strand
GCCCTCTTCGGTCTCCATGAGACGACGAACTTCGGTGACCGGCGACTTCTCGTCAAGGAAGCGGCGGACCGATTTGCGGAGCTCTTCCTGCTCTTCACTGAAGGCGAAATTCACGTGCTACCCCTTATTGGTGACGGTGTGATGTTGCGGTCGATCTGGCCCCACACTTTTATCCGACCGGCCGGTCAAGTCCCAATCGGCCGACCGATGCCTCGGGCGCCTCGGGGCTACCGTCGTCGGACGCGCTCGTTTCTAGAACGGAGTCGGCCATGGCCACCACCCCCGAAATCCACTACCGCGACACGCAGGTCGAAATCACGAAGACCGTCGTTGGCCCATATGACAACAACGTATTTGTTGTCCGCTGCCGGGCCACGGGCGACGCGCTGCTGATCGACGCCGCCAACGAACACGGAGTGTTGCTTGAGCTGTGTCGGTCCCTGGGGGTCAAGAAGGTGGTCGAGACCCACGGGCACTGGGATCACATCCAAGCGGTGACGCAACTCCGCAATGCCGGATACTCCGTCGCCGTCACTGCCGCCGATTCCGCCATGCTCCCGAGTTACGACGAAATCCTCGAAGACGATATGGCGCTCTCCGTCGGCCGTCTTCGGCTGCACACCATCACGACGCCGGGGCACACCGCTGGATCGATCTGTTTTCGCCTGGAAGGCTCCCCGGTGCTGTTCTCCGGCGACACCCTGTTTCCGGGCGGGCCGGGGGCGACCAAGTTCGAGGGCTCGAGTTTCGAGTCGATCATCGAGTCGATCGATCGTCGGCTCTTCACCCTCGCCCTCGACACCATCGTCATGCCGGGCCACGGCGACGACACGACCATCGCCACGGAACGTCCCAGCCTGCAATCCTGGATCGACCGCGGCTGGTAGCCAAGACGGGCTTCCTACCTCGAAACGAGCTACCGAGGTAACGCGGTCACGTCTATGGGGGCAACCTCTCTCGCTGGCGCGGAAGCCTTCGCTTTCGCTTAGCTGGCGACTCTCTGCCGGCGGACCTCGGCCCGCCATTGGCGGCGGAGCACGCGACGCTCGTCCTCCGTGGTTGCGCCCCACACCCCGTACTCCTGGTTGGTGGTGATGGCGAACTCGAGGCAGGACTGCTGGGAGACGCACGAGCGGCAGAAATCCTTGGCCGCATCGATCTGTTCGACGGCCGCTCCCGTCACGCCGATCGGGAAGAAAATCTCCGGATCGAGGTCACGGCAGGTGGCGTCGTCGCGCCATTTCAGGTCGTTCCAATGGTGTCGGGCAGTAAACATGAGTCGACCTTTCGCTGTGGCTCGGTGGGGTGATGCCACGCAGAACACGGAGGACACTACGTCGGCCGGAGCCGCAGTTTTGACCAATCGGTTCCGAGGTTTTGCCGACTCGAAAGCGTCGGCGGAACACTTGCAGCATAGAGAGGTCAACCCGGTCAGACTAGACCCGCTGGTCAACTTTCTGATGCAGAACAGAGATGGACTCCATCGCCAACAACGATCGACCCCAATCGGCCAACGGAGGCCCAACTATGATCCAGAGTGACCCGCGTGACCCGCCTGATACGGCGATCGCGCCGATCCCCGCCGACCAACGCCCCCTCGTCACCTCGGCGTTCCACACCGCCGACCTTCCGCCCACGCCCCAGCGCGATCGGCGCCTTCCCGCCGATCTCTGGATCGAATGCCCAAGTGAGCTGCGCCATCTCGGCGACGACATCGGCGCTGATGTGGTGGCGTACAAACGTCGTATCGGGGTTCGCTGGCTCCTCTGGCGAGCGGGCCCCGCCGTCGATGCCGATGCTCGCTACGCCGCCATCGACGTGGACGCCATTGGCGATCCGTCGCGATTTTTCACCTACCGCCTCTATCCCGACGGGACCGGTGAGGGCGTCGGACCCGACGGCATCCGCCACACTCGGTTTCGTCGTTGGAAAGAGTCCCTGCGCGACAACTAGAGGTGCGTCTGACGTGACCGATAGGGAGCAGAATCGAAGCATGACATCGCTCGCCGGCATGTTGTTGGTGGCGCCTCCCTCGCTCACCGATCCGAACTTCGTCGAGAGCGTGGTCCTGGTGCTACTTCACAACGAAAGTGGAGCGTTCGGCCTGGTGCTCAATCGGTCGACATCACTCCAGCCGGGAGAGGCGGTGCCCGCATGGGCCAAGGTGGCCAGCGCCACTGTTCGCCACGGCGGCCCGGTGGAGACCGATGCGCTCATCGCTATCGGACGTATCTCGGACCATGACGAGCCATCCGGCTACCGAGCTATCGAGACGCCGACGCTCGGCTCGATCGGCCTCATTGACCTGCACTGCCAACCAACCGACGCCATGCACGACGTCACCCTGTTCGCGGGGTACACCGGATGGGGTCCAGGTCAGTTGGAGGGCGAAATCTTGATGGGCGGCTGGGTCGTGGTTGCCGCCCAAGCCGGCGATCCGTTCGACCCCGGTCTCGAAAGCCTCTGGGGCCGTGTTCTTCGACGGGCCGATCGCAACGACGCCACCCTGCGCCTACTACCCGACGACTTGGCCCTCAATTAGCTGGCGCGCAGTGCATTGGCCGCCGCCTCGGCCTCGTCCAAGCGTCGCTCGACCAGGTCAAGGCCGGCCGCCCAGAATTCAGGATCGTTGAGGTCACAGTCGACCATGGCGGTGAGTTCTTCAGGTGAACGTGAGCCGCCGGCGGCCAGCATCGCGAGGTATTTCTCGGCAAAGGGCGGGCCCCCGTCGAGCGAACGTTGGTAGACCGACATCGCCAGGAGCTGGCCGTAGGCGTACGCATAGACGTAGCCCGGAGTGTGAATGAAGTGCGGGATATAGCTCCACCACGACTCGTACCCGTCGGTGTTGATGGTGTCGCCGAACAGCTCCATCTGGGACTCCATCCACAGCGCGTTGATCCGTTCGACGGATAGTTCGCCTTCGGACCGGCGGGCGCGATGCGCCAAATCCTCGAAGCGCCACATCGACACCTGCCGGAACACAGTCGCAATGGCGTCGTCGACACTGCTGGCGAGAAGCGCAAGGCGTCGGCGTGGGTCGTGTTCGTGTTCGAGGAGGCGTCCGAACGTGACGGCCTCACCGAACACCGAGGCGGTCTCGGCGAGGGTGAGCGGAGTGACGTGCTCGAACAAGCTCTGGTCACGGGCGAGCAGAAAATGCAGTCCGTGACCGAGTTCGTGGGCGAGCGTCAGGACATCGCGGCGGGTACCGGTGTAGTTGACGAGCACGTAAGGGTGCAGGCCCGGGGTGACCGGCGCGCAGAACGCACCACCCTGTTTGGCCGGGCGGAGCGGAGCGTCGATCCAACCCTCGTCAAAGAAGCGACGGGCACCGGCAGCGAGTGTGGGTGAATACGACGCGTAGGCGTCGATGACCGTTTCTTTCGCTTCCTCCCAATCGATCACTGCCGTGTCTTCGCCGGTGGGAAGCGACGCGTTGCGGTCGTAGAACGAGAGCTGGTCGAGACCGAGGAGCGAGGCTTTCAGGCGATACCAACGTTGCACCAGGCCGTAGCGCGAGACCACCGCTTCGATAAGTGCACTGATCGATTCGTCGGTAGCTTGGTTCGACAGGTTTCGAGCGGCGATCCAAGAGTTGTAGGCGCGCAGACGATCATCAGTGGCCTTGTCGGCCAGGAGCGTGTTGTAGATGTAGGCCCGGGTTCGCAGTCCGGGTTGAAGGGCGGCGGTGATCCCGGCCGCGGCCTCGGCCCGAACGACGCGATCGACTGATTGCGTGCGGCTGAAGGCCTCCTCAAGCGCCACTTCGCCGACCGAAGGAAGTTCCACGCGAAGGCCGGCAAGGAGTTCGTCGAAGAGCCGAGACCACGCCGACCCACCCGTAAGCGACTTCTCGGCCAGGATCTTCTCTTCGGCCTCGGAAAGGAGGTGTGGCCGCGCCAGGCGAACCACTCGCAAATGGTGGCGGAACCGGCCGAGCGCAGGGTCGGCGAGCACGGCGTCGACGTAGGCATCGCCGAGTGACGCCCATTCGAGTTCTACCCAAACAAGCGTTGTCGCGATCGCCGTGGCTCGCTCCTGCATCGCCATCATGAGCGCACCGTTGGCCGGGTCGGCCGTGTCGGTGGCAAATCGCAATTGGGCAAAATTGCCCGCTCGAGCGAGCGGCTCCGACGCATCCTCGACCGCCTGCCAGAAAGCTCCCAGTTCAACGGGAGTGAGGGACCCGAGCCGTCCCCGCATGGGTTGCAGATCAACCGCTCGGGCCTGTGCGTCATCGAGCAAGGCGTCGATGGACGAGCCATCGTTGGATCCGGTGATATCGGCGAGTCGCCACGACACATCGGCGGCAAGGGTTTCGTTCGTCGCGTTCATGGTTTCACCCTACGGAATCACGAGGGAGTACTCGGCACCGGCTGGGCCACCAGATCGGCAACAAATCCGCGATGATCACTGCCCGGCACGGTGAAGTCGGTGACGTTGGTTGCGGCCAGTTCGCGGCTGAAGAGGGCATGGTCCAGGCGAAAAACGGCGAAGTTGCTCTTCCAGGATCGGCTGAGACCGCGGCCAACCGATTCGTGGGCATCGGTGAGATTTCGTCTCAGCAAAGCCCCGAACGATGGCTGCCACCGACTGGCGTTGAAATCACCCACGAGCAGAACTGGCTCCTCGGCCGACTCGACCAAGCGGCCGAGTCGCGAGAGTTCCGACGACCACGGCGCCACGCGAGACGACCCAGACGGCGACGGGACGTGCACCGGAAGAACGCGTATCGCCCGGCCACGGGGAAGAACGATGCGGACGAACGGAGCCCCGTCACGCCCGACCCGTTCGATGTCGTCGAACGGATACTTCGAGTACAGCCCGAGCCCGCCCGGGCCCGAGTTGTCCCCCACCGGCTCGACGGGATCAAGCAGTCGGTAGGGGTAGCGCCCCTCGGCTCCGAGTTGTGCGGCGGCAGCAACGAATTGGGGCGTCAGTTCGGACAACACGATGAGATCGGCATCGTTGGCGAACACTGACGCCGCCGCATCAGCCGGGCGCGAATTACGAAAATACAGGTTGGCCTCAGTGACCCGCAGTCGATCGCCGGTCTTCGCCCAGAACGGGAGTTGGTCGCTCCCGAGCGCCGGGGACACGGCGAACCAAGCCGTCGCTCCGAGCAACAACGCCGCTGCCGCCTGGATCCACCGGCGGGTCATCAGGGCGCCCACGGCCACGAGCACGAGGGGCGCCATGACCAGGGGAAATCCGGCCTGCAAGGCCTGGAGAACGGGTGGCGGTGCGCCGCCGATCGGACGGGAGATGGCCACCACGAGTGCCAGCAGGAGATACGCCCACGCAAGCACGTCCCATCCGCCACCGACCAGGGCCAGCACCCGCTGGGTCGTCGTCCGCTCGTGGGCGGGGACACGGCGGCGGCGCAGTTGCATGGTTCGACGAGTCTGGTGGAAGCAATCGGCGCCGCCGGGTCATCCGCCAGAACCGGAGCAGCGGAGGTTTCTCCTATGGCCGTAGGAGAAACTATCCTCTTCGGTGTGGACGCTCCCCTGCTGCAACTCGACGCTCTCGAAGTTGGCGTGGCCGCCACCGAGGCGACCGAACCGAAGGACATCTTGCGTGGGGTCACCCTCACCGTGCGGGCGGGCGAGGTCCACGCCATCATGGGTCCGAACGGATCGGGCAAATCCACGCTTGCGAATACCTTGCTCGGCAACGAGGAATATGTGGTCACCAGCGGCCGCGTTTTGTACCGCGGCGACGACATCACCGACTGGGAAACCGACACCCGAGCCAAGGCTGGCATGTTTCTTGCTTTTCAGCATCCCGAAGAAATTCCCGGTGTCACGATCGTCAACTTTCTCCGCCAAGCCCTATCGGCGCGCAAAGGCATCGACCTGTCGATCCTGGAACTGCGATTGTCCATCATGGAGTGGATGGAAAAGCTCGGCATGGATGCCGAATTCGCCAGTCGCTATCTCAATGAGGGTTTTTCCGGCGGCGAGAAGAAACGCAACGAGTTTCTCCAAATGGCGATTCTTGAGCCTGAGCTCGCCATCCTCGATGAAACCGACTCTGGCCTGGACATCGACGCGTTGCGCATCGTGGCCAGCGGAGTCCAGCAGGTCCGCACGGCACGGCCGCAGCTCGGCGTGGTGGTAATCACCCACTACCAACGCCTCCTTGAGCTCTTGAAGCCCGACGTCGTGCATATCCTGATCGACGGGCGGATCGTCGAGTCCGGAGGACCAGATCTCTCCGTGCGACTCGAGGCTGACGGGTTCGATGCCTGGCGAGATATGGCCCTCCAGTGAAGGCCTCCGACGTTCGCGCCGACTTCCCGGTGTTCGAACGAGAGATCGACGGCAGGCGGATTGTGTATCTCGACTCGGCGAACTCATCGTTCAAGCCCCGTCAGGTGATCGACGCAATGTCGTCGTTCATGGCCTATGACTACGCCCCGATCAACCGTTCGTCGTACAAGCTTGCCGCCGCGGCAACGGATCATTTCGAAGGCGCTCGTGCCAAGGTGGCATCGTTTATCGGGGCGCCGCGGGCCCACGAGGTGATTTTCACCAAGAACGCCACCGAAGCGTCGAACCTGTTCGTGCGGTCGTGGGGTGGCGCCAACCTCGGTCCGGGCGATGTGGTCGTGCTCACCGAGATGGAGCACCACGCCAACATTGTGCCGTGGCATCAGCTCGCCGCCGAAAAGGGTTTCACGATCCGGTGGATTCCTGTCGCTACCGACGGAACCCTCGACCTCTCCTCGTTGCCAACGCTGCTCGACGGGGCCAAGGTGCTGGCGTTCACGGCGATGTCGAACGTGCTCGGCACGATCACGCCCATACGCGTACTTACGGATGCCGCACACGCGGCCGGTGCCGTCGCCATGGTGGACGCCTGCCAATACGTGCCCCACAACGCCACCTGCGTCGAGGCGCTCGGGGCCGACTTCCTCGTCTTTTCGTCGCACAAGATGTGTGGTCCCACCGGCATCGGCGT
>JANLQX010000244.1:0-6377 GCA_031368095.1 Actinomycetes bacterium | reverse complement strand
CGATGGTTGGCGCCGAGGGGATCATGACGACGGACACGCACCCCAAGGCATTGTCGGCGTCGGTAGTCCACGTAGCTGGTGAGACCACGGTGGTCGCTCAACAGGCGAGCGTTGCTCAACAGTCCGGTGGCGATGTGCTCCGTGCGCTGCGGATCGCCCGACAACAGCACCAGCTCGGGAACGCGTCCAGCGAGATCGCTCGGGCCAAATCCAATGTGATACCGACGATCGTCACTCATGAAGTCGACGGTAGCGGGCCTCGCACGGGCCCCGGTCAGCGAGCCGCCGGCGCCAGCATCCGGCCTGGCCGCCCGATTTCCTCGATCGACAACGAGACGCCGTTTCGACGGATGACGTTGCCATTCACCAACACGTGGCGCACGCCGACCGGCGCGTCGGCGGTGAGGCGCTCACCGTTGGCCGGAAAGTCCCGGACGCGCCGCAATGGTCCGGGAGCGACGGTGGCAGGGTCGAAGACGCACACGTCGGCAAACGCGCCGACGCGGACGACGCCTCGGTCGGTGAATCCGAACAGCTCGGCCTGCACACTCGTCAGCCGACGGACCGCATCTTCGATGGTGAGAACGCCGCGCTCGCGGACCCAGTTGCCGAGAAGGTCGGTGGGCAACGGCGCGTCGCAGATCTGGCCCACATGGGCGCCCGCGTCCGACAGTCCGAGCGTGACGTGCTCCTCGCGCAACAGCCCGGCGATGCCTTCGGGATCATCGTTGGCCAAGGTCGCCTTGACCCGCATGGATCGCAGATCAGGCTCGGCCAATACGAGATCGAGCAGCGCGTCGAGTGGATGGACCCCGAGACGCTCCGCCAGCACTTGAATGCCTTCCCCGATGAGTTCCGGCGACGCGGTCGACTCCATCACGGTGAAGGTGTCCCAACGAGGGGCGATGCGGCGGTCGGCGACCCACGCATCCTTGGCCCGAGTGCGCCACTCGGTCGATTCGTAGGCACGCCTACGGTCGAGTTCCAGAAGGGGCATCAGCTCGGCGAAAACTGGGTTGGTATTGAGCGTAAACGGCTCGACGAGATGCATGGAAAAGGCCAGCGGTCGACAGCTGATCTGCGGCCACACATTGGCCCCGTCGGCGATTCCTTGACGATGGATCTCCATCGCCTTGAGATGGGCTCCGGTCGGCGTGGTGAGGACTGCCGTATACGTCACCGCGGCGCCGAGTTCCGACGAAAGCTTGTAACTGTCAGCAAAAGACAATCCTTCGCCGCCGTTGATCCCGACGACGCCCTTTCCCGAATGAACCACGGCCGCGGCAAGCGCGTCGACCTCCCGGCGGTCGGCGTATCGAGACGGGATCGGGTTGCCGTCGGCGCCCCGATGGGTCACCGCGAACGACGTCGCAAACCCGACCGCTCCGGCATCCATCGCCTCCGACACCGAAGCCACCATCGACGCAATCTCGGCATCGGTCGCCGCTCGACCGACCGATTCGTCGCCCAACGCATGCAACCGAAGCGCAGTGTGACCGATATAGGCGCCGAAGTTCAGAACTGACCCGTGACGCTCGACCGACGCGAGGTACTCCGGGAACGTCTCGAAATCCCACGGCACTCCTTCGAGCAGCGTGGCCGGATCCATGTCCTCGACCTTTTCCATCGTCGCCGCCATGAGCGCACGCTGATCGGGTCGAACCGGCGCGATCGAAAAACCACAGTTGCCCGCCACCACGCTGGTGACCCCGTGAAAACACGATGGCGTGAGCTGCGGATCCCAGAAGACCTGCGCGTCGTAGTGCGTATGGATGTCAATGAACCCCGGCGCGACAACGCAGCCAGTGGCGTCGAGCGCCGTGTTACCGAGGAGACCGGGCCCGATCTCGACGATGCGATCACCTTCGATGGCGACGTCGGCGAGATATCCGGGCGAGCCGGTCCCGTCGACGACGGTGCCGCCCTGCAGAACGATGCGAGTGGTCATGGGGACATCCTCGCCGATTGGTCGACGCGACGCCCACCTGAGCTACTTCGAGGTGGACGACCGAACGATCAACTCGACATCGAGCATTTCGTGTCCCGGCGAACCCGAGCCTCGCTCGATGAGCTCAAGCATTCTCTCGGCGGCCCGACGACCGAGTTCACGCACCGGCTGGCGAACGGTCGTCAGACCGAACGCTTCGGCGATCGAGTGATCGTCGAACCCAACCACGGCTAGCTCCCCCGGCACATCGACGCCGGCCTCGCGAGCCGCTTGGAGCACGCCGAACGCCATCTCATCGGACAGACAGAACACCGCCGTGGGACGATGTGCAGAAGAAAGGGCGAATATTGCATGCCCTGCCGTCACCCCACTCTCGATGGTGTAATCCCCGGTCAATTCCGTCCACGCCGTGACCCCGGCATTCTCCACAGCCCGACGAAACCCTCGGAGCCGCACCTTCGTGACTGGCGAAAAGCGCGTGCGCGAGTTCGCACTGCCGACCACGGCGAGGCGAGTGTGGCCGAGCTCAATCAGGTGCGTTGCCGCCAACGACGCGCCGTACTCGTCGTCGATACCGAGGGTGTGTTCGCCATCGACCTGCTCGCCGACAACGACCATCGGACGCTCGCCGCGACCGCGCTTCCACGACGCACCGAGGAAGGCATCGACGACAACCACCCCATCCACCCGCTGGTTGAGGTTCGTCGATCCAGCGATGAGATCACGACGCCGATCCGGCGTGCTGAGCGCGCTGATCAAGAGGTCATGATCGGCGGGCTGAAGCACGTCTTCGATCCCGGCCGACACGAGGTTCACGTACCAGGTATTCAATTGCGGGGCGATGAGGCCCACCGTCTTCGTTCGTCCCGAAGCCAAGCGCGACGCATTCGGGTCAGCCACGTAGGAGAGTAACGACGCCACGTCACGGACACGTTGGCGAACTTCGGGCCGAACGTGAGGAAGATTGCGCAGCGCCCGACTGACGGTTGCTTCGGAGACACCCGCGCCCCGGGCGACATCGGCGATCGTGGCCGCACGCGAGGGCCCGTTCTGCTCCCCGACCTCGTCCGAAACCGCTTTCATGGACGACACTGTAGGGGTCGAGTTGGCTCAGCCGGCACCAAAGTCGCACCGGTGACGAGAAGATCTTCGTCGATACTGGACGGGTGAATCAGCGGCCGATCCGAGGTGCGACGGCACGCTTCGAAACACTTCGAACGGCACGTCTGGCGAACATCGTCTCGGTCACGTACCCGCCGGAGCTGCCGATCACCGACCGGGTCGACGAGATTCGCGCCGCTATTTCGGACCATCAGGTCGTGGTGGTGGCGGGCGAGACCGGCTCCGGCAAGAGCACCCAGCTCCCGAAGATCTGTCTGGAACTCGGACGAGGTATCGAGGGACTCATCGGCCATACCCAACCAAGGCGCCTCGCCGCTCGCACCATCGCCGAACGCGTCGCCTCGGAACTCGGGTCAACCGTTGGCAACACCGTTGGATTCGCCGTGCGATTCACCGACCGGGTCGCCGACCTCACCCGAGTCAAGGTCATGACCGACGGAATCTTGCTGGCCGAGATCTCACGCGATCGCGAGCTGCGGCGATACGACACGATCATCGTCGACGAGGCCCACGAGCGAAGCCTCAACATCGACTTCCTCCTCGGCTTCCTGCACCAACTCCTCCCTGAGCGGCCAGACCTCAAACTCATCATCACCTCGGCCACCATCGACACCGCGCGCTTTGCCGCGCACTTCTCGACCGACGGTCGGACGGTGCCGATCATCGAGGTCACCGGTCGGACCTATCCGGTGGATATTCGCTACCGCCCGTTCGGCACTGAGCCCGACGAGCCGGTCGATCAGCCCCAGGCCATCGTCGCCGCCGTCGAAGAACTGTTCGCCACCGGAGACGGTGATGTGCTCGTGTTCTGCAACGGCGAACGCGAGATCCATGACGCCGCCGACGCCGTGCGCGAGCTTTCGCTTCCGGGTCGTCCGCTCGAAGTCATTCCGCTCTATGCCCGGCTCTCGTCGGCCGAACAGCACCGGGTGTTTGAACCTCACACCACTCGGCGGGTGGTGCTGTCGACCAACGTGGCCGAGACCTCGTTGACGGTCCCCGGCATTCGCTTCGTGGTCGACACCGGAACGGCCCGAATTTCGCGCTACAGCCGACGATCGAAAGTCCAACGGCTCCCGATCGAATCCATCTCCCAAGCGTCGGCCAATCAGCGTTCGGGTCGGTGCGGGCGCGTGGCCCCGGGTATAGCTATTCGCCTGTACTCGGAGGAGGACTACGGCGGGCGACCCGAGTACACGGATCCCGAAATCCTGCGCACCAACCTGGCTTCCGTCATTCTGCAGATGATGGCTCTCGGGCTTGGTGACATCGCCTCGTTCCCGTTTCTCGAGCCACCCGATCGACGCACGATCAAAGACGGCCTCGTCCTCCTCTTCGAACTCGGGGCCATCACCGCCGCGGTCGACGGCGCACTGACCGATATCGGCCGTCGGCTTGCTCGTCTTCCGCTCGACCCGAAGCTCGGCCGCATGGTGCTCGCCGCCGAGCCCAACGGGTGCGTCAAAGAGGTCATGATCATCGCCGCTGCGCTGTCGATCCAGGATCCACGTGAACGTCCGGCCGACGCCCGCGAGGCGGCCGACCAGTCGCATGCGCAATTTGCTGACGACTCGTCCGACTTCCTCTCACTCGTCAAGCTCTGGAATCACCTCCGTGAAAAACAGCGAGAGATGTCGTCAAGCCAGTTCCGTAGGATGTGCCGACGTGAATACCTGAACTATGTACGCATACGGGAGTGGCAGGACATCTTCAGCCAACTCCGCCAGGTCGGCAGTGACATCGGCCTTCGCCTAAACGACAGGGAGGCCACGCCCGATCTTGTCCATCAGGCGCTACTCACTGGCCTGGTGGTCAACGTCGGCGCGCTCGACGAGCGAACTCGCGACTATCGCGGGACCCGCAACAGCCAATTCGTGATTGCTCCGGGCTCGACCCAGGCCAAGAAGAAACCGCGCTGGGTCATGGCCGGAGAGATCGTCGAGACCAACCGTCTGTACGCCAGAACGGTCGCCCGAATCCAACCCGAGTGGATCGAACGCGCCGCCGAGCACCTTGTCACCAAGAGCCACTCCGAGCCGACGTGGGAGCGACGTTCTGGATCGGCCATCGCCATCGAACGGGTGACATTGTTAGGCCTCCCGATCGTGACCGGTCGTCGCGTCTTCTTCGGACGGATCGATCCGGTTCAAGCCCGCGAGTTGTTCCTGCGGAACGCGCTCGTCGACGGCGACTGGGAGAACCACCACGCCTTCGTGAAGGCCAACGCCGACACCGCCCGGCGGGTGCAGGCGCTTGAGGTACGCGCTCGCCGGCGAGACCTGCTGGCCGACGGTGATCGTGCCTACGCGTTCTTCGACGACCGCATCCCCGAAACGGTTGCCACCACGGCGAGTTTCAACCAGTGGTGGAAGGGCATGCGGGCTCTCCTCCCAGACTTTCTCTCCCTCACCATGGAACACCTTCTCGCTGAGGCGGCCGCCGATGTGCGGTGGGAGGACTTTCCGGACACGTGGCCTTCCGCCAATGCGCCGGCGCCGTTGGCCTATGTCAACGACCCCGGCGCCATCGATGACGGTGTGACCGCGATCGTCCCACTCATTGCGCTCCCGCAGTTGCGCGCCTCGGAGTTCTCGTGGCATATCGCTGGACACCGACCAGAGTTGGTCGACGCGTTGATACGCACACTTAACAAAACGATCCGGCGTCAGCTCATCCCCATCGCCGACCACGTGGAAAAGTTCCTCGCATCAGCCGATCCGGGATCCGGGTCACTTCTCGACGCGCTCACTCGGTACATCGCCCACGCCATCGGCGCTCCGCTTGCCGCCGACGAGTTCGACATGTCGCGTCTCGACCCCCACCTACGAATGCGCTTCGAGGTCCATAGTTCCGATGGCTCGTTGATGGCCGCCGGTCGTGACCTCACAAAGCTTCGGGAGTCCGTTGCGAGTCAGGCCCGCTCGGCACTCGTGGCGGCGATGCCCGGGATCGAGCTCGCGCCGGCAACGTCGTGGGTGTTCGGTGACCTGAGGCCCCAGGTCACCACGACCGAATTCGGTTTCACCACGCGGGGCTTCCCGTCGCTCGTCGATGAGCGGGAGGGAGTGTCGCTCCGACTTCTTCTCACCGAGGCCGCCCAACGCAACGCCATGTGGGACGGCACCCGACGACTCCTCTCGTTCACCCTCACGCCTTCTCGACGAGATATTCGCCGCGCTATCGAAGCGACCGACCGCCTCGCGCTGGCAGCGGCACCAAACGGGGACATCGACGCTCTGCTCGATGATGCCGTCGGAGCGGTCATCGATCATCTCCTCACGATCAACGGTGGCCCCGTACTCACCGC
>JANLQX010000222.1:0-2477 GCA_031368095.1 Actinomycetes bacterium | reverse complement strand
CGATCAACACGTTCATGCTCGACGCCACGTCGTATCTCAAGGCATTCATCGAGCGCATCACCCAGATGAACAAGGGTCGAGCCTTCTTCACCACCCCGGAGACCCTGGGCGACTACGTGCTGGTCGACTTCATGGAACAGAAGCGCTCGATGAGCCGAAAGGCCGGCCGTCGCTGACCCACTTCCCCTCCGGTTTGAAGGGTAGGTGTGAAACTATTCACCGTTACCCTTCAAACCGGGGTTGTCAGCCTTTGCGTTTGCGGCTCAGGGCGTCGAGGGAGGCGGCGAGGAACAGGATCAGGCCCGAAGCCATGTACTTGACTCCCGACTTGTTGAAGTCGACATGGAAAATTCCGAAAGGCACGGCTTTGCCGACGAGCGGTAGGCCGTTCTCGATCATCGCCAGGGCCAGGCCACCGAGCAGGGCGTTGGGGAGGCGACCCTTTCCGCCGAACAACGACGTACCGCCGATGACCGCAGCTCCCACTGCCCGAAGCAGCGTGTCGTTGCCACCCATCTGAGGGTCGACCGAACCGGAGCGCGAAGCGAGCAGCCATCCGCCGAACCCGGCGACCAGTGCGCACATCACGAACGCGGACAACCGGATAAGTTCGACGTTGATACCGGCGCGCCGCGCCGCCTCGGTGTTGCCGCCCGTTGCGTAGAGATGGCGCCCATACGCCGTTCGGGTGAGCAGCAGCGTAAGCACAGCCACGATTGCGAGGACAACCGGGATCACGATCGGGTACCCGACGAGCTTCACGGTTGAGTTGCTGAAGGCACGGTTGCGACAGAAGATGAGGGTAAGCCCCAGCACGGGAATCGCGACGGCGATGATCTTCGACACGGCGACCGGCGGCGGGTAAGCAGCCGGATCCCGCTGCGTTTTCCGGAGTTCGGACCACACGAACGAACCGATGACGAGAGCGGCCAGGATCCATGAACCGAGGACACCCATGTTCTTGTTCATGATCGCTCTCACCGTCTTGTCGGAGAGCTGGACGGTGCCTCCCTCGCCGGTGATCAGGAGCAGGATCCCCTGGAAGATCAGGAAGTTGGCGAGGGTGACCACGAACGACGGAATGCCGATCTTGGCCACCATGTAGCCCGTGAACAGGCCGAGCAACATCGCAGCGCCGAAACTCATCAACGCGGCGACGATCAACGGACGGCCATCTCGAAGTGCGGTGACAAGGACTCCGGCCGTGACCCCGGCCGTCCAACCCGCGGCGAGGTCAATTTCCCCGAGCAACAGAACGAATGTGACGCCAACGGAGATCATGATCACGGCGGCGGCCTGTTGTACGAGGTTCGCTCCGTTGAACAGGGAGAAGAACTTCCCGGAACGTGACTGTGTCGCATAGGTAAAGAGGCTGCCCAGCACGAAAATCGAAATCATCGCGGGAAGCAGCCCCAACTCTCCGCCTTTGAGTCGGGCGAGATAGTTGCGGACGAAGGAGCCGAGGTCCTGCTTCTGCGTGTCGAGAGCGAAGTCTGATGCTGCGGTTGAGCCGGAGGATTCGGTGGTGTTCATCTCACACCTCCACGGCTTGCAGGCCGATGCCGCCGGAGCGTCCGGAGGTGATCAGGTCGACCAGTCGTTTGCGGGACCGGTCTTTGATCTCGGCCGCGCCGCCCACCGCACCGAGTTCGGCGAGAATTTGGTCGGAATCGGTTGGACGGAGGTCGCTGATTGCCACATCGGCCGCCACACGCCCGAGGTACATCGCACAAACCCGGTCGGCGACCTCCAGTACGTCGTTCATATTGTGGCTGATCAACACCACGCCAAGCCCCTGGTCGGCCAGACGACGCACGAGATCGAGCACTTGTCGCGTCTGGGCCACGCCGAGTGCCGCGGTTGGCTCGTCGAGCATGACGACGCGGGAATTCCACAGAACCGCTTTTGCGATGGCCACCGTCTGGCGTTGGCCACCCGAGAGCGAAGAAACGGGGCTACGAACGCTCTTGACGGTTCGAACGGACAGGCTCGCCAGGGTTTCGCGCGCTTTGCGCTCCATGGTCCGCTCGTCGAGAAATCCGTTCCGCTTGTGCTCGCGACCGAGGAACATGTTCTGGACGATGTCGAGGTTGTCGCAGAGCGCCAGATCCTGGTACACCACCTCGATACCGAGCGCCGCGGCATCCTTGGGGCCTTTGACCGAGATTGGCTTTCCCTCAAAGTGGAACTCCCCGCTGTCAGTGGGATAGATACCGGTCACGCATTTGATGAGCGTCGATTTTCCGGCACCGTTGTCGCCGACCAGCGCAGTGACTTTTCCAGGAAAGACCCGGAAGTCGACGTCGTGCAACACGTGGACCGGGCCGAAGCTCTTGTTGACCCCGAGCAACTCGAGGATGGGTGTGCCGATTTCGGTCACGAAGTGTTCCCCCTGAACTAGCCATGTGGATGAAGCGTGTGGATGAAGCGTGTGGATGAAGCGCTTGAGTGGCAGAGTGACTGAGTGGCAGAGTGGC
>JANLQX010000194.1:0-6209 GCA_031368095.1 Actinomycetes bacterium | reverse complement strand
CCACGTCGGACACGGCCGCCATCATGGCCAACGGGGAGGCCGGTTTCGTCGACCGAGTCGCATTCGCCCAGGGACTCGAACGCGTCGCCCTCTCCCTCACGCGCCAGATCGCTCGTGACGGCGAAGGAGCCACCAAGCTGTTGACCGTCACCGTCGACCGCTCTCGCGATGAGGTCCAGGCCAAACGGGTGGCCAAGAGCATCGTGAACTCGCCCCTGGTGAAGACCGCGGTCCACGGTGCCGATCCGAACTGGGGCCGGGTGGCCATGGCTATCGGGAAGTGCGAAGGCGATTCCGATATCAGTCCCGACCGGGTGGTGATTCGCTTCGGGTCCCAGGAGGTGTACCCGACATCGGTCGACGGCGCCGGACTCGATCGTCTTGCGGCGTATATGCGCGGGACCGACGTGACCATCAGCGTGAGCCTGATGACGGGGAACGCGTCGTGCACCGTCTACGGCTGTGACCTCTCGGCCGGATACGTCGCGATCAACGGCGAATACACAACCTGATCGTCGGTGCGGGCGTTCAGGCGCTCTTCGTGGCGGCGAGTGAGCTGAGAACTTCGTCGCACGCCCGGTAGGCCGAGTGCAGTGAGCCTTCCACATAGCCCTGATGCACGGTGGCCATCTCGGTCCCGGCCCAGTGGAGAAAGCCGATCGGGGTCGACAGGTTTTCGTAGCCTGCTGTCATGACCCCGGGCGGGGCGTAACAGGAGTACCCGCCCCCGATGGTCGGTTCGAGAAGCCAGTCGTGATCGAAGTAGGCCAACGGCGTGCGGGCTTCTTCGCCGAACACCTGGGCCAGGTTGTCGAGAACGACAGCGCGTCGCTCGTCGTCGGGATGGTCGCTCCAGGCCACGGCGTCGTCGCCGCCGATAAAGGCAACGAGGGCGTAGTGGCCGTCGTCGACCGAGCTGGCATCGAGGGCATGGTCGATCACCAGCGTGTCGGGATCGAGAGGAGCGACTGTTCGGCCTCGCCAGAACGGGGTTTCGTAGACGGCGAAGCACTTGATGACGGCGCCCATCTCAAGGCGTTGGAGGAGCCATGTGCGTCGACGGGGGAGCATGGGGTCGAAGTCGATGCGCTGGATCTGGTTCGGCGGCAGCGCCACGATGACGCGGTCGGCCTCGACCATGATCGAGTCGCCGATGACTCGGATGCCGTCTTCACGCTGCACGATGTCGTAGACCTGCGCGCCGAGCACAACCTTCTCACCGAGTTCGTCGGCGATCCGGTCACACAGCGCCGCCATCCCTTCGACCACCCGCAGGTTCTGCGCTCCCTGGGCACCCACGTCGAGCATCGTCTTGATCCCGCCGTTGATCTTCAGGGCATAGAGGAAGTACAGCATCGAGACGTCTTTGGGCTCGAGCGTGTATTCGGTGCGAATCATCTGGTCAAAGATGCGCTTGAGCAGTTCAGAGTCAAGGTTCGACTGTTTCCACTCCTCAAGGCTCACCGAATCGAGATGATCGGCATTGGGGGAGCGCGCCGGAATCACCGTGTCGATCGACTGCGTCAGTTCGTCGACCTTGGCCATGAACCACTGCCACTCGGCGTTCATGATGCGGGGCATCTCGGCGAAGGGTTGGGCGGTGTAGTCAAGGAGCGCGTCGTCGCGCTGGACGAAGCGAGTGAGTCCGAAGTCGTCGATGAGCGCGTTGACCAGAGGCATATGTTCGGGTGACGCCAGCCACTGGCCGCCAAGGTCGAATACGGTGCCGTCGTCGAGTTCGTGACTGAGGAGTCGTCCGCCGACTCGGGTCGACGCTTCCAGAACCCGCACGTCGAGGCCGACGGCGGTGAGCCGACGGGCCGCCGCCAGGCCGGAGATGCCAGCTCCGATGATGGCCACTTCGGTCGATTCGAAGCGTGTGGCCATACCGCGAGCGTATGCGGCCCCTGCGGGAAAGCCTGGGCAGCCCTTCCCTGTCGCCCAGTTCGACCATTTAGGCTCGGATTGTGGGCAAAAACGGTCGATCTGGGCGATCCATGGCCCGGATCTGGGCGACGCCGGGGCGGCGACGCAGGTCCGTCGGGAGGCACCGTTCGTGTGGCTGACAGCGCCGCAGGGCCTTATCGTCGGGGTGGCATTTCTTGTTCTCGGAGCGGTCGTCGGCCGGCGCTATCCGTGGGCGTGGGCGGCCGGCCGCGAAGGGTCGATCGTGATGGGGTTGTACGCGTTGTGGCGTCTGCTCGGTCGTATCGAGGTCGATATCGTGCTGGCTGCGGCGCTTCGTCGAGGTCGGCGTCTCTGGGATATCGAGCGGGCCGTTGGGCTCGGCAACGAGCGGTGGCTCCAGCGCCTCGTCCTGCCTCACGGTTGGCTGGTGCAGTTCTTCAACGGGTATTACGCGATTGCTCATGTGCCCGCCATGGTCGCCTTCCTCGGGTGGTTCTGGGTCCGTCACCGTGAGGCCTATCCCCGGTGGCGAACCACGCTGGCCTTCTCGACGGCGGTCGATGTGTTCATTCGTCTGGTGGCCGTGGCCCCACCGCGGTTCTTTCCCGAGCTCGGCTTCGTCGACACCGCCGCGCTCTACCAACAATCGGTCTACGGCCGTCCGGGCACGGGCGTGTCGAGCCAACTGGCGGCGATGCCGTCGATTCACGTCGGCTGGGCGGCCCTGCTGGCCATTGCGCTGTGGCTCCACGGTGGTCGCCGGGCGCGCCTCGTCGGCGTTTCCCACCTGGTCCTCACCTGCCTGGCCGTGGTGGTCACGGCGAACCACTGGTGGCTCGACGGCATCGTTGCAACGCTGCTCATTGCTCCCTGCTGGGTACTGGCCGGATGGCTCCCACGGCTCGTCTCCCCCTCAGGGCGCGAACGCTTCCACGTGACCACGAGGTCAGTTCACGATGGCGAGCACCGCACACCCGAATGACGCCGCGCAAACGACCGTGCGAATGGCGTGGACCTTCTGCCATCGCCGGAGTGCCTCGGTCAGCCGGGTCGGGTCAGGCATTCGGGCGAGACCGGGAAGTTCCTCGTTTGCCTTCTCGAAGTACAGCCGGTAGAACCCCAAGAGGCTGATGGCGAGCACGGAAGCACCGACCGAGAACCAGTCGGCCGCCACCATCGCCGATGACCACGATGACCACCTGGTGACGATGCCGGAGAGGGCGGCGACTCCGACCGCACCGATCGTGAGCGGGGCGAAGAACGAGTACAGCCGCGGGGCCACGCCCTCGTGCAGAGCGGTGAACGCCGCTCCAGATATCGTCCGCCAATAGGGGACCAGGACAAGCGCTTCGGTGAGAAGGGCGCCCGCGAGCAGCCCAAGACCCATGGTCGTGATGACCCGCAATTCATACACGGGCGTCCTCCATCCGGTGCTGATACGGACATTGATAGTTCATTCCCTAATTATACACCGACGTACTATCGTGATGACGATGAGCAATCAGGAACCGGTCGAACGGCTCGTGGCCGAGTGGCAGTCCGAACACCCGGGGCTCGACTTTGGTCCGATGGCCCTCTTCGCCCGGAGTAATCGGTTTGTCAGCCTGGCGCGGCGCAAGCTGGAGACGGCCTTGGCCGAACACGAATTGACGGTCGGGGAGTTCGACGTGCTTTCGGCCCTTCGGCGCGCCGGTGAACCATTCACCCTCAAACCGTCAGAACTCGCTGATCGCCTCATGGTCACCCGGGCAGGCATCACCGCCCGAGTCGACCGCCTCGAAGAACGCGGCGTGGTGGCCCGGCGAAGGGATCCGAATGACCGCCGGTCCGAGCCGATAGTTCTCACCGACGAGGGCCGTCGCGCTGTTAACGATGCCCTGGTGGCGTTCCTCGCCGCCGAAGCCGAGCTCTTCGCCGAGTTGACCCCGACCGAGCAAACAGCGCTCGATACCCTGCTCCGCCGCCTCCTGGCCCCGACCACCCACCTTCGAAGCCAGGCTTTAGAGCCTGGGTAGTTCTGGGAGCTACCAATACTCCGAACCCACACATCGTACGTATCCAAATGCGAACTGCGTACGTGCTACTCTTTGCTATGGCAATTTCGGCCTCGGCCCTTCGTAGCGATGTGTACAACATCCTTGATCGCGTCCTCGAATCCGGAGACCCGGTCATCATCGAGCGCAACGGGCGAAAGTTGAAAATCTTGGCAGTTGAGCAGGTGACGATTTTCGATCGACTCGTTGAGCATCCCGGGTTTGTCGTTGGCGACTCAGACGATTTTGTGGAAATGGATTGGTCACATGAGTGGCGACCAGATCCGGCTTGACACGCACGTGGTGGTATGGCTGTTCAACAACGAAGTCGAAAAGCTGAGTAACGCCGCACGGGTGATTCTCGACGAGCGAACCGTGGTGATCTCCCCGATGGTCGAGCTCGAACTCACGTTTCTCCATGAGATTGGGAGAGTTACTTCGTCTGGTCCGGTCGTCGTGAACGAGATGATGACTCGAATCAGTCTGAAGCGGTCCGAGGAACCGTTCCACGCTGTCACGGCGGCGGCAGAGTCGTGCGCGTGGACACGCGACCCGTTCGACCGCATCATCGTCGGTGATGCCTCGGCGGCCGCATGCCAACTCCTCACCCGTGACCGACATATTCGTGAGCACTTCCCGCTGGCGATTTGGTGAGCTTCGCAATGCTCAGCCCGTCGGCCGAGCATCGCCTCGCCTAGAGCGTCAATGACCGGCGCAGACCAGTAGAGATCGTGCCCATGAGCACATCATCTACCTGCCCGATTTTCTCGAACAGAGCGGACTTGTCAACGGTCCCAAACTGGCTGACATTCACAACAGATGTTTTCGGGAGGCCGGCGGTGCCTTTCGCGAGCACGACGTTTCCCGGAGCCGATCCGAGGCGAAGGTTCGATGTGAGCACAACGATGACGACCGTTGCGATTGCGCTTCGATTGAAGGCATCGGCCGAGATGACGATGGCCGGACGAATCAGGCCCGGTTCAGATCCGCTCGGCTCGCCGAGATCAGCCCACCAAACCGATCCTCGCCGGATCACCTGATTCGACTGCGCTTCGCGAGTTGCTCGGCCTCGTTGAACACGTCGTCAGGAATCGAAACGACAGTCTTCTTCAGCTCAGCATGGCTCAGCCACCACTACGCCGCTTGCGGTCACCACCACACTGACCACCCTGCCAAATTCCAAACATTCGACGCCCGAACGCGGTGCTCGCAACGGCAACGGCCGCAAGAAGAAGAAGTACCACGAACGCGTCCCTGAGACGATAAATAGGCCCAAAATACTGACGGTTGTTCTTCACCATGAGCCGACTTGCGGCCCTAAAAACCCTGCGGGAATGCTGTGGGTAGGTCATTTGGCACTCCGAAAAGTCAAACGAGCCATTTCCGAACTGAGCCCTTGTTCATTTGTGAGTGAACACCTAGAGTGACTTCTAAAGGAAGGCTCAGATGCGACGGACGCAACAGATCCCGACCGATGTTCATTCACTCTTTTGTGACTATTTCGGCGGTCCAACAGAATGAAGTTCAGACGAGATCAAAAAGAGCGCGTCGAGTCTTCGGACCCGCACCCAGCCTTGATAGAGCCGCCGCTTGGCGCTGAGCGCGCCGATGGCCGGTTGATCGGGGAAGTTCTGCTTTCGATGGGTTCTGTCGGTACCGAAGAACTGGCCGACGCAGCGATTCGTCAGACCGGATCGGGACGCCGGATCGGTGCGCTGCTGCTCGAAAACGGACTCATCAGCGAAAACGAGTTGGCCGCGGCCCTTTCCCGCCAGCTCGGAATCCCGTTGATCGACCTGCGTTCGCTGCAACCGTCCGCAGCCGCACTCGCACTGGTCAGCGAATCCGTTGCTCGAAGTCTTGATCTCATTCCGGTCTCCCTTGGCGACGGGGTCTTGCACGTAGCGATCTCGGATCCACTTGACAGCCGGGTTCCCGGCGTGCTTCGGGCCATCGACGTTGCCACCGTCCGGGTATTCCTGGCCGCGTCCAAGGACGTGCGCGATTCGATCAACCTGTCGTACAAGGCACTGGCCGGTATTGGCGAATTCGTCGATGGCTATGCGGCGCCGTCGACCATTCAAACTCGGTCCGCGGCCGATCAACTCGCCGAAGGCGGCACCGACTGTCCCGTCATCGAGGTCGTGAATCGGCTCGTCTCGCAAGCCCTGCGAGACCGAGCGTCCGACGTTCACTTGGAGCCAACGCCGGAATATGTCCGGGTTCGCTACCGCATTGATGGCGCGCTGAATCAAGTCGTCACTCTGC
>JANLQX010000332.1:0-19674 GCA_031368095.1 Actinomycetes bacterium | reverse complement strand
TTCGATTTCCTCGGCGATGACATCGACAAGCTCACGGATCGACAGCGGACGTCCGATGCTTTGATCCCCTTCGCTAAACAGCCAGGCGCGGAGTTCGCGCTCCTGGCGCCGGGCGAGTGCCTGGACCTGGCGGGGATCATCGGCCTTGCGTTGAATAATGGCCAGTGTCTGAAGAACTGAGTCGTGCAGGTGCGCAGCGATATCGGCCTTTTCCTCCGACCGGACTCGGGCCCGGCGCTCATCACTAAGTGCCCGAAGCATCGACCGTGACCACGGAAGAAGGATCACTCCGAGTCCGCCGACCAACGCGATAACGGCGAAGAACAAGCCGGTAAGTGCGTTCAATCGACCGGCACGCGAAACGACGCCGGCCAGCCCACCGAACACGAAGATGCCGCCGACGGCAAGTCGAAGGATCTGTCCTCGCCAGGATCTCCCGCCTTGCTTCGAGAGCGCATGCTCGATCGAACGGCGGCTCTCGTGGCTGATCATCGACGCCCCGATTGCCACCACCACCACGGGAGTCATTACCCAGGTCGGGAACGGTAGGCCGCTCTGTTGGATGAGCAACAGCGAGCCGAGAACCACGGCACCGAACGCCAGCGCGGCGATCGGATCGCCTGACGTTGGCAGTACCGATCGGGTGGGTCGAGGTCCGCCAGAGGCGCGTTCCGGGAGCAAGATCCAGCCGAGCACGTAAGCGATGACACCGACGCCTGAGGCGAAGCCGAGAGCGACGAACGCAATCCGCACGATCGACGCTTCCACCCCGAGTCGGATAGCGACGCCCGAAGCCACCCCACCGATCCAACGCTCCCCCGGTCCGGTGCGTTCGACTTCGGCCAACGCACTTGGAAGATGCCGCCGTGGCAAAGATGTCGACTGGTGTGGTGCCGGGGGTCGGGGAACTTCCGGCGGTGCGGGCACTCACTGATGATGGCAGGCGCGGTTCGCCCGGGACGTCGGGGACGTCCCCGATACCGACCCTGAGGGCCCCCCGGGAGTCAGGGTCAGATCCGGGGAAGTACTGATCCCGGGCGTTGGTCGGACCGGTCACCATGGATGACGTGAAGACCGACCAGCGCCCAACGAACGTCGACTCCCCGGCTCAGCCGGCGGTCGGCGCCAAGCGTCTCTACCGGAGCCGCGACAACCGCGTTCTCAAAGGAGTCGCCGGTGGCATCGGCGAGTACTTCGGTATCGATCCGGTCATCGTCCGCCTCGCTCTGCTGTTGACGTTCGCCATGGGTGGCATCGGTCTGATCGGGTACATCATCGGCGCCGTGCTCATCCCCAGCCGGCCGAAGGGCGAGACGGCGCCGGCAACGCCCTCCGTCAACGGACTCGAAGTCCTGCACAACCGTTCGCTCGGCGTCTGGGTCCTTGTCGCTATCGGGGTGGCATTGCTGCTCGATCGGCTCGACCTCAACGTCGTCGGCGACCGACTGTGGCCGCTGCTTCTCATCGGCGGCGGGTTGATCGTGCTCATGCGTCGACGCGATGCGTCCGCCAACGCGCCTGTGTCGCCGGCGAAGCGAGCGGACTCGTCGTTCGACACCAGTCCGCTCTTTGACTACGGCCCGACTCGACGCGACCTCCAAGCCGAGGCCCTGGCCGAGTTGCACGACCCCGTCGTCGACGAGGTCGACCGAGCGGTTGCCGAGATGCGGGCCGAGCGTCTCGGCGACTCCGCCACTGAGGCGCCGGTCCCGCCTACCGTTCTGCGACACCCCCGCCGTCGACGGAGCGCTTTGCGTCGGTTGTTCTACGCCACCCTCGGGTTGTTCTTGGTGCTGTTTCTCATCGCCGGAGCCATCGGCCTTCGCCTCCTGAGTCGCGGTGTCGGCCAGCAAACCTGGGCACCGACGGCGGGGACCACGTCGTTCGCCCACACCTTTGGCGCCGGGGACACCACGCTCGACTTGCGGACGCTCGGCAACGCCATGACGCCGAACTCGACGAATCCGGTCGCTAGGGGCACCGTGGCCCTCGATTTCGGAAGGCTCAATGTGATCGTCCCGACGGGTGAAGGTTGTCCGACCGTCAATCTCAACGCCAACGCCCGCATTGCCCTCGGCTACTCCGGAGACGGCGAGTCGACCGGCATCGTCGGCAGCAACCGACTCCGCACATTTCCTGGCGGCAAGCAACACATCGAAATCAACGCCACCTTGTGGGCCGGCAACGTCAACATCATCCCGTCGACGACGTCGTGCATCGCTCCCGCTTCGCCCGCCCGCTAACGCCCTCCTACCTCTCCACCGAAAGGCAACATCATCATGAAACTCACCAACCTGTTCCTCTTCATCTTCGGCGGCGTGCTGCTTATCGCCGGGGTGGGCGCCCTCGCCAGCGTCGCCCTTCGTCTCCTCTGGCCGGCATTGCTGCTTGGTGTGGGCATCAGCCTGATCGCCAAGGCGGTGAAGACCTCTTCGGACTGACCCACGACCAGCGTCTTCGGGTCATGGACGCTGAGCCGGCGACTGCGTGTGGGACGGATCGTTCTCCACCAGCCCGCCGAGGACGGCGTCGATCTCGGTAAGGGTGGCGGCATTGAGCTGCACGCCGGCGGCGGCCACCGATGCATCGAGCTGTTCAGGACGCGAGGCACCGACGATGGCCGACGCAACATTCGGGTTGGCCAGCACCCAGGCCACGGCCAGCCCGGCCATGGTGAGGTCCACCGACTCGGCGATCGGACGCAACTGCTGCACGGCGGTGAGCACATCGTCACGCAGCCATCGCGAAATGAATTGTCCGCCTGTCGGGTCGAGAGCGCGCGAACCCTCGGGTACCGGCTGGCCCGGCAGGTACTTACCGGTCAACACACCCTGGGCGATCGGCGACCACACGATCTGCGACAGGCCGCACTCGTCACTCGCTGGGACAACTTCGGACTCGATGACGCGCCAGAGCATCGAATACTGCGGTTGGTTCGACACAAAAGGAACGTGGAGTTCCTTCGCCAATGCCGCACCGGCGCGAATCTGTTCGGCGGTCCATTCCGACACGCCGATATAGAGCGCCTTGCCGGAGCGAACGATGTCGGCAAAGGCGAGCATCGTTTCTTCGAGCGGCGTTTCGGAGTCGTAGCGATGGGCTTGGTAGAGATCGACGTAGTCGAGACCCATTCGACGAAGGGAACCGTCGATGCTGGTGAGGAGGTGCTTGCGCGACAGACCCCGAGCATTCACGCTGCGTCCGGTCGGGAAGTACACCTTGGTGGCAATCTCGAGTCCGTCGCGCTTCTCCCCGGCGAGGGCGCGTCCAAGAATCGCCTCAGCCTTGGTCCCGGCGTAGGCGTCGGCCGTGTCGAACGTGGTCACGCCAAGATCGAGAGCACGGCGAACGCACGCCACGGCGGCATCCTCCTCGACCTGGCTGCCGTGCGTCACCCAGTTCCCGTAGCTGACGGCCGAAACCTTGAATCCGCTGCGACCGAGATACCTATATTCCATGCGCCGAGGGTACCCCGGCAATCTCCGATGCAAACTGGGGCGGTGAATCGACTCGAAGAGCAGGTTGCGTTCTTGGTGGAAATCGATCAACTGAAGTCGATCCTTCGTCAGACGCCGATTGCCGACGGCTCGCGGCGCGAAAACACGGCGGAGCACTCGTGGCACCTTGCGATGTTTGCCATCGTTTTCGCCGAACACGCGCCAGAACCCGTCGACATCGGACGAGTGATCATGATGCTGCTCATCCACGATCTGGTGGAGATCGATGCGGGCGACACGTTCATTTACGCCGCCAACAGCCCCGATGTTGCCGCTGCTCAGGTGGCCGCTGAACTCGCCGCCGCCGAGCGAATCTTTTCGATCTTGCCTATCGATCAGGGCGCGCGGCTTCGAGCGCTCTGGGACGAGTTCGAAGCCAAGGAGTCGGCCGAGTCACGATTCGCCAAAACCATCGACCGATTGCAACCGATGCTCCTCAATCAGGTCAGCGGCGGCGGCTCGTGGACGGTGCACAGCATCACGGCCGACAAGACCCGTCGGCTTATCGCCAACACCATGCCGGCCGGAACGGTACTCACCGAATTGGCGTTGCGCATCGTCGATCAGGCGGTAGCCGAGGGAGCACTCCTACCCGACCCGTCAGAGATGTGAACGGGCAGGGCTAGGGTTTCGGCCGTGTCAACCGTTGCTGCGTACATCCTTTTGCAAACCGACGTCGGCAAGTCGTCCTCCGTCTGTACTGCGGTCGGGGCTCTGGCCGGGGTCGTGAGCTGCGAAGAGGTGACCGGGCCCTATGACCTCATTGTGAAGGCCGAAGCGGACAGCCTCGACGAACTCGGCAAGCAGGTCGTGTCCCGTATTCAGCTAGTTGAAGGCATCACTCGCACACTCACCTGCCCGGTGATTCACTTCTGAGCGGCGCGCAGCCGGTTACTCCGCTGCGATGAAGCTGCGCAGCACCGCCATCGACTTCGCCGGATCGTCACGAAAGACACCGTGACCGCAGCGCGCAAATCGCTCGAACTGCACCAGGTCGGCCGGTAGCGAGGCGGCAATTTCCTCTGAGCCGGCAATCGGACAGACCGGATCCATCTCGCCGCCAAGCACCAAGACCGGACACGTGGCAAGCCCCAGATCTGCTCGGAGATCGAAGGTTTGGTTTTCACCGTTGTTCCAGAACGGGAAGATTGCCGGATTGCGGATCGTGGCGATGGCCTCAAACACGTTCCCCGGTGTCTGGGTGTAAAGAGGACCGCATACGCGCATATAGTCAGCGCGCGTAGCATCAGATGGATCCGTCCAGAATCGCTCAGCGATGGCTCGAGCTTCGGGCCCGCCAAGCTGTCCAAACATCGCGACGACCGGTTCGACCTGCCATCTCGGCACCGTCGAGCTGAGCACGACCTTCGCCGCGTGACCCGGATGGCGCCCGAGATAGCGCTGCGCCACGAATCCCCCGAAACTGTTTCCCAACACAACGGGTTTCTCGATACCGAGCGCATCGCAGAGTCGAACGATGTCATCGGCCCACGTATCGAGGTTCCACTCGTCGCTCGTCCTCCAGTCGCTGCGGCCGTGGCCGCGATGGTCATAGACGACCACCTGAGCTACATCGCGAAGGCCTCCGGTGAGCGACAGCTTGTACGTTGCGTGATCAAGGCCGGGGCCTCCATGCAACAGGATCACCGTTGGCCGCTGCACGAGTTTTCCCTCGACCGGGGCGAGCCCCAGGCCGTCGACGTCGACATACAGACGAACGCCGTTACCGACATCGATTCGCATGGCGAAACGCTATCGCCGAACGGGCGAACTTACCCAGCCATCGACCAGATGAGGATCTCGGCTCCCTCGGGTCCGGCGGTGATGGTCGGCGAGCCGGCGTCGGTGAGGCGAACGGCGTCGCCCTTCAACAGCTCCGTTCCTTGCATCGACACCGTCCCCTTCGGTACGAAGACGTGCGCAAACAGTGTGTCAGGCACGTTGACGGTTTCGTCGGCGCCCAGACGCGCGCCCCACAACACGGCGCCGCGCTGGTGGATGGCGATGGCACCGTCGTGACCATTTCCGGAGGCGATGGGGACAAGGCCTCCCTTGGCCAGCTCGGCATTGATGTCGAGTTGCTCATATCCCGGATTGATTCGTTCGGTGTCGGGTTGCACCCACATCTGCACGAGGTGAACGCGATGCTCCTTCGACGAGTTCTTCTCCGAGTGCCAAATTCCGGTACCGGCCGACATTCGCTGGGCAAGGCCGGGGTACAGCAACCCGCGATTTCCTTCGGAGTCCTGATGCTCCAGTTCACCCTCCAGCACCCAGGTGACGATCTCCATGTCCTGGTGGGGATGGGTGTCGAAGCCGGTTCCGGGGGCGATGAGGTCGTCGTTGTTGACGAGTAAAAGCCCATGGCCAGTGTTGCCGGGCTGATACTGCCCGCCGAAGCTGAACGAATGACGGCCCTGTAGCCAGGAGAGTCGGGTCTGCAAGCGGTCGTCGGCGCGATGGATGGTCGTGGTGGTGGTCATGTCGAGTCCTCTCGGTCGTTGTTGCCCCTTCCAACCGTGACCCGAAAGAATTTATTTCAAATTTGAACTACTTTCACGTCCAACGCATCGACCGGGCGACGTGCGCCGGAGCGGAATTATTCGGCGGCAGCAAGACCGATGAGCAGGAACGCCGACTCCCCCGGGGCGGCCTGCATCCGCTCACGCATCTTGTCGCCCGCCGGGTTCCCGGACATATCAAGGGCCAGGACCACGTTGGGATCGTCGAGCGCGCCAGCTGCGGTTCGTATGTGCACATGGTGTTCGGTCGGGGCGTCGTCGGCGAGGGTGCCGTCGAGCGCCAGACGTTGCACCCAGGTACCGAGCTTCGACGGATTCAAGCCGGCGGGCACGGCAATCTCCTGCACCGACGTGATCCCGTTCGGCAGCGGCGCCAACGTGCGTTCGATGGCTTGCTGAGCGGTGGCACCGACGCCGAACGTGGTGAATCCGTTACGTGTCATGACGGCAGCGTAGGGCCAGCCAGTCCGGCCGCCAATCCGACTGTGGTAGCCGTACTGCATGCTGAAATGTAGACTATTGGCATGGCCACACCGACAACTACCGTGCGGGTCGCGAAAGACGTTCACGAGCGGCTCGTTCGCATAGGCCGCGACAGCGGCCGCCAGCTCGTCGATGTCCTCGCCGACGCAACGGAGGCCCTTGAGCGTGCTCGATTTGCCGACGCGGTCCGACACGAGGTCGACATACTCCGCTCGGACCCGGCGGCATGGTCGGCCTACCTGAACGAATTCGATCTGGCTATCAACGATGGCCTCACCTGACGAGGTTTGGCTGGTCGACTTCGGCGACCCGTTTCCCGGTGAACCAGCTCACCATCGTCCGGCGCTGATCATCGGGCCTTCTCGACTCTTTGGCGACAACCTGCCCTTCGTGATCGTCGCGCCAATGACTACTGCGCAACGACGCCTCTCGTTCCATGTGGAGATCGAACCGGACGCATCCAACGGACTCGACGTCACAAGCTACGTCCAATGTGAATTGATCCGATCCGTGAGCAAGCGGAGACTCCGTTCGATGATCGGTTCCGTGTCCCAGACGTCTGCCGAACAGGTCGAGACGGTGATTCGGCGGCTTCTCGGCTACTAGCCAACTTGTACTGCACGCTTACTTCTTGCCGATGGAGACGGGACGACTGACCGACTGGAAGAAGTCGTTGCCCTTGTCATCAACCACGATGAACGCCGGGAAGTCATGCACATCGATTTCCCATATAGCTTCCATCCCCAATTCAGGGTATTCGAGCACTTCAACCCGGGTGATGCAGTCCTGGGCCAGTCGAGCGGCCGGGCCACCGATCGATCCGAGATAGAAGCCACCGTGCTTGGCACAGGCGTCGGTCACGGCCTTTGACCGATTGCCCTTGGCCAGCATCACCAGCGAGCCACCAGCCTCCTGAAACGCGTCGACATAGGAATCCATGCGACCCGCCGTCGTCGGGCCGAACGAACCACTAGCCATTCCGGTCGGAGTCTTGGCCGGACCGGCGTAGTAGATCGCCCGATCCTTGAGATACTGCGGGAGGCCCTGGCCCGCGTCGAGGCGCTCCTTGAGCTTGGCGTGCGCGATATCGCGACCGACCACAATCGTGCCCGTGAGTGACAGACGAGTCTTGACGGGATGTTTCGACAGCTCGGCGCGGATGTCAGCCATCGGCATGTTCAAGTCGATGCTGACCACGTGACCGCTGACATCGTCGGCCGTCACGTCAGGAAGGAACCGAGCCGGATCGGTTTCGAGTTGTTCAAGGAACACGCCCTCAGCGGTGATCTTGCCAAGAGCCTGGCGATCGGCTGAGCACGACACGGCAAGGGCTACCGGGCACGACGCTCCGTGGCGGGGTAGGCGGATCACCCGCACGTCATGACAAAAGTATTTCCCCCCGAACTGAGCACCGATACCGGTCGCCGCTGAAATCTTCATGATCTCCGCCTCCATCTCCAAGTCGCGAAATGCTTGCCCATCACGACCACCACTCGTAGGCAGCGTGTCGAGGTAACGAGCACTCGCCAGCTTGGCCATTTTCAACGAATACTCCGCCGACGTTCCGCCGACAACGACACCAAGATGGTACGGCGGACACGCCGCAGTACCAAGCGTACGTATCTTTTCATCCATCCAACTGGCGAAACTGGCCGGGTTCAGCAAGGCCTTCGTCTCCTGGAACAACAGACTCTTGTTGGCCGAGCCTCCGCCTTTGGCCATGAAGAAAAACTTGTATGCCTCGCCGCCAACGGCTTCGATCTCGATCTCCGCCGGGAGATTGTTGCCGGTGTTGACTTCGTCCCAGAAGTTCAGCGGCGTCATCTGCGAGTACCGCAGGTTGGTGTGAACAAAGGTGTCCCACACACCCTTCGAAATTGCCTCTTTGTCGTCGGAACCGGTCACCACGAACTGTCCCTTCTTGCCTTTGATGATCGCCGTTCCCGTATCCTGACAACCGGGCAGGATCCCACCGGCCGCAATGGCGGCGTTCTTCAACAAATCAAGGGCGACGAAGCGATCGTTGGCGCTCGCTTCGGGGTCATCCAGGATCTTGCGAAGTTGGGCGAGGTGACCTGAACGGAGCATGTGCTGAATGTCGTGCATCGCCTCCTTGGTGAGCAAGGTAATGACGTCCAGATCAACGCTGAGAAACCGTCGTCCATTGGCCTCGAAGGTCGACACGCCGTCGGCCGTGAGCAATCGATACGGGGTGTCATCGGCCCCGAGCGGGAGCAACTCGTTGTAGACGAATGTCGATTCGGCGGGCGTAGGCATGCGCCCATTCTGGCGCGCTCCCCGAAGGGGCTTTCGTCACCGCAGAAACGCCTCAAAACTGGTCCGGAGAGCGCGCGTCAACAGCGCCAGTCCCGCAAGGGCAGTGACTACCCCACCAGCGACGAACGGCGCGCGAGCGTCCACCGTCGACGCCAGCCACGCCACCATCAACGCACCGAGTGGCGTGGTTCCCAGGAAGGCGATCGAGAACAACGCCATGACCCGTCCGAGCATCTCCGGGCGACTCGTCGTCTGCAGGATCATCGTCGTCACGGTGGTGAATCCGGTGGCCACCACCCCGACCGGCAAAGCTGCCACGACCCACCACCAGTAGGTGGGCGCCAGGCCCATGCCGACCAGCGCCACGCCGAACACGACCGACCAGATCGCCTGCGTGACCACCGTCGGCTTGGCAAACCATCCGATGACCACTCCCGCAAACAGTGACCCAACAGCGCTGACTGTCTGCACAAGCGCGATGAGGCCGGCGTCGTGTGAGTCGGATGGTTGGAGACCGAACGTGTACTTACTCATGAGGGGCAGTGCGGTGGAGAAGTTGAACGCCGCGAAGCCAACAAGGAACATAAGGAGCAGCACCGGTCCGACCACCGGATCGTGACGGGCGTACACAAACCCAGCCCTGACGACACCCTTTCGTTGGGTCGTCTTGCGCCGTTCGAACATGTCGGCCCGCTTGAGTCGTAGCAACGCGTAGGTGAGCACCAGATAGCTGAGCGCGTTGGCGTAGAAGGCGAGCGCAAACCCGCCGACCGCGGTAAGCAAACCGGCCAGGGGCGGTCCGGCCAGTCGGGCGATGGGCGGGATCATGGCGTTGAGCGACACCACTCCGGCGATCTCATCGGGCGCCGCCAGCTCGGAAAGAATGGCTTGCGAAGCCGGTCGCTCGAACACCGCCACCACTCCGAGGGCGAGAGCAAATCCCGTCACGACGCCCACACTGGCCCGCCCCACCGAGGCGACCACGCCGAGGAGCACGGCGAGAAGCGCCGCGCTCGCGGAAGTGGCCAGCAGGACCTTGCGATTGTCGAGTCGATCAGCAAGGCCGCCGGCCCAAGAACCGAAAAAGAGCAGCGGAAGCGTCTGCAATCCAATCACCAACGGAACGGCGCGCTTGTCGTCGGTCAGATCGAGGACGAGGAGCACCTGGGCAAACCCCTGGGCGAAGGTCCCGATGAACGATGTCGCCTGGCCGACAAGATAGCGCCGAACGTTCGGGCGCCGCATGGCCTCGGCCCTCGTCACGGGCCGAGATGGGGCGGTCGTCATCGGGGTCCATCTTGGCGCGTCGGACGCGCGAAGCCGCACGCGTGGCCGACGACTGGGGGAAGCGTCGGCGCCGCGGGCGGCTCGGGGGGAAGTTCAGGTGCTACCTACGAAAACGCGCTGATCACGCCGCCGTCGTTGGCTTGACCGCGCCGTCGTCATGCAACCCGCGTCCGCCACCATGGCCGCCGTGTCCACCGCGTCCACCAAAGCCACCGCGTCCGCCGAACCCGAAGCCTCCGAAGCCGTGACCGTCGACCGAAGTCGAGGCATCAATGCGAGCCTTCACCTCGGTCGCCTGCGCGGCAGTGATACGACCGGCGGTCACGGCGGCGTCGACATCGGCCTTGGCCTGATCCTTGGACGCCTTGGTATACACGTCGACGCTGACGCCGAGACGCCCGACATACTCGGTGAGGCGGGCGAGGCGCTGCGCATCTCGTTCGGCCTGCGTCGGCTCGGTGGCCGAGGCGCTCATGCCTCGCGGAACATGGAACCCGCCACGGCCGTCGGTGTCGTTGTCGATGAGCGTCTTGTAGGCGGCGGCTTGGGCGGCGTTGATGGTTCCGGCGGCGAGCGCCTTGTCCACGTCGGCATTGGCCTGATCCTTGTTGGCCTGGGTGATCTTGGCCACGGTGATGCCGAGTCGGCCGGCAAAAGCGCTGAGACGCGCCGCTTCGGCCGCTTGGTGTTCAGCTTGGGTCGGCCGGGTCTTGGTGGTGGCCGTGGTGGCCGTGGTGGTGGAGGTCTGGGCGAGGGCCGGGAGAGCTAGGCCGAGCGAGAGAGCAGCACCGAGGCCGGCGGCGCCGATGCGGTTGCGACGTGTATTCATAGAGGAGACGTGTTCCTTCGTGCGGGGAAGATGAGCGTTTGCCCATCGCCGGTGGATTCACCAACGCCAGTCACTCTGACGGTCGAAGGTAAGGCCAGACGCAACGTCAAGTAAGAGATCGTTGAGACCTGCTCGTTTATACACACTTGGCATCGGGACGGCTCGTCGGGGAGGCTGCTGCTCATGACCGACAGCATTTCGACTCGCGTGACCGACCTTCTCCGAACGCGCTACCCCATCGTCCAGGCGCCGATGGGCTGGATCGCTCGCGCCCCGTTGGCGAGTGCCGTGTCGAATGCCGGCGGACTGGGGATTATCGAGACGTCGTCAGGTGAGCTCGACAACGTGCGGGCCGAGATCGCCAAGATGGCCGATCTCACCGATCAACCCTTCGGCGTCAACATCGCCCAGGCGTTCGTGCGAGATCCCGGCATCGTCCAGTTCGTCATTGATCAGGGTGTGAAGTTTGTGACGACGAGTGCCGGCGATCCAACGAAGTACACCGAACAACTCAAGGCTGCAGGACTGACCGTCTTCCACGTCGTTCCGACCTTGGCGGGCGCCTTGAAAGCAGTGGCGGCCGGAGTCGACGGGTTGGTGGTCGAAGGAGGAGAAGGCGGAGGATTCAAGAATCCGCGCGACGTGGCCACCATGGTTCTTCTTCCGCTCGTCGCCTCAAAAGTAGGTGTACCTATTATCGCGGCAGGAGGCATCACCGACGGCGCCTCGATGGCGGCGGCGTTTGCTCTCGGGGCCGAGGGTGTGCAGATGGGCACGCGGATGGTCTCGGCCGCCGAGTCTCCCGTCCACATGAATTGGAAAGACGCAATCGTGAATGCGGCCGAAACCGACACCGTGTTCCTGAATCGGCACGGCAAGCCCGGCCTTCGGGCGCTCCGGACCAAGCTCTCCGAAGAACTCGAACACCAGGATCAGGTCAACCTGTCGATCATGGGGCGCGCCCTCGATCTCTATTTCGGAGGCGACATGGAAGCGTCGATTGCGTTGACCGGACAGGTAGCCGGTCGGATCGATGCGGTGCTCCCCGTCGCCCAAATCATCGCCGAAACGGTGACGGAATTCCGTCGAGTCGTGCAGGACCTGGGATCGCGCTTCGCTGGCTGAGGACCATCGCCACGAGGACGAATGCGGCGCCGAGGAACCCGACCGGCGGCAAGCGTTCGCCCCGCCAGGCGAACGACGCCACCGCGGAGATTCTTGCTCGGCCATCGATGACCAGCCACAGTGCGCCGAGGACACCAGTGACGATCACGAGCAGCATGAACCCGCTCCGACCACGCCTCACGGGCGACCAAGGTAGGCGAAAGGCGCGGCGAGACGGTGGTGGGATAGACCTGGCGGATGCGACGAATCGAGATCGAGAACAAGCTCGCCACGGACCGGACGTGGCTCCTGGCCGCCTACGAAGCGATGAGCCCGGAGGAACTCACGGTCGGCCTCACCCCGAGTGAACACGATGCGTCGAACCTGTGGTCAGCCCTTGACCATCTGGCCCACCTCTCGCTCATCGAACACAACTTCGCGGCGATGGTCCGGCGCCATGTGGGTGGTTCCGACAACCCCGTCGGCCTGACCACCGACGCCGACGGCAACCCGCGTACCCGTCCCGACATCATGGCGTCGGTGCATGCGATGACTGAGCAGTGGCAGCACAAGCACGCCGGAAAATCCTTCGAGGAGGTCGTGGCCCTAGGTCAGGCCTCGCGGGCCGTGACCCTGGCGCTTATCGCCGATCTCACCGACGCCCAACTCGCCGAAACGCTTCCCGGAGCACCATGGGCCGACGGCACGATCGGTGGAGTCCTGGCGGCCAACGCCGACCACGGCCGGATGCATTGGAAGTGGGTCACCGACGCCGCCCGCTCCGAACACGCCGCGCCCTGACCAAAAACTTCGCCGACCGTCATTCGCCGATTAGCAGTCCGGGTGCCGAAAGACGTTCGGCTGTCGCAGCGGCGGCTGAACGAAGCTCTGCTGCTTCCGCTCCAATGGCTCGTCCTGTCGCCTCATGTTGCCGATCGAGGAGGCGGGCCAGTTCGATCTGCGAGCGGACCTGCCACGGAGAAGAACCCATCAAGGCGCTCGTGCGTAGCGAGCGACGCATGCGCCGTTCGGCTTCGTCGAGTCGACCCAACACTCGGCACAACCCGCCGAGGTGATGGTCGCTCGGCCCCCACCACCCAGCAATTGGTCCGACCCGAATCGCCAGTGCCGGATGTTCGACCAGCAACTCGTACAGCGCGTGGGCGGCACCAACGGCGTCGATCCGGGCGGCGGCGGAGGCGAGAAACCCCATCACCGGTAGCCACTCCAGATCGCGGCGAACCAAGCTGAGCCCTGCTTTCAAATGTTCGTCCAGTAGGCCTCGGGCCAGTTCAGTTTCGCCACTGAACGCTGCGGTGCCGGTCAGTCCGGCAACAAAGGTCGGCACTGCGTCGAGTTGGGCGCGGTTCGCACTCATCAGTTCGACCATGGCTGGGCCTCGCCCAAGGTCGACACCGGCGATGACGGTATTCGTCAGCAAGATCGTGTCCGCGTTCGGGTCGGCGCCATTTCCGATGGCGTGCGCTCGGGCCGCGAAGGCCTCCGCGTCCGAGTAACGACCTTCGATAAGCGCTGTCGTGGCGCGCATCGTGTGGGCCAAGGCGTGCTCGAACGGTAGGTCCAACTCCTGTGCGACTGTGGCAAATTCTTCAACGGATTCGTGCCATCCGGGTCCGTCGGCCAGTTCAAGGGCCGCCCAAGCTCGGCCATACCAACCATGCGCGGCGACGTGGAGGCGTCGTTCGGCAACACCAACCGCCACCGTTGCCCGGCTCAGTCGGTCCAGTATCCGGGGATCGTCGACGGTTATCGCATCCCGTGCAGTGCCGAGGGTGAGGAGCAACTCATGGCTCAGTACGGGTTTGGACACAGCCTCCAACACCATGGCGGCCGCCTGTTGGCGACGCTGGTAGGCGGCCTCGGAGGGGTCAAAGCCCAGTTGCCGTTTGAGCATGGCTGCCGTCATCGCCTGCAGTACGTCATCGTCGGGACCGAGGCCCGCGAGGGCCTGCTCAAGCAACGCAACTCGGTCGGGCTCGGCGACGCCGTAACGCACCGCCGCGGCCAAGCCGATAGCGGCGCGGGCGAACAGTCGCTGATCGCCGATTGCCTCAGCGAGCCCCAGGGCGGCCCGGAATCGCTGGTCGCCCTCGTCGCTGCGGCTGCACGCGTACAGCACGGATCCGAGACTGAGCAATGTTTCCGCATGCTCCCTGGTGGGCTCGACCCAGAGGCGTTCTGCTCTTTCGTATTGGCTGATGGCTTCGTCGATGTCGGCTGCTGCCGTTGCCGCATCTCCAGCTCGGTGGGCCCAGGTCGCGGCGGCGCCAGCAGCAGCAGGGTCGGCGGCGGCAACCGCCGCCCAGTGGCGAGCGATGTCGAATGTCGACGCGTCGGTCAGCGGATTCGGTTGGCGTTCGATCATGGTCGCCGCCTGCCGGTGAAGATCGAGACGGCGCCGAGCACTCAGGGAGTCATATATTGCGGACTGGACGAGCCCATGGGTGAAGGTCAATTGGCGGGCGGAAACTTCGTCGAGGAGCCCAGAAAGCAGAGCGTCTTCAGTGGCGGCCAGTACCCGGTCAGCCGAGAGACCGCCCAGCGCCGCGGCCGCATCCGGATCGAACGAGCGGCCGAGGACGGCGCCGGTGCGAACCAGATGCTGCGCATCTGGACTGAGCAAAGTGAGGCGTTCGATCAGCGTTTCGGCAATGCCCAGGGGCACCGGGACGATCCCGGTAAACGCCGTGTCGTCACGCTGCTCGGAATCAAAACCACGGGCCACAAGGTGCTCAGTGAGCTCCAACACGAACAGGGGATTGCCGCCGGCGGCACCGGCAACCGCTTCGAGTAATCGAGTCGAGGTCCGTTGGCCGGCGACCCGGCGCACCAGTGCACTGACCCACTCTGGCGTCAGCCCTTGGAGGGCGATGCGGACAACGTTTGTTCGACGGCGCAGATCGGCGAGGGCTCCGGCGGTGGCTGCGCTGAGGTCGGTGGTGCGCAGTGTCGCCACGATCAAGAGCTGATGCAACCCGGGATGGGTGGCCAGGAACGCCATGAGTGAAAGGGAACCGACATCGGCCCACTGAAGGTCGTCGAGCACCAAGACGGCTGGCCCGAGTCCTTGGAACAGGGTGGCGGCGGCGTCAAACAGCAGTCGACGTTCGACGTCGTGGTCGGCGGTTGTCGCCTGCGCGTTCCACGTTTGGCCGCCCGCGAGTTCGGGAACCAATCGGGCGAGTTGGCCGACCTGCCCGGTTGCGCTTGGTGTGGCCGCGACGGCGTCTCGAACCGGTGTAACAAACGGCTCGTACGAGCCGAGGCGATGGGAGGTGCATTGGCCCCACAGCACTCGCACAGCAGGTCTCTGTTCATCAAGAAATTCTTGAACAAGTCGGGTCTTGCCAACCCCTGCCTCGCCCGTCACCACGACAACTCGACCGCCGGACTGTCCCGCGTTGCGGAGCATTGCCGACTCCCTCGCCCGTCCGACGAAGGAGGCTTCGGTGGCGACCACGGCGTGCTGCCGGTCGGTTACCGGCACGGGCTCGTCACGAACAGCCCCCGCTGGGTCGTCGTTCGTGGTCGTTCGGCTCCGTTCCGCCGCAGCCGCCAAAATGAGCCGAGCTTTTGCGTCTCCGTCGAGGCGCAGGGCGTCGATCAGGAGAGCCACCGTGGTCGCACGCGGACCTTTGCGTCGACCCGCTTCGAGCGCAGCAATGCCGGTGGCGCTGATGCGGGCCCGCTCGGCCAGTTGTTCCTGGGTGAGCGCCGCGGCGATTCGTTGACGACGAAGGATGGTCCCGAACGCCTCGACGCTTTCCGCCCTGCTCACCCGGTCAGCCGACCACAGATCTGGCCCAACCGCCACTCACCGAATGAAGCGACAACGTGAGGGCGGCGTGAGGGCGGCGTGAGTGGTGGATCGCTTCAGGAACGGCGCACGCTGGGACGTATCCGAAACACCCCACGGAGGAATCCATGCGCCGCATCCGATCATCGAAACATCTAGCCCTCGCCGGCGTCGCCTGCCTGCTTGCCGGCCTAGGCCTTCCGGCGCTGAAGACCACGCCGGCCAGCGCCTATGTCGGAGAGACGAACAGCGAGACGTTCACCGAGCTTGGCAAGACGCTGCACTTCATCGCGCCGGCCGATGCTTCAGCCATCCATATCCGGGCGGTCGGCGGGAACGGGGCTGCGGGAAGAACGACATGCACCACGTTGGGCTTCTGTCGCAAGGGCGGTACCGGAGGTCACGGCGGTATGGTCGACATGGATCTACCGGTCATGGCCGGCCAGGACCTCCAGATCGTGCTGGGCAACGCAGGAACGAGCGCCAAGCCAGGCAGTGGCGGTGCCGGGGGTGGGTTCGCCGGGCAGGACTCCAGCTACATCCGGTTAGATGACGGAGTAGGCAACGGTGGGGGCGCTACCTATATCTACCGCTCCGACGCGTCGGTCATCGCTGCCGCTGGTGGCGGTGGTGGCGGCGGCGCGGCCTCCGGTGCCGCCGAAAATCCCTCGGCAATTGGTGGAGATGGAGGCGATGGGGTGGACGGGCGCGGCTACGCCGGGCACGACGGCACGACCGCCGGGGTGGGGGGTGCCGGCTCATCGGGCAAACAATCCGGCGGACACGGTCAGAGCGTGGTGGGAGACGTCAACGCCGGTGGCGGCGGAGGCGGCGGAGGCGGCTACCAGCCCAACGGCACCGGCGGCGGAGCTGGCGGAAGGGCGGGCCTGGAGCTCTTGATCGGCGGCGCCGGCGGCGGCGGGGCTGGCGGCCACAGCTTCAGCATCGCCTCGAACGCAGCAATTGCCCCCGCTACCGGCTACGGCGACGGTCAGGTCGTCATCACGTGGACCTCGACCCAGGCCACGTTCCCAACGACGGGCATGCTGCGTTCGTCGGCCAACCCGTCATGGCTCGGTGAACCAATAACCTTCAACGTGAACTTTCAGTTCAACGGCCCCGCGGTCTACACCGGGGGCGGCGGAACGGTCACCTTCGGCACGGTGGATCCGGCCACCGGCATGGAACTCCCCCAGGCATACTGGGATCTGGCCACCTGGTTTCAGACCGGCCCCCATCCGGGCGGGATCTTTTGGAAGGTCGTATTGCCGGTCGGACTCACCCAAGTGTGGGCCTCGTACTCCGGCGATACAACGAATGCTCCGTGGAAGAGCACCTACCTCACCCAACTGGTCGGCCCGGCACGACCCCGAGCGGTCCTCGTGCTCCCATCCTCGTCGGTGGATTTCGGTGCACATAATGTCGGTACCCTGACGACGAAGACGGTGACCGTCGAGAACACCAGTGCCGCACCGTGGAAAGCCACTAGCGCGGTTCCGTCCAACCCACAGTTCCGCTTGACTGGCGGCACCTGCTGGCCGACCACCGTGGCAGTGGCCCTGAATGCCCGCTGCACGATCGACGTGTCCTTTCGCCCCACCACCGTGCTCGCCGTGCTCGGCACGCTGACACTGACCGATGAGGTTGGGAATCCAACGGTAATCACTCTGGCCGGTAGCGGCCTCGCCGCTCCGCCAGGCGGCCCTCCGCCGCCTCCAACCACGATTGAGACCCCGCCCCCGACAGCTGTCCCGACCACCATCGCGATCCCGACCACCATCCCGATCACGATTCCGGGTGCGACTCCTCTCCCGGGTACGACCGCGACCACGATCCCGAGTGCGACCCCGGCCGCCATCCCGACAACGACGACGACAACGACAACGACAACGACAACGATTCCGGGTGCGCCAACCGTGACGGCGATCAGTCCCGCCACCGGATCCATCGACGGCGGCACCCAGGTAACGATCAGGGGCACCAACCTGATGAACGTCACGAGCGTGCGTTTTGGATCCAACCCTGCCACCCAGGTCACGTGCCCCTCGCCCGCGAAGTGTCAGGTGCGAAGTCCACGCGGGCGCGACCGGGCGAACGTTCGGGTCAGCACCCTCGCCGGCACCAGTCCCGCCACACCGTCCAGCCGCTTCCGCTACGTCGGCCCATCGTCGATTCTGCGCTCGCGTGAACCGTGAAACGCGAGGCCGTCCGTGCGTCACCTCCAGTCTCGCTGCGGCTGCCGACGATCACGGTTACGAACAGATTCGTCAATGTCGGTGCATCACGGAGCGAGGAACAGCGGGACCTGCGGGTCGCAATGAGCGACCCCCTTCTCGAGACCCAGCAGGTACCGTTTGGCGTCGAGGCCGGCGGCGAAACCGGTCAACGAGCCCGTCGATCCGATGACGCGGTGGCACGGCACGATGATGCTGATCGGATTGCGTCCGTTCGCCGCCCCGACTGCTCGGGCAAGGCCCACATCGCCGAGCCGGCGGGCCTGTTCGCCGTAGGACACCGTCTCGCCGTAGGGGATGTCGCGGAGTGCCGCCCATGCCCGTTTCTGGAACTCCGTGCCGGACGGATCGAGCGCCAGGTCGAAGCTCGTGCGGGTTCCTTCGAAGTATTCGCCGAGTTGACGGGCGACTTGTCGACTGAGCGCGGTGGGCTCCTCGACGATCGTGGCTTCGAATCGAACCCGTCCGACTCGTTCCGATTCCCACAGCAACGCCCGCAGACCGCGCTCCGAAACAACGATCGTAAGTTCACCTACGGGTGACGGACAGCGGTCAACGTACAGGGTTTCATTCATGACAGGACACTCCAGAGATGGAAGAGGGCTGCTGATCGCCAGGGGCGCCAGCGCTCGGAACGGGCAAGGAGCTCGGCGGGGGCCGAGGGAAGGCCAATTCGGTCGGCTGCGTGTTTTACGCCGAGATCGGTTGGCAGAAAGCAGTCCGGGTCACGCAGCGCCCGAATGAGTACGTAGTCCGCCGTCCATGGACCGATGCCATGAAGGGCTAGGAGCTGCTCCCGGGCACGCCCACGATCAGCACCTATGCCGAGATCCACTGATCCATCGGCCAGCGCCGCACACATGCCCACGAGCGCCCTGCCTCGCGACGTGGGAATTGGAATGCTTTCCGGGTGCGACCCGCCGAGTGATGTGGCCGAGGGGAACAGATGCGTCAACCCGTCGACGCCCGAGTCGAAAACCTCACCGTGGGACTGGACGAGGCGCGCCGCGGTTCCGCGCGCCCCGGCCACCGAGACCTGCTGACCCAGTACGGCGCGAACCGCAATCTCGTGGGCGTCAACGGTGCCGGGAACTCGTCGACCCGGAGTCGAGCGAACGAGAGGTGCAAGAACTTCATCTGTGCACAGATGATCGTCGATGGTGGTCGTGTCGCTATCAAGGTCGAACGCTCGGCGAAGGCGGGACGCACCGACTGCGAGGTCGCCAAGATCGGCGAGACGAAACGTCGCTGTGATCAGATCGTCACCAAGGGTGACAACCACCGAGCTCGGTCCTCCAGGAAGCGAAAGTGTGCGCGCATAGAATCTGTTCGGACGGTCGACTACTTCCACGCCGGCCACGGCGCGCACGCCGAGGAAGTCAAGGAGCCCGTCGGCATCGAACGGCGAACGAGCCCGCAGCCGGATGGTGACCGGTGCCGCACCTGCAGCCCCAGAACCCGAGGCGGCGAGGCGTGACCTCCGGGACAGCCCGCCCCGAAGTTCGGTCGGCGATGCCGCGAACACTTCTCGAACCGTGTCATGGAACTGACGGATGCTGGAAAAGCCGGCCGCAAAGGCAATGTCTGAGGAGGTCAGGGTGGTCGTCTCGATGAGCAGGCGTGC
>JANLQX010000185.1:0-2774 GCA_031368095.1 Actinomycetes bacterium | reverse complement strand
GGCCCGATGTTGAAGCAGGCCAGGATGTTGTAGTGGCCGAAGCGGACGCCGTAGTCGCCTCGGCCGGACGACACGATCGACTCGCCGTACTCCGATACGAACTTGCCAAGTGCGGCGAAGTCGACGGCCTTGGATCCAAGGAATGACTTGACGATCTCTTCATGACTGAGCGCACCAGCCACAACTCGATTCTCTCCCATTTGAGGCTCCCTCTGCTAGTAGCAACGTTGAATATCAACTATGAGACACCTCTTATGGTACTGGATCGAACTGCCTATTGAATGATCAATATTGATCAATTTGTCGCGTTTTCCACCAGCCTACGACCCGCAGTCCCGTCGAGGACGTGCTCCCCATCGCGCTCGAGCCACACGTCGCAACGCGCTCGCAATTCGCCGTCGTGGTCATCAAGAGCGACAACCCGCCCGCAGGCAACGACTCGGTCGCCATCCAATACGGCTCGTACAAATGACACCGTGAGGCGTCTGATGCACGCAGAGCCGGCCCACGCCAACAGCATGTTCACCACATAGCTGAGGTTGAGCGGGCTTGGTTTATCACGCGTCCGCCGAGACCCATCGCCCAATTTGCGGAACGATCCCAAGGCACCGGATACGGATCGCGCAGGATCGCCGCCATCGTCTTGATGCGGGCCGGATCGACGCTGTCCATCGACCAGCTCGGGATGACATCGCCGATCTGAACCGTCATTGCACTCCCCTCCGGAACTTCCACCGGTTCGTCACGCGTACCACGAGCATCTCGCCGTGATGCAGCCCGATCTGGAACGCCACGCGGTCCACGATGGCCCCGGTTTCGCTGGTCGTTCGCTCGGCCTCGACGATGCCGCCATCGACTCGATAGTCGACGTCTTCGTGCAGCGGCCAGAAGTACTCCCAGTCGTAGCTCTCCAGCCCGACTGAACCAGCACCACTGGCTCGACCAAGCCGGGACAACTCGGCGAGCTGTGCCGGTGCCGAGGATCGGGGCGCGGAACAGCACGACCGGATGGGTCAGGTCGTCCGGCATCGGCGACCGGCCGGTGCAGTCGGTGAGCAACCAGTTCTCCCAGTGCGCGATGCGGTAGTGGCCGCCGGGGCACCGATGGCCGACGAGCGCGCGCACTTCGTCCTCGGGTTTTTCGGGTCCTTACCGATGCGCGCATGGACGACCGGCTTCATCACGCCGACCACATGCTGTCGACCGGCTGTTCGACCAGGTCGACCCGGGCTCGATCGGTCAACCGTTTCATTGTGCCCGGCATCGCTCTCCTCTCGGATGGTTTCTGCGCCGGCGTGGCATGCGCACTTCGGGTTTCGACGCCGTAGTATTTACCATCAGTAAGATATTTGTCGCGCCCGGGGCCGTCTGAACGCGCTTTCGTGCGGCTGATCTGTGATCGAAACGTGATCGTTCGGTGATCCCCCACCGCCACGATCACTCCGTCGAACAGCGAGCCAGAGGAGAAGGCACGATGGATCAATCCGAGCTCAGCCGTCGCAGCGTGCTGAAAGGGGGTGGCGTTGCGCTCGCCGGACTGGCCCTGACGCGTATGTCCGGCCCGGGGGTAGTGTTCCCCGACGCTGATACGGCGGCGGACACGGTGCTGCCGTGGCAGGACCAACCGGCCGCGAACCCGGTGCCCGACATCGTCGGCCATCCGCTGATCTGGGAGCAGATCACCACCCGCATCACGCCGCCGAACCAGTTCTTCACGGTCAAGCACTACACCCAACCGGCCATGGACGCGACGTCTTGGCGGCTGCCCATCGACGGGCTCGTGAAGACGCCCCAGACCCTGACGCTCGCCGACCTGCGGTCCCGCACCCGGCGCGAGGTTGAGTTCACGCTGGAGTGCTCGGGCAACACCGGGCTCCCGTTCCTGACCGGGGCCGTCGGCAACGCGCGCTGGGCCGGCACACCGGTGGCCGGACTGCTGCGAAGGGCGGGAATGGCTGCGAACGCCGTCGAGGTGGTGTTCTGGGGAGCCGACTCAGGCAAGGTGAAAGTCGGCGGGGGATGGAGCACGGCGCCCGGCACGGAGGTGGAGATCACCGAGCAGTTCGCCCGCAGCATGTCGATCGAGGACGCCATGGGACCCGACAACCTGCTGTGCTTCGAGATGAACGGTGCGCCGTTGCCCGACGAGCACGGAGCGCCCGTGCGCCTCATTGCGCCCGGTTGGTACGGCGTCGCCAACGTCAAGTGGCTCTCGCACATCGAAGTCATCGATCATCGCTACGCCGGACGGTTCATGGCCCGCGACTATGTGACTATCCGCGAGGAGCAGCGTGCGGGGAAGACGACGTGGACGTTTGCCACGGTCGGCCACACACGACTCAAGTCGGCGCCCGTCAAGGTGACAAGGTCGGGAACCGACCACAAGGTGGTCGGTGCTGCGTGGGGTGCGGCCATCGGGCGGGTCGAGGTCCGCATCGACGACGGTCCATGGAAGCCTGCATCCCTCACCAACCTCGGTGAGCGACGCACCGTCCGAAGCCCGTACAAGTGGTCGTTCTGGACCTACAACTGGGGGAGCGCAGCGCCGGGGAAGCATACCGTTACTTCGCGTGCATTCGATGTAAACGGAAATTCGCAGCCGGCGCCGACTGATGCATTCCTCGCCTCAAAACGAACCTATTGGGAGAACAATGGACAGATCACTCGGACCGTGATGATTGCATGATGTTTACTGGGATCGAATTGATCGGACGTCTAGACCGAAAAGGCTTCGATGCTGTATCTTGTACGCCAAGCGCGGCTCGCCGCCGGAC
>JANLQX010000162.1:0-2736 GCA_031368095.1 Actinomycetes bacterium | reverse complement strand
ATACGACGCGAAGTCGCCACGAAAGAGCGACCGGAAGGCAATCTGATAGTTCTTGCTCATCCAGAGATCGATCGTCCCCGGGTCAAGGTGCGGGCCGAGACCTGCCGATGTCGTCCCCGGCGGCCGTCGCCGGATGCGGTCCGGATAGAGGAGATCACGGTCGGGATCGAACCACTGGTGACCACCTGACTCATAGGTCCAACACCGGTTCAGTATCGAACGTGTCCTCGCCATGCGCGGATCTTGGCGCGCTTGCATCTGCGCCCGTGACCAATAGATTGGGTAGATCTCCGGTTTGGACTCGACGGTCTCGAAGAAGTCGTCGCCCGGACCTCGATAGTTCTCGAAGAAGTGGTTCGTGTCGACATAGTCGACGATTTCGCGGTCCCATTCCTCGGCGGTCGCCCGGTCGAATGTTCCGCGCACGACCACGCATCCACGTCGTCTGATGTGCGCGCGTTGCTGTGCCGTCAGTTCTCCCGATGCGATGTCGGCGAACGGAACGATCGGCCAGACCTCGTTGCCCGATCGACGCGTCGCTTCGATGTCGGCGATCTCACCGAGCAGGTACTCCTCGGCCTCGGCGACGACGGCCTCGATCGTCCGGCCGTGATGAGACATCTCGGCGTGTAGTGCTTGCTTGATCGCCCTGGTTGCCTCCGTCACGCTGGTGGGCGTCTCGTCCCAAAAGGGCAGGTTCGGTTCAGTATCCATGATGGTCCTCATCGTCGAAGGGCGACTCGGGCGCGGCCGTCGTCGTCATTTGACCGAGCCTGCGGTGAGGCCCTCGACGTAATAGCGGCCGAACCCGATGTAGGCAAGAGCAGTTGGAATCGCGGCGATCAACGCACCGGCCATCACGACGTTCCAATTGACGCTTTGGTTGCCGGAGAGATTGTTCAGCGCCACGGTCACCGGTTGCTTCCGGGGATCGGTGATCACGACGACGCCGAAGAGAAAGTCGTTCCAGATGTTCGTGAATTGGAAGATTCCGGCCACAACGAACCCGGGGAGCGAGACGGGAAGGACGACCGAGCGAAACGTCCGGAAGATTCCTGCGCCGTCGACCGAAGCGGCCTCGATGAGTTCCTTGGGAATCGAGACGTAGAAGTTCCGGAACATCAAGGTCGTGATCGGAAGGCCATAGACAACATGCACGAGCACGAGGCCGGGGAGCTTTCCGTAGAGGTGGATCGTCGACAGGAACTTGATCAAAGGAATCAGGACGACCTGATACGGCAGGAACATTCCCAAGAGCATCATGGTGAACATCGTGGTGCTGAATCGAAAGCGGTATTTCGACAGCAAGAACCCGTTGAATGCCCCGATCATCGAGGAGATCAGCGTCGCCGGGACCACCAGCTTGACGCTGTTGAAGAAGTTCGGGCCGAGACGCTTCCACGCCTCGGAGAGCCCGTCGAACGACAGGGGACGCGGGAGGCGCCACATCCGGGACACGTCGGCGGCCACGGGCGTCTTGAACGCCGCCGAGACCATGACGTAGAAAGGGATCACGAACACGAGCGCGGCGACGGAGAGCGCGAAGAACTGCCAGCCGAACTTCGGGGATCGCTTCCTGTGAGTGGATGTGTCAGTCATGGCCATACTCCCTTGATCGACGCACGAGGTAGGGAACCACCACGATGCAAACGAGGACGAACATCACGATCGCCGCGGCTGATCCCACATCCGGTTGCAGGGACTTGTACATCGTTTCGTAGACGAAGACGCCCGGCATATCGGTGGCGAAGCCCACGCCGCTCCCGGACATCGAATAGACGAGATCGAACATTTTGATAGCGACATGGGTGAGGAGAACGATCGCGGTAACGGCCATTGGTTTCAGCAGCGGAAGCGCAATGGACCGGTAGTAGCGCGAACCGCTTGCTCCATCGAGCGACGCAGCCTCGTGAAGCTCTGCGGGAATAGAGGCAAGTCCGGCGAGGAACATCGCCATGGCAAATCCCATCAGCTGCCATGACGCAGCAAGAACGACAGCGACGAGTGCGAGGGGAATACCCATTTTCACCTGGATGAATTTGCCTCCAGGAACAATCCGTTCGAGCAATCCGCTGATGTCACCGAGGACCGTTGGACTCGATACCCAATCGGGCTTCAGCTCCAGCCCGGTGACGCCTTTGTAGGCCGTCGCCACCCGACTGGTTCGAAGGAGCAGGTTCAGACCGGACACCGGGTTGAACAGCCAACGCCACACCACCCCGGTCACGATGAACGACAGCGCGTAGGGCAGCAGGAAGAGGCTCCGGAAGAAACCACGTGCACGTAGTACTCGGTGTACGAGGAGGGCAAGAATGAGTCCGGCCGTCACCGAGAAAAGCAGAAAGAGCACGGTGAAGACGATCGTGTTCCGGATATCGGCCTGGAACCGAGGCACGTGGGCGAGTCGTTCGTAGCTCTTGAACGGTGGGCTGTTGAACGAAAAGTCGGGCTTCGCCGGGCGCCAGTTCTTGGCCAGTGAGACCCCGACGGTGTACCCGACGAACACATAGACGAACAGCGAGACGATCAAGAAGCTCGGAAGGAGCAAAAACGGCGCCGGGTTGACTCGGCGGAGACGCCCCAGCAGCGGCGGGCGACGCTTGTCCGCATCGATGACGGGCGCTCTCACCTCCACTCCAGATGGCGGAAGTCCTTGCGGCTGAGTCCGACCCGCGTCTGTCGCCGGCCGCAAGGACAGTGCCTCACATCGACCTACTTGGCGGCGATGGCGGCGTC
>JANLQX010000139.1:0-8982 GCA_031368095.1 Actinomycetes bacterium | reverse complement strand
GTGTGATGGGGTTGGAATCGGCCGTGGTAACCAAGTGCTGAGAGCACGATGCCGAGTCCTACGTAGAGGGGTGCTCGGCCGGGAATGTCGTTAAAGTGTTGGACGGATCCGCCAATCATGCCAACGCCGATACTGAGCACGAGCGACGAGGCAATGAAGGTGATGAATCCGCTTGGGCCACTGTCGCGGAGTCGGGATTCTTTGCTGATGAGATCGCTTGAGATTGCGCCAATGACGAAGATCACCGCACCGATTGCGATGAGTTTGCCGTAACGGCCAGGGTCGAGCGAGTAGTGGACGATGCCACCGGACTGAAAGCTGACCCCGATGAAGTAGGCGAGGTAACACGCCCAAGACAGTGGGAAACGGGACAAAAATGACTTCATAGACTTCTCCGGGGGTGGTAGCGACGCGCTTCGTAACAGTCGAAAGCGTTGGACCTGGCATTGCGCAAGGTGCTGCGTCCCTGCCGGAAACGAGTCGTTTGAGGGGGGCTCTTGTTGGAGCTGATAAACAGTAAACCGCATGAAGGTGGAGTTCCTGGCCAAAGCATGTGAAGTTTCTATGAAGCTGAGGTGACAGGCCTCACGGAAACTTCACGCTGTTTGCTCGACGTCTCAACTCACGGTGGCGATACTGATTGCATGTCCCACACGATGTGCCAAACCAGAGCCAGCGTCGTGGGAGCATAAGTACATGACGACAACGGTTTTGGTGGTGGATGACGAGGCATCGATCCGGCAGATGTTGTGTGATTATCTGCGCGTTGATGGATTCGAGGTAGTTGGTGTGGCTGATGGGAAGTCGGCTTTGGAACATCTTGCCCGTTCACCCGTTGACAGTGTGCTGCTTGACTTGTCGATGCCTGGCATGACGGGCCTTGAGGTGCTCGCTGAGATTCGAAGTACGCATATCACCACGGTGATTGTGGTGACGGCTCGTGGTGATGAAGCCGACAAGATTTTGGGTCTCGGACTTGGGGCTGACGATTACGTCACAAAGCCGTTTAGTCCTCGCGAAGTAGCAGCGCGAATTCGTGCCGTTCTGCGGCGCGGATCAACCACTATCGCCGTGACTGATTCCGCGCACGAGCACCTTCGTTTTGGCGCGATTGATATTGACGTCGAGGGCCACGTAGTGCACGTTGACGGCCAGATGGTTGAACTTACTGCGCGCGAGTTTGAGGTGTTGTTGATGCTCGCCCGCTCGCCTGGCCGTGTTCTTACTCGAAGGGTATTGCTTGAACGTGTGTGGGGAATCGATTTCTATGGTGACGAGCGGATCGTTGACGTGCACATTCGAAATCTTCGAAAAACACTAGCGGACGACGCGAACGATCCGAAGCTCATTGCAACCGTGCGTGGAGTTGGCTACAAATTTGTTGGGCACCAATGAATGCTGATGTAACACCGTCGCTCAACCAATCGTCGGTGCTCCCGATGCGGGGCATCTTTAAGGGGCTTCGTTTTCGGTTGTTTGCATCGTTTGCGTTCGTTGCGATTGTTGCTGCGTTGAGTTTGACCGCCGTGATCCGTGTCTTCATACCGGGTGTGTTTGCTGATCACTTGGCAGCGATGGAAAGGGTTAGCCATCCCGAAATGGTGCGCGCCGCAGGCGATATGGATCCAAGAATGGCAGCCAATTCTGCCCTGAACGCGGCACTCCCGATCGCGGTTGCCGCGAGCTTGCTGCTTGGAGGAATAGTAGGTGCGCTTACGTCTCGGCGTTTGTTGGCCCCGATTCGCGATTTGCAAATGGCCACACGACGCCTAGCTGCGGGTCAACTCGATCAACGCTCACCAGTGTCTTCAAGTACAGAACTAGCGCAACTCGCCACGGATATTAATCATCTTGGTGCCACGCTCCAGGCAGCCGAGGAGCGCCGGACACGGCTTATTGGAGATGTTATGCATGAACTGCGCACGCCGCTCACCGTGATCGACGGTTACGCCGAGGGGCTGCTCGATAACATCACGCAACCGAGTGAAGAAGTCTTTGCGGCTATCGGCGACGAAGTAGCGAAACTGAAACGTCTCGTTGGAGACTTGCAGCTGTTGTCTTCATTGGAAGAACAGCCGCAACTCATTCAAACACCGGAGAGCCTTACCGTAATCGCCGCTTCCGTGTGTCAGCGACTCCAGAATCAGTACGACTCGAAAGAAATTCGTCTGGTTCAGAAATTCGAAAGCGAACCCGTGGTGTCATGTGACAGGGCGCGTATCGAGCAGGTCATTACGAACCTTCTCGGCAATGCGCTGACGTATACGCCTGCTGGTGGGACAGTTACGATCACCGCCCAATCAGATAACCGTATGCGTACAGTCAAACTTGAGATACATGACACTGGCATTGGAATCGCTCCCGATGACCTTGCCCACGTGTTCGAACGGTTCTACCGAGTGAACGGCATCGAGCGACCGCCGGGCGGTAGCGGAATCGGACTGGCGATCGCCAGAGCGCTAGTCATTCAACACGGTGGAACACTTACCGCAGCATCACCGGGAAGACAGCGAGGCGCAACGTTCACGATGCAACTCCCTCTTGCTGCGCCAAGCTTCACGGAAACTTCATCTCGATCCACTGGTCGCTCAACGAACGCGGTGTTGGATAGATCCTCGAAGTGATAGCTGCAAACCCTGCAACGGGCTTCGTTCGAACTTAGGAGAATCATGCGTTTCCAACGATCCGTCATTTTCGTACTTCCAGCTGTTGCTGCCATCGCCCTGACCGCATGCGGTTCGTCGTCGGGCACGAAATCAACCACGACGGAAACGATCGGTACAGTCGCCGCAGCACAGTCCCCTGAAACAACACCGGTAGTTGTCGATGCGGCGTTCAATAAAGGTGACGTTACGTTTGCTCAAGGGATGATCCCTCACCATCAACAAGCGGTTGAAATGGCAGACATGGCGCTTGACCCGGCTCGTAAAGCCGGACCTGCGGTTATCGATCTCGCAACCCGAATCCAGGGAGCTCAAGGCCCAGAGATCGCATTGATGAACTCGTGGTTAACGGCCTGGAACCAACCCGTCATGGCAGGCATGAAGCCGGGAGAAACCATGGTGCCGGGAGCATCCATGGATGGTATGGACATGGAAGGTATGGAAATGGGAGCTATGGAAGGAATGATGTCGGCTGCAGACATGACCGCACTATCCAAAGCCTCGGGACCGGAGTTCGACAAGATGTGGCTCACCATGATGGTGAAGCATCATGATGGTGCCATCACCATGAGCAAAACCGTTCAGACCGACGGTCAAAGCGCTGACGTCAAAACACTCGCCGGAAAAATCATCTCCGCACAGATGGCTGAAATCGACGAAATGAACAAACTCGTCGGAGGTTAACAGCCCATTTTCGCTGACGGAGAGATCTTTTCTTCGTCGACTGAACCGTCAGGTTTCGTTGGAAGGTTGCGCCGATCTCAACCACGGAAAATTCCCCTGACCGGTGGGCGCTGACGCTCGGACCCAACGTTCGATCAATCCAAAAGGGCCATGCCGTCGCTGGTTAGTGGCGATAGGAGAGGACGGTCGCCATGCCGGATTCGAGGTGGTACGTGTTGTGACAATGGAGCATCCACTGCCCGGGATTGTCCGCCTCGATGTCGACCTCGACTGCGCTCATCGCTGCGACGTTGACTGTGTCTTTGCGCGACGAGCCGACAACCTGGAACGTGTGACCGTGGAGGTGAATCGGGTGGAACATCATGGTGTCATTCATGATCCGCAGCCGCAGCCGCTCACCCTGGCTGATGACGAGCGGTGCGCTGTCGGGGAAGGAGCGCCCGTTGATGCCATGCCGGTAGCCGTTCATGCTTGCCGTCAACCGGATGGTGGCTGTGCGAGTGGGTTTGCGGGTGGGGAGCCGTGCGGCGTCGGTGGGCTTCAAGTCGCCGTAGCTCAGCACTTGACCAGTGAGACCTGATGGGCGTGATCCGACCTTCGGTGATGGTGCCGCCTTGGTCGTTCGTAGGACCGCTTCGCCCGCTTGGTCAGTTTTGCCCTCTGGTACGGCCACGATCGCGAACGCGCCGGACTTCGCAGTGACGATCACGTCGTAGCGCTCGCCCATGCCCAACAGGAGGGTGTCGACCTCGACCGGTTTGACCGGGAACCCGTCCGAGTGAGTGATGGTGAGCCGGTGCTCGGCGACCGCGAACCGGTAGGCGGTATCGGACCCGGCGTTGATGAGACGCAACCTGACGCGTTGTCCAGGTTTGGCCGGCACGGTGTCACGCTCGCCCGGTCCGCGGCCGTTAATCACGTGCAACGGGTAGGTCACGTCACCGTTGAGACCGGATCCCGACGCGCCCATCATTGCGCCCATCCCGGAGTTGCCGTCCATGTTGTGCCCGGAATGCCCGCCTCCCTTCTTCAGCCCGGCGAGGACCTCTTCCTGCGTGCGGCCGTAGCCGTCGAGCCAGTCATCGAGCATCAACGTGACGTCGACGTCGGCATCGACGGGATCGTGCGGGTCCTCGATGATCAATGGTGCGTAAAGGCCCTTGTCGAGTTCGAGACCCATATGCGGGTGAAACCAGTGCGTGCCAGCGTCAGGAGCGGTGAAGCGGTAGGTGAACGTCTGCCCTGGTTTGACGGACGGCTGGGTGAACCCAGCCACGCCGTCCATGTTGTTGCGCAGCGCAATGCCGTGCCAGTGCACCGTGTTTGCTGACGGCAACTTGTTGACGAATGTCGCTTCGATCAGATCCCCGACCTTGGCCCGGATTCCACCGCTCCCAGGTCGGTCCCCGAACGCCCATGTCGATACCTCGCGGCCACCGACGACCGTCTTGATCGCGGACGCCGTCACGGTCGCCTTCACGAGCCCAGCACCGGTTCGTCGACGTTTCGCATCGCGCGTCTCGACTGCGGGATCGGTCGGGCCGACCAGCTTCGATCCGGTCGAGGTTGTCGCCGCGAACGCAGTGGGACTGACACCGCCTAGCAGCAGAAGGGCGCCGCCGCCCGCCAACACCTCGCGACGCGAGAACCGTCGCGACGGAGCGATCACTGCCTCGGGCCCGAACTCTTCCACGTGCATTTGGTGAACCACGCGTGTGGAGAATCGATCGAGGAACCTGCGCTCAGCGTTCGTCATCTCCGTGTGTCCACTGGGTCTGGGGTAGACGTTTTCGATTCCGCGCGTACTGGCTCGCTTGTCGTCGGGGTCTCAACCTTCACGCTGTCCAGCTGCTTGGTTTTCGAGTCTGTTGGGCGTTCGGGGAGGCGCAATCGTTTGAGGAGTAGAGCGTTGATAGCGACGAGGAAGCTGGAGCCCGACATTGAGAGTGCGGCGATCTCGGGGCGGAGCATGAGGTTGAAGGCGGGGACGAACACGCCTGCGGCGATGGGTAGGGCAATGGCGTTGTAACCGACGGCCCATGCGAGGTTCTGGCGCATTTTCCTGACGGTCGCTCGACCGATGGTAAGCGCGCTGACGATATCGAGTGGGTCGGATCGCATGAGGACGACGTCGGCGGTCTCGATTGCGACGTCGGTACCTGCACCGATGGCGATCCCGAGGTCGGCCTGGGCCAAGGCCGGTGCGTCGTTCACGCCGTCGCCGACCATGGCAACCTTTTTGCCTGCCGCTTGGAGCTCCGCGACTTTGGCTGCTTTGTCTCCGGGAAGTACGTCGGCGATGACCTGGTCGATGCCCATGTTGGCAGCGATGCGCATCGCGGTGGCTTTGTTGTCACCGGTGAGCATGACAACCTCAACACCCATTGCCTTCAGGCCCTGAACGGTGGCAGCTGATGTGGGTCGGGGTGCGTCGGCCATTCCGATAACTGCGACCGCGACGTTGTCGACGGCGACAAGTATTGCCGTGCGCCCAGCTTCCGCGAGCTGGGCCCGTCGGTCCTCGAGATGGTCGGTGGGAATACCGCGGCCGTTGAGAAGGCGTGCGCTGCCCACCGCCACGCTTCGTCCGTCGACTTGCGCAATAGCACCCTGGCCTCGGATGTTCTCAAAGCCGGTGATAGTGAATCGTGGAGCATGTTCGGCGTCGGCTGCGGCGACGATGGCTTTGCCGAGAGGATGTTCGGACTGGCGTTCGAGTGCTGAAGCGAGCGCGAGCACATCGAGGCGCGGCATTTCATCGACGAGCACATCGGTCACTTCGGGCTTTCCCATCGTCAACGTGCCGGTCTTGTCCATGACAACAACGTCGAGGTGCGCGGCGGCTTCCAGGGCAGTCGCCGTTTTGAACAGGACTCCGCGTTGTGCTCCAAGCCCGGTGCCGACCATGATTGCGGTGGGGGTCGCTAGTCCGAGTGCGTCAGGGCAGGTGACGACGACCACGGTGATGGCGAACAGCAGCGCAGCCCTGAGCGGGCGGTCGCTGAAGAGTGCCCATGCGGCGAACGTGCCGAGCCCACCGGCGAGTGCGACGAACACCAGCCAGTAAGCGGCCCGGTCGGCGAGTCGTTGGCCGGGTGCTTTGGAGTTCTGTGCTTCTTGAACAAGTTTGACGATTTGGGCGAGAGCTGTGTCGGCGCCGATCTTGGTGGCGCGTACGTGGAGTGTGCCGTCGGTGTTGATGGTGGCACCGATGACGGCTGAGCCCGACTCTTTGCGTACCGGGAGGCTTTCGCCGGTGACCATTGATTCGTCGACGTCGCTTGTTCCTTCTTCGACGACACCGTCGACGGCGATCTTGGCACCAGGGCGGACCAGCAGTACGTCGCCGACGACAACTTCCGCGGTGGGTACCTCAACCGGTTCACCGTCACGAATCACCAACGCAACGGGGGGTGCGAGATTCAGCAGTGTCCGTATCGCTTCGTTCGCACCTCCTCGGGCGCGCATCTCGAACCAGTGGCCGAGCAGCACGAAGGCGGCGAGCACGCTGGCCGCTTCGTAGAAGACCTCACCGCCGCCGGTGAGTGTCACCACAACGGAGTACCCCCAACCGGCACTGATCGCTACGGCAACGAGGACCATCATGTCGAGTGTCCGTGCCCGTAGAGCACGGAATGCACCGTCGAAGAAGATGGATGATGCCCACAACACGACGGGCAGGCTGATTAGCAGTGACCACACGTCGTCGCGGAGGCCGAACGGAGCGGACGTATGGAAGTTCAGGACGTCGCGGCCAATTGGTGACCACAACAGGATCGGCACCGAAAACACCGCAGCAACCAGGAACCGACGTTTCATGTCGGCCACCATCGAGTCCATCGACATCCCACCGTGCCCGCCGTGACCCATCGCGTCGTGAGGGGACATCGCCGGTGCGGCGCCTACCGATTTGTCGCCGTGCCCCATCGGACCGTGACTCATACCAGCGTGGGGCGAGTCGCCATTGCTCATGTTGTGGTTGTTCATGTCGTGGTGACCCACTGCGGGTTCAGCAGTGTCACCGGGGCCGGACCGATCTTTTGAAGCGGCGGGCACGATCAACGGGTCGCAGAGATGGTTTGGCACGGACAGTCCAGCGCAGTGGTAACCGCACTCCCGGATCCATTGCTGGAGATCGGCTGGCGTCGCCAGCGTCGGATCGAAGCGCACGGTAGCGGTCTGGGCCACCGGGTTCGCCTGTACTGCGACGACTCCCTTGCGTCGCCCCAGAACCGATTCCACCGTCTTGGATTGCGTGGCCCAGTGGACGCCTTGCATTTCGAGTATTGCCTCGACCGTTCCGTCGCTATTCATCGCAAAGCCTCCGGGCGAGTAAGCCCAGGAACCTGCGGGCAAGTATCTACCCTTGTCTACTTATCGCTTTCGGACCAGGCCCGTTCGGCAGGAATTGTTGGGCCGATTGGCGTGTCGAGAGGGGACCTTCGACCCCTCTTCAACCCGGCTGTCGAAGCAGAGGCTGGACTTAAGACAACTGGAGGTTCACACCATGTTTCGCAACAACCGCACCATGACGTACGTGATGATCGGAATCGTAGGCGTGGCGCTTGCGCTTGCGTTCGGTTTCAATCCTGCCTTCCTGCTCGTGTTGGCCATCTGTCCGCTGATGATGTTTTTCATGATGCGGTCAATGGGAAATATGGGTGGTCACGGTAATGAGTCCCAAGATCTTGGGTCCCACGACACCGATCGGGATTCGGATGACCGTGTTGACCGCGATGCCAACAGCGGACGTTGAAGTTGGCGGACTGATAGCTAAAGGCATCACCAAGTCGTATCGACGAGGGATGTGGCCGCGTCGACGCGAACTGGCCGTGCTCAGGGGCGCAGACTTCGACGTCGGTGCCGGAGAGGTTGTCGGCCTCGTCGGCGAGAACGGATCCGGCAAGAGCACACTGATGAAGATCCTCGTGGGTGCACTGGCGGCCGACAGCGGCACCATCAACGTCACGGGCCGCATGGGTTACTGCCCCCAAGAACCAGTTCTCTACGACCGCCTCACGTGCGAAGAGCACCTCGAACTGTTCGGCGTCGCGTACGTGGACACGCCGGTCCCCTCGGCGATGTCGGCTGGTCGATGGTGTGGGCGGGCGGTCTGTCGATCCTGGCAGTCGTGCGTCTCGTCGCCACGACCCGGCCAGCGCCGCCGCCGCCGCACCGCGGTCCAGCGCGTGTGGCCTCTGTTCCGACCGGGTCGACGAGTACTGCTCGGGTGTTCTCGTCGCCAGCGGTACCGGTGGAGCGTGCGAGCCCTCGGTCGGCGACCTCCCCCGCGTTACCGCCGTCGGTGCGAAATCGTGTCCCAGGCAAAGTGCTCGTAGCTCCGGTCTCGGTGCGGGTCGCGGCGGTGTTTTGGGCGGGGGTGCGTGAGTACCGCCGCAACCGAGTTCTGTGGGTGTTGTTGGTGGCCGTTCCAGCATTGTTCATAGGCTTGGCCGTTCTCGTGACCGCTGATGAGCCCGGCCCGATCGCGCTGGTCGAGGGCGCACGACATTTCACCGCGTCCATGTCCGAGAGGCGCATGCACGCGGCCACCATGGTGCCGGTGGCATCGGCGTTCCTCGCCGGACTCACCGGCTTGTTTGTCGTCACCGGCACAGCGGACGGCGATCGCCGT
>JANLQX010000133.1:0-1745 GCA_031368095.1 Actinomycetes bacterium | reverse complement strand
CAGCCCAGGAGCGGTAACAGCCAGGCGCGTCGCAGGAACGCGGTCAGGGCGGTGACACACGCCGCCACGATCGCGCTGTGGGGCGCACAGTGAAGATGGTGGGTGATCGTCTGGACAATCGGTGGCAGCCACGGCTCCGTGCCCGGCTCCGCGAAGGCATAGTCGTAGAGCAGTTCAATTGAACCGTGCCCTGACATCGCCCAGCCGACGATCGGCAGCAGTTGTGGAATATCGGGCATCACCGCGAGCGCAACCAGCGCCGCGCCGCCGCCAACAGACAGGCGCTGGTGCCTGTGAAGCAGCTGGGCGCCCACGCCCGCCCATAACGCATGAGCCAGGATGTCCATGGATGATCAGCCCCCAGGCGTCATGTCGGTTATGTTCAACCGCTCAGCCTGCATCTTGACGCCTTTTTCGAGAATAAGAAGTACGGTGTCGATAGTGCGCCTCGAGTTGGCTCTGAACGCTACAGAACTACGGGCTTGTTCGACAGTTCGTTCGCATGCTCACCAGAAGCGGGGAAATGTTCGGCGAGACGCAACGAGACCGCGTCGACGCCACGTATCAGGCCGCCTTCGAAGTCACCGCGTTTGAACGCCGCTTCCATCGCCTGGCAAATGGATTCAAACGCTTGCGATCCGACCCTGGATTGAATACCCCGATCGGCAACAACTTCGACCGCCCGATCGGCCAGCAACACATAGATAAGTACGCCGTTGTTGTGCTCGGTGTCCCATACGTGTAACTGCGCGAAAAGATCCAATGCCCGGCGGCGCGAAGAGTGCCCCGGAAAGAGCGGGGAACCATCCAGCGCGCCTTCGACGGCGAAGCGAACCTGTCCGGAATGAGTCGTCTCACCGGCCTCGATCGCCCGCTCGATCGAAGCCAGCGCTGCGCGCGGGAATGCAGTGTTGACGTGCTGCCTGGTTACCAGCAGATGTCGAGCGATGCGCTTGAGGTTCATTCTTACCACCGCCCTGAGGCGCCGCCGCCGCCGAAGCCGCCGCCACCGCCGCTGAAACCGCCACCGCTGAAACCGCCGCCGCCGCTACGCATGCCGCCGCCGTAATAGCCACCGATGCCGCGGCCCGCGATTCCTCCACCGAGCAACGTGACTACGAGCGCGATGATTCCCGCGATGACAGAGATCGACACGATGCCTGCGAACATCCATGCAACACCGGCCACCGCACCACCGGTCAATACGGCGCCCGGAACTCTGCCGAGTGCCGATCGAAGCATCCCACCCATGACCAGCGCCACCATCAGCAGTACCGGAAGATATTGCTCCATGTTGCCTAAGCTTTGCACTGGCGCTCTTCTCGCCTCCGGCAACGCTTCGCCGTCTGCAACGCGAATCATCTGCTCGATGCCGGCTGCAATTCCGCCGTAGTAGTCGTCCTGCTTGAAGCGCGGCGTGATCGTATCGCTGATGATGCGCTTGGTGGTTGCATCATTCAGCGCACCCTCGAGACCGTATCCGACTTCGATCCGCATGGTGCGATCGGTTTTTGCGATCACCATAACCGCGCCGTCGTCCACCGTCTTGCGTCCCAGCTTCCACTTCTCGGCTACACGCAACCCATATTGCTCGATCGTTTCAGGCGCCGTGGTCGGAACGATGAGCACGGCGAGCTGACTGCCTTTCCTGGCTTCGAACGCCTGTAGCGTCCGCTCGAGCGAGGTCGTCTGCTCGGTGGTGAGTGTGGCCGTCTGGTCGGTAACGCGGCCGGTCAGCGCGGGCA
>JANLQX010000115.1:0-5450 GCA_031368095.1 Actinomycetes bacterium | reverse complement strand
CGCTTCGAGCCGGCGCTGCTGTGGATCTCTCTCGGCACCACCGTCGTCGGTGCGCTGCCCGACGCGCTCGTTGCACTGTGGCTCGGCCTGATCGCCAAGGGGTTGCGGACACCGGGTGATCCTGATCGGACGATGCTGCTGATCGCTGGCGGCGGCATTGCCTTTTCGTGCGTTGGCGGCTGGGTCCTGCGCAGCGGCGGCGACCGTTTGCAGCAGCGGTTTCGCCAGCGCCTTGCGGTCGCGCTCGAAACTCACGTAGCCCGACTTCAGGCGACCACTGTCGGCATCGAACAGCACGAACGACCCGACGTGCTCGATCGCCTGGCGATGCTGCGCGATCAGGTGTTTACGCTCGACCACATCTTCCTGTCGCTGTTCGGGTCCCTCGGCATCGTCATCCGACTCGCCGTGGTGATGGGCGTGCTTGGATCAGTTCACCCGGCCTTGATCCTGCTCGGCCTGGCCGCCCTGCCACCGGTCGCTGTTGCGTCCACCGTCGGTCGGCGAGTGACGGCGGTGTGGGAAGGCGAGGCCGCCAATCGACGGCTGGCCCGCCATCTCTTCGTCCTCCAAACTGAAGCGCCATCGGCGAAGGAGCTGCGTGTCGCGGGGGCGACGGGTGCCGTTGCCCTGGCCCGAGCGAAGGCGTGGGACGACTTCCAGCGGCCCGTACACCGCATGCGTTTGCGGGCGGGCCTGGCTCAGACGGCGGCGTGGTCGGTGTTCGCCACGGCGTTCGTGACCGCCATCGTTCTTGCCGTTCGAGGCGCCACCGACGCGTCGGGCGCCCTCATCGTCGTCGCTGCCGGGGCCCGCCTGACCGCCTACATCGGTCTCGCCGCGACGGAGGTCAACACGTGGGGATTCTTCATCCAGGGATCGCAGCGGCTCCTGTGGCTGGAGGAGCTCGTCGAACGTCGGCGCCACCGAGCCGATCGGCTGCCACCAACGAAGCTTCGTGACGGGATCACCCTCGAAGATGTGTCGTTCGCCTATCCGGGCGTCGATCAGCCGCTCGTGCTCGAACACGTGAACGTGCGTTTGCCGGCGGGCACCGTCGTGGCCATCGTCGGCGAAAACGGGGCGGGCAAGTCAACGCTCGTGAAGCTCCTGGCCAAGCTCTACGAACCCACCGGCGGGCGCATCCTCGTCGACGACATCGACCTTGCGACCATCGACGCCGTGGCGTGGCGGGAGCGCATGGCGGGTGCCTTCCAGGACTTCGTCCGCTTCGAGCTGCCGGCGCAGGGCTCGATCGGACTTGGCGACCTGCCGCGCGTCGATGACGCCGTCGCCGTGACCGGAGCGGTCGCACGCGCTGGTGCCGTCGACGTGATCGAGCGACTGCCTGACGGGCTCTCGACCCAGCTCGGCCCGAGTTGGCCGGGCGGTGTTGATCTCTCAGGCGGGCAATGGCAAAAGGTGGCACTGGCCCGCGGGTTGGTGCGCGACGACCCGCTCCTCGTCGTGCTCGATGAGCCCACGTCAGCCCTGGATGCCGAAACCGAACACGCGCTCTTCGAGCGTTTCGCCGAACAGGCGCGCGTTGCCTCGGAGGCCGGGCGGGTCACCGTCCTCGTGTCGCACCGTTTCTCCACAGTGCGCATGGCCGACCTCATCGTCGTGCTGTCGGGGACCAGGGTGGTCGAGGTCGGCAGCCACGACGAGTTGATGGCGCGGGGCGCCACCTACGCCGAGCTCTACGCCATCCAAGCCGCCGCCTATCGCTGACTCCGCCCTTTTCGGGCCGTGCGGGTGCGAGAGTGGGGTCGTGACTTTGCTCGGCGACGATCGGTTGGTGGCGGTCGACGCTCCTCCCAGCAGCCTCCTTGGGGGGCGACCCGGCTTCCTGTGGCTCGGCGCGGCGACCGCGGCGCTCTACCTGGGACTCGGCATCACGATCCCGACGATCCCTCGGTTCGCCGAACGGTCCTTCGGGGCGAACGGCGCTGACCTCGGGCTGCTGGCGGTGGCGTACACCGTTGGCGCGTTGGCGTGCCGGCCGGTGGTTGCCTGGCTGGCGCAGCGAGTCCGCCAATCTTCCACCGCCGTTCTCGGTTTGGTCATCGTGGCCACCGCGTTCGTGGTGCATGTCGGTGCCCGTTCGCTGCTGCTGTTGGCGACGGCTCGATGCGTGTTCGCAGTCGGCGAGACCCTGGCCTTTCTCGGCATCACCAACCTCGTGACCACGCATGCGGAAGAGGGCCGTCAGAGCGAGGCGGCCTCCCACAACTCCGCCGCGTTGTTTGCTGGCATCGGTGTCGGGCCGCTGATCGGCGATCGCCTCAGCCGCGCCGGCTCGTTCGCCGTTGCGTTTCTTCTTGCCGGCGTCTGTGCGGTTCTCGCCGTTGTCTTTGTCCGCATTGCCAGACGTCATGTGATTGACCCGCCGCTTTCGCTTCCTCACTCGGTCGAAGATGCCGTGCCTCGGTTGCGCCGACTCGGGCTCCATCGTGGCGGCGTTCGGCCAGGTTTGGTGCTCGCCTGCATCGTTATCGCCCAGGGCACGTGGTCGCTCTTCCTGACGCCCTATGCCGACTCGGTTGGCGTCCGCGAGGTCGGCGCGCTGTTCTTCGTCTCGAGCATCGTCATCCTCACGTTGCGAATCGTCGGCGCCCGAGTTCCCGAACGGGTCGGGCTGCGTCGATCGGCGGCGTTCTCGGTCGTCGGTGTCGGTGCTGGTCTCGTGGCCCTCGGTGTCGTCCAGGGCCGCGTCGGGCTCTGGACTTCCGTGGCCCTCATCTCACTCGGCATGGCCCAAATGTTTCCCGCGCTCATCGGCATCACCCTCAGTCGGGTGGGCGTGGCTGATCGTCCACTGGCGCTGTCGACGTTCGTCATGTTCTTTGAAGTTGGGAGTGCCCTCGGCGGCGCCAGCGGATGGCTCGTTGACCATCGCGGTTACCCGCAGACCTTCATCGTCGCCGGCCTCGTCGGCTTTGGCGGCCTCGCCTTTCTCGGTCCGGCGCCGGCGAGCTCGCCAGCCTGACCACGGCGCACACATCACCCTAGTGAGCGCGCAGATCCGGCCGTTTCGCGCGCACGTCACGCTGATTTGGCCATTTTCGGCGCCGATCCGGCCGATCTGCGCGCCAACGTCGCTGATGTGCGCGCGTCGTGGAGAAGGGGGCCTTCCGCACATCACTCCTGCTCCGCGCAGGTCAAGCTATTTGGCGCGCACATCGGACTGATTTGGGGGATTCGCGCCGGTTTTGACCCGATGTGCGCGCGCTGGCCCGCGATCTGCGCGCCACCGGAGGGGATGTGCGCGGAGGGCGGTTTGATCGGCGCCGGCGAGGGTGGTTTGGCCCGCTAGATTGTCTTGCACTACGGGACACACGTCTCGGAATGTGAGACGAACAAGCAATGTGGATTCTGGTGACACTGATTGCGGTGGTGTTGCAGACGGCGCGCACGTCGATGCAACAGAGGCTGCGGTCACAGCTGTCGATCTCGGCAGCCGGTTTCGTCCGGTACATCTATGGCGCGCCGATTGCGCTCGGCGCCGTCGCTGTCGCGATGGTCGGATTCGGCCAGCGTCTACCCACGCCGAAGGCAACGTTTTGGGTCACCATCACGGCCGCCGGCGTCGCCCAGATCGTCGGCACGGTCGCGCTCATCACGGCATTCGACCGCCGGGGCTTTGCCGTAGGCACCGTCTACTCCAAGACCGAGGTACTGCAGGTCGGGGTCTTCTCCGCCATCGTCCTGCACGAGCCGCTCGCGTGGATTGGTTGGATCGGCGCCGCGCTTTGCATGTTCGGCGTCGCGTGGCTGGCATTGGCGCGTCAGCCGAACGCCGCGCAACATTCCTCACTCGTGAACGTCGATGCCGCGCTCGGCTTCGGACTGCTAGCCGGGGCCGGGTTTGCCTTGGCCTCGGTGTGGATTCGAGCATCGTCGAAGTCCCTCGGCGACGCGCCGGCGGTGTTCCGAGCCCTCGTGACGCTGGCGGCGATGAACACGATCCAAGTTGTGATCAACGGCGTGCAAATGCTCGTCACGAATGCCGACGACGTAAAAGCCGTGATCCGGACGTGGCGATCGTCGGCGATTGTGGGAGTTCTTTCGGTCTGCGGATCAGCCGGGTGGGCCATCGCCGTCACGTTGCAGAACGTGGCCAAGGTCCGCACCCTCGGCCAGGTCGAATTGCTCCTCACCTTTGCCATCTCGCATCGCTTCATGGGTGAGCGCCACGGTCGACGCGAGTATGCGGCCAGCGCCCTTGTTGTGGCGGGAGTCGGGCTGGTGTTGGCGCTGGGATGACGGCAGTTACTGCCGCGTGACACGATGCGGGGGTGAGCGATTCCACCACGCCGATGACCCTCCAAGAAGCGGGTCGCATCTTCATCGATCCGAAGGCGTATGCCGACGACCACAGGTGGCATGAGGGTGCTGCGCTGCTTCGGTCGGAGTCGCCGGTGCACCTCGTCGAGGGTGACAACTTCTGCTATCCGTTCTACGCTGTTACTAAGCACGCCGACGTTCTGGAAATAGAAACGCGCCACGACATCTTCTTGAATGAGCCGCGACCGGTGCTGGGGGAGACGGCAGCCGACGACCGACGCCGGGAGCAGGGCGACATGCTCCGCACGCTTATCCATATGGATGAACCAGACCACAAGGCGTACCGCGCCATCACGGCCCAGTGGTTTCAGCCGTCGAGTCTTCGCAAGCTCGACGGACGAATGGCGGAGTTGGCCAAGCGCTACGTGGATCGCATGTCGTCGCTCGGGACGTCGTGCGATTTCATGCAGGACGTGGCCGTGCACTATCCGCTTTACGTGATCCTGTCGATCCTCGGCCTCCCCGAATCGGATCATCCCCGCATGTTGAAGCTCACCCAAGAACTCTTCGGAGCAGCCGATGATGAGATGCAGCGCGGCACGTCGATGGAGGATTTGCTTGAGGTGGTCGCTGACTACTTTCGCTACTTCGGCGAGCTGACCACGGCGCGCCGGTCCCAGCCGACCGACGACCTCGCGTCGGTGATCGCCAACGCCACGCTCAACGGCGAATTGCTCGGTGACATGGAGACGATCAGCTACTACGTGATCATCGCCACCGCTGGTCACGACACCACCAGTTCGACGATCGGTGGTGGTCTTCACGCATTGCTGGAGCAGCCGGACCAACTGGATCGTCTGCGCGCTGATCTTTCGTTGCTTCCATCGGCAGTCGACGAAATGATCCGGTGGGTCTCGCCGGTCAAGCACTTCATGCGCACCGCCACCGAGGACTACACCCTTCGAGGAATCAAGATCCGGGCGGGTGAGTCGGTGTTGCTCTCCTATGCGTCGGCCAATCGCGACGAGGACGTGTTCACCAACTCGATGCGTTTTGACGTCGGCCGGAGTCCGAACCGTCAGCTCGCCTTCGGCTTCGGTGTGCATTACTGCCTCGGCGCACTGCTGGCCCGAATGGAGATCAAGGCGCTCTACGCCGAGCTC
>JANLQX010000065.1:0-23689 GCA_031368095.1 Actinomycetes bacterium | reverse complement strand
TTCCCATCATCGGCGGCGGCTGGGCCGGCGGCGACTGGGCCCCCTGCTGCGTCAGAGGCAGCTGACGACGCGGACGGTGCCGACGCGTCGATCGACGCCGATGCGTCGGCCACGGCGGCCAGGGTTTCCTCCGGCCTGGTCAGAACGTCGTGCTCAAGGCAACTGACGAACTGGTTGAGGAGTTTCTCGCTGACTTCGCTCAGCACGCTGGCCCGAGCGAATTGCGCAACCTTGCCGCTGATCGACAGGTCATTGTGGATGTTGACCTTCGTCGACGCGCCATCGACGTCGGTGAGGCGCATCGTGATGGTGACGGACGCATTGCCCTGACCTTTGGAGTCACGGCCTTCGCCGCGGAGCTTGGCCACATGGTTGACGTCGTCCTTTTCGAGGAACGTCGCCTTGCCCTTGTAGGCCGCCGTGATCGGCCCAACTTTGATCTTGACGCCGCCTCGGTATTCGTTGCCTTCGACCTCTTCCAACTGCGCGCCGGGCAAACAGGGCGCGATCGTCTCAACATCGGTAAGGACCGCCCACGCCCGAGCAATCGGGACGTGCACAACAAATTCGTTACTTAGCTCCATGACAGGAGATCCTCCACAGTGTCGATGTCGATCGGATTGCCGGGACACGCTACTTCCGTTACCCAGTCAGGCCGACTTCGCAGGAGAGGGCGGGCACCCTCGTCGCCGGTTCGGGGCACAAGCGGCCACACCGACGCATCGAGGCGAACCGGGTTGCGCCGCACACCGTCGTAGGTGGCGACGACGATCGCCGTGCTTGCGGCGGTGCGACCAACGAGGTCCCACGCCTTGGCGTCAATGAACGGTTGATCACCCAGCCCGCACACCGCCTGTTCCATGCCCAACTCGACGCAGCGATCCAGCGCGAGCGCCAGCGACCCGGCCTGACCCTCGGCCCAACGGTCGTTGTGGACGAGCGTGACTCTCGGATCGGTCGTGATCGACGACGGGAGCGGTACCGCCCCGGAGACCACAATGAGCGCGTCGAAATCGGCGTCGAGCGCATGACCGACACTCAACTCGACCAGCGTCGAGCCCCGTAAGGGTGCCAACAACTTATGGCTGACCGCCAGTCCCGCCGAAGCCGCCGAAGTCCGCCATCGCGCTCCTCCGCCGGCGCACAGCACCACTCCTGCCACCAAGCGCACTCAATAACCCTACCGACCCCCACCGGGTCATTGACGGGGAGACGGAAGTCTCTGTCCGCAGAAGCCATTGAGCGGGCATCAATGACGGCGCGTATGGGTTGTAGTTGGTACGCAACTTTTTGAGGCCCTGACATGACCAGCACGCTCCACCCACCGACCACGGCTACTACTCCCACGACGCCGAAGCGCCTCGGTCCGATCGGCGAGGCCATTGGTGAGCGGCCACCATTCGGTCCGATCCGCCCACTCGACCCTGCCGCGCTCCGAGCCGAGCAACTCGCCACGTTGGCCGCTCCAAGGCGCTCGCCGATCGCACCGGCCAAGATCCTGTTCGCCTCGATGGATCTCGTCTACGGGCGAGCGCGCACCCTGGAGAAATTCCGGGTCCTCGAGCTCGTGGCCCGCGTGCCGTACCAGGCATGGGAAAACGTGGCCTATGTGGCCCTCACCCACACGGCTCGCCGAAGCGGGTTCGCCCGTCGTGTCTTCGACACGGTTCGCATCAATCGTTGGGAACAGGACAACGAACAGTGGCACCTCCTTCTCATCGAGGAACTCACGGCCGAGAACTCCACCATGGGGCTGGTCCGACGCCAACTCATTCCGCAGGTCCTGGCCTTCACGTACTACTGGCTCAGTTGGTTTCTCTATATCGTCCGTCCGAAGATCTCCTATCGCCTCAATGCCGATTTCGAGGATCACGCCGAACATGAATACGCACTCGCCGTGAAGGAACACCCCGAGTGGGACACCACGCCTTTCACCAGTGCGTTCGCCGCAGACTTCGGCGCCTACGAAAACCTCGGCGATCTGTTTCGTCAGATCGGCTTCGACGAACGGCTCCACAAAGAGCAGAGCATCGCCATGATGGATGCGCCGCGCTTCGTCTAGGCCGTCTATTGACGGTGAATGGGCCCGTCGCCGTCGCGCAGCGACGCAACGGCGCGGCCGGTTCGAAGCGCGATGATTTCGGCCACGATCGAGATCGCCGTTTCCTCTGGGGTGCGGGCGCCGATGTCGATGCCGATGGGCGACATGACCCGCGCCAGTTGCGCCTCCGACAACCCCGCCTCGCGCAGTCGCTCCGTTCGCTTCAGATGGGTCTTGCGCGACCCCATCGCCCCGAGGTAGCCAACGCCGGTAAGCACCGACGCGGTAATCGCCGGTACGTCGAACTTCGGATCATGAGTAAGTACACATACGACATCGGACGGACCCAGTGATGCACCGTGCACCGAAAGGTATCGGTCCGGCCAATCGTTCACGACCTCGTCGGCGAGTGGAAAGCGCTGCGTGGTGGCAAACACCGGACGGGCATCGCACACGGTCACGCGATAGCCCAACAATTTCGCCGCCCGGACGAGCGCTGCGGTGAAATCCACCGCTCCGAAGATCACCATCCGAGGAGGCGGGGCGAAGCTCTCGATGAAGACGCTCACCTCTTCCTGCCGGGCTTCGCCATTTGGTCCGTAGCGTCGGGTCGACGTCAGACCGGCGGCCAACTCGCCCTCGGCGTCGCGGGCCACGACGCGGTCGAGGTCGGCGTTCCCAAGCGTGCCGATCGGCGCGACGCCAGGCCGAAGGACAAGGTGCCCGGACACCGGAACATCGTCGGTTCGCTCGACGATGGTCGCCAAAGCGACCGGTTGCTCGGCGCGGATGCAGTCCCGGAGCACTTCGTACAGCGACGACACGGCCCGGTTCGGCTCGGCGCCGCTCACCACGTGAGCGCTTCGACAAACAGGTGCAGCGTGCCTCCGCACGTGAGTCCGACGGCGAAGGCCTCATCGTCGGAGTATCCGAACGTGACCACGCCCGGTCCTCGCTCACCGTTGAGCAGGGCCAGAGCTTCATGAAGCACAGCCCCTTCGACGCATCCGCCCGACACCGAGCCGGCGACTTCGCCGGCGCTGCTCACGGCCATGGTGGCGCCGGGGTCCCGGGGGCCGGATCCCTCCACGCCTACCACGCGTGCGAGCGCCACCTGCTTGCCCTGGCGACGCCATCGCTCGATATCGGAAAGCACCTCTCGCACGTGGCGAGGCTACCCGCTCGCCCGTCGAGACCGACCTCTCAGGCGGCGCGGCGCGCAACGTCGCCCGCGGTCGGGCCGGCATTCTGGCGGCGGACGCGGGCCGAGAGACGCTGCGAGCGCAGGATCGCCGTGCGCACCGTTTCCGCCATGGCGCGTGGTCCGGCGGCCAGGTCACGAAGGCCGAACTCGACCACCGTCCAGCCCGTTTCGCCGAAGTCACGGATCGTGGCTCCGGCAACGACGTCCGTCGGCGAACACACCACACAAAGGTGGCGTCGACGAACAACGAACGAGTAGTCCTCCACCCCCAGCGTTACGTGACGTTCGATTTCGCGACACCCGAGGCCACGCATCACTTGGAGGACGGACGTCTCCAAGGAGTTGGCGGTGGGAACGGCGTCGATCGGTCGCTGGCGAAGTATGGCGCGGAGAATTCGGCCGCCCTCGATTCGACCGAGCGTGCCGTGGGCGACCTCGATGACTCGAGCCAGCGTGGTGATCCCGTGACGCAGCGCCGACTCCAGCGCGGCCTCCACGCCGAACGGCGAGCACACCTGGCCGAGCTGAAGCAAACAGACCTCCGGAGTGACGACGGGTAGGTCCGAGACCACCAGACGTGGAAGGACATGGTTACTTCGGTGGACATGCGTGCCGCGGCACGCCGATCGGCCGGGAACCGTCACTTCCGGACGGGCCACCGGAGGGGTGAGGAAGCCGTCGAACCCATAGAGAAAGGCGGCCGCTCGATGCGAAATGGCGGCCTCGTCGCCACCCCAACACACTTCGGCGGCAAACCGCCGCCGCCAGGCGACGCTCGCCGCGTTGGGATCCGCCGGGTCAACGCGCTCCAGTGCATAGATCCCGGTGCGAATGCGTTGCCATTCCCCGCTGCGCACCCGTCGCTGGATTTCGTTGGAAGAGACCCCGGTTCGCAGGAGGTCAGAACGGGAGGTGATTCCATGATTTTGCATGGTTTTCAATGTATTTCATGTTTTCCCATGCAACAACTGCAGATCTTCGTGCGGCGGGGATGGTCAGCCAGTGCGGCGGTTCGACGCGCCGGGCCATTCGACGGAAAGATCAGCCCAACGCCGCCGCCAACTCTTCCAGCGATCCCATCGAATGCCCTTCTAAGAACACATCGACGAACGGGAGCGCAGCCGCCATGCCCCGAGCCAGCGGCGCGTAGCCCGGCGACGCCTTCAGTGGATTCACCCAAACGATCCGATGCGCCACCCGATGCAGTCGCTCCATCTGCTGACCCAGGATCTCGGGATCACCGCGATCCCAACCGTCGGAAAGGATCACCACCACCGCGCCTCGCGCCATCCCCCGGATTCCCCAACGATCGTTGAACAACCGAAGGCCATCGCCCAGCCGAGTACCCCCGGACCAGTCGACGACCCGCGACGCCGCCCGAGCCATCGCCAGGTCCGGGTCTCGGGACGTCAGCTCCTTCGTCAGCCGAGTCAGGCGCGTTCCGAGGGCAAACGCCTCGACTCGACCACGTCCGATCACCGCCGCCTGGCAGAACCGCAGGAGTGCTCGCGAATACGACTCCATCGAACCGCTGACATCGCAGAGGAAAACCAACCGCCGCGGACGCTCCGACAATTGCCGATGGTGACGACGAATGGGGACGCCGTCGGTGCGAAGGGCGGCGCGAACCGTCCGTCGAAGATCGGGATATCTCGTATGCGCGCTTGCCTTCTCGATGACGAGACGACGAGACCGACGCGTCGAACCGGCAAAGCGCAACGCCGTCATCAGACGGCGGGCCTCGTCAAACTCGGCGGCGGTGTACTCCGAGAAATCCTTACGGCGCAGTGTCTCCACCGCGCTGAAACGAACCGAGATGGTCTCGCCGTCGGTGCGCTCGGTCTCCGGGCCGTCCGGGTCAGCGGCATCGGCCTCGTCATCGAACGCGATCTGCACCTGCTGTTCGATCGGAACGGTTGTCTGACCGCCGACGCGTCCCAGCCAAAACGCCGCGAATACCCGGTCGTACAACGCAATGTCTTCGCGACGCCGCACGAGGACGCCGCGCCCCGACCAATACACCGAACCACGCTGCTCGACCCCAACAACGCCAAGCGCCTGGGCGAACGCGATCACCGAACCCACCGGCACCGCCAGCCCGGCTCGTCGGAGCACCACCGCGAACGCCACCGCCATCCGCAACGGCTCCGAAGTCTCCTCGTCGGCGCCGAGCGCGCCACGGCCCCGGAGCACATCGGGCTTGGTGTTCGGCCGCGCTCCCGACTGATCAAGCAGTGCCAGAACTTCCGCCACCCCGAACGGCACCGAAGCGCTACCGGCAACATCGACCATCGGAAGACGTCAGCTTCCACGCAGGATCGCCGTGCGAACGAGGTCGGCGACCCCGTGTTGGCGCACTCGATCAGCATCCTCGCGGTACTTCAGCACGGTGCCCAACGTCGCCTCCACGGAGCGCTCGTCGAGCTGGGTGCGTCCGAGCGCCGACAGGGCCTGCGCCCAGTCGATGGTCTCGGCTACTCCTGGCGGCTTGAACAACTCGAGGCCTCGCATCCGCTCGACGGCAGCAGCAACCTGACGGGCGAGGACCGCTTCCACATGGGGAGCGCGCAATCGGACAATCTCCACCTCTCGTTCGAACCCCGGATGTTCGACCCAGTGATACAGACACCGGCGCTTCAACGCATCATGGACGTCGCGCGTTCGGTTCGACGTGAGGATCACCAGCGGCGGCACCTTGGCGGTGAACGTGCCGAGCTCAGGAACGGTGATCGAGTAGTCGCTCAGCACTTCCAACAAGAACGCCTCGAACTCGTCGTCGGCGCGATCGACCTCGTCGATCAGCAGCACCGGCACCGGTCCGTCACCGTGAGCGATGGCTCGCAGCAGCGGACGTCGGACGAGAAAGCGTTCGGAGTAGAGGTCGTCCTCAGCAGTATCGGTGCCGCCCCGAGTCTCGGCGGCCCGAAGGTGCAAAAGCTGACGTGAGTAGTCCCACTCGTAGACCGCCTGGGCCTGATCAATTCCTTCGTAACACTGCAACCGCAACAACTCACCACCCGTCCACCGTGACAACACTTTGGCCACCTCGGTCTTGCCGACGCCAGCCTCGCCCTCGAGGAGCAGCGGGCGACGAAGCGCAATGGCCAAGAAGATCACCGTCGCCAGTCCTTCATCGGGCAGGTACCCGTGGAGCCGAAGGGCCTCCGTGACCTCCTCGACCGAAGACGGGGCGAAAGGACCGGGGGCCGGGGCAGCAGTCATACGGCTGGCGAACTTACCCGTCGGGGAGGAGTCGGGCGACGGCGCCGCACAACCAAGCGTGATCCTCGCGCCCCAGGCGCAGCAATGTGTGGCGACCAACGTCAATCCCAAAGCGGTGGGCGGCGTCGAGCAGCGTGCCATGCACCGCCCAGGTGACTTCGGGTGGCTCGGCGAGGTACGACATTGCCGCCCGGACCTCGGGCTCGGCATGGCGAGAAACGAGTTGCTCCAACGCCGACGCTCGCACGCTTTCCCGAGCATCATGTTCGAGACTGACGAGCTTCGCCGTTACGTCGGCCGCATCGGCGGCATCACCGTGGCGGACGAACGTGCGCAACGCCTCGGATGCACGCGTGCTCACCCGTGTGCCGTCGGTAACGGACTCCCATGCATGGTCGCGGATCGACAACGACAACGTCGACGAGACGTCAACGTCGTGCAGCGCATACATCGCCGACTTCGACACGGTGACCATCGGATCGTCAAGCAGTCCAATCAGGGCGGCCGGTCCGCCCTCCCATGCCGAGAGGTGCAAGGCGGCCGCGCCGCGTACCTCCGGATCAGAATGATGCACGAGAACGGCGATCACTCGGCGGCGATCAGTCAGCGGGACCGACGTGGGATCGAGACGACGCAGCGCGCTGAGCCGAGCCTCCCACGGACCATCAAGATCAAGAAGGTCGCGCTCGAACTCGGCGCTCCATGCGACCGTCGTAGGTGACGGAGTCCTCTGCGTGAGCGAAGTTTGGGTGAGCGAAGCCGCCAGTAATCGCGGTGTGGCCTCGGTGGCGGGCTCGACCCCGCAACGTCGAAGCAACGTCGCCCAACCCCGAACTAACGGTGACAATGGGGCGACGGCCACGGCGTCAGCGATGTCGCTCAGGACCCTCGCCCGAGCGACTTCGGCCGAGGAAGCCAAAAGCTCGTTCGGCGAGTCGGCGAGGACCGACAGCGCGTCCACTACCGACGAGCTTGGGTAATACATCAGCGTCGAGACGGCTTCGACGGCAACGTCAATATCGAGATCGCGAGTTGCCCCGATGAGCGCGTCGTGGGCACAGAGCGGCTCGTCCCAGAGCAACGTGGCCGCCGCCGCTGCTCGAACCGCCGGGGACACATTCGTAAGTGCGCGAACCTTCAGCTCCTGCCATTCCGGCTCTTCAAAACCGATGTCCATGGACACCAGGACGCGTGCCAGCATCGGGTCGGCAGGGTTGCCAAGAACGGGCCGCACGAGACCTGCGAACTGGCGATGCGGAAGCACGCTGGCGGCGGCAAAGCGAAGGACCGGATCGTCACCGCTCCACCATTCGCGAATCGGCAGCGCGGCGGCCCCCAGCATCGAGGTGATGACGTGCAACGCGCTGACACGAACAATGGGCGAGACCGATGTGTTTTCGCCCGCCGCTTGAAGCGGCAGCACCGCCCGAACGTCGTCCAGCGCCGTGAGTGACCGCTCGATCTCCTCGCGTTCGGCGGCGTCGGGATCGTCGCTCAGGAGGCGAGCGACGAGCGACGTGGTGGCCGAGCGATCAAGAACCTCGCGAATGTGGTCATGGTCCATGAACTGGCCCCACGGATGTGACCGTGCGTGACGAGTCCCGCCGAGTTCCGTCGGTCACAGGCCGAGCTGCTTCGCTGCGAGGTCCCGAAGAATCTCTTCGCTTCCCCCGCCAATCGCCTGCACCCGAACTTCGCGGTAGAGCCGCTCGACGACGGCCCCCCGCAGATAGCCGGCGCCGCCGAAGATTTGCACGGCCTCGCGGGCGCAGAGCTCGAAAGCCGTCGTTGCCTCCACTTTGCATTGCGCGATCTCTCCAGCCGGGCTCTCCCCTTGATTCAGTCGCCACGCCAACATTTCCATCCATGCTTGACACGAATTGACCCGTCGGCTCATGTCCACGATCTTGTGCTTGATCACCTGATTTCCGATCAGAGGTCGCCCGAAGGTCTCGCGAGTCCGTGCGTAGGTGATCGATTCGTCGATGCACAGTTGCGCAAACGCCAACGACTGCGCGATCAGGTCGAGTCGCTCGAAATTGAAGTTCCCCATGATGGCCGCCCATCCGTCGTTCTCGACGCCGATCAGGTTCGCCACTGGGACCACGCAATCGTCGAAGTACAGCGTGGCCGTGTCACTTGACCACCACCCCATTTTCTTGAGTGGCGTTCGAGCGAGGCCCGGCGAATCACCGGGAACGAGCAGCACCGAGATGCCGCCGCGGCCGGCGCCGCCCGTTCGGACCGCCACCGTAAACCAGTTCGCGCGCATACCACTTGTGATAAACGTCTTTGCCCCATTCACGACGAAGTTGTCGCCGTCCCGACGGGCCGTCGTCCGAAGACCGGCAACGTCGGAACCGCCGCTCGGTTCAGTCACCGCCAGCGCTGCGATGGACGCGCCACTCAACACCTCCGGAAGGATCTTCTTCTGTTGATCGGTGCCGTGATGCAAGACGACCGGCATGGAAATGTACGACGAGATGAGCCCGGCGCTCACGCCACCAGAACCTCCGCGCGCCAGCGCCTGATGAATGATGACTCGTAAGAACGCATCGGTCCCGATACCTCCGACCTCTTCAGGAAATCCGGCACCAAGCATGCCGAGGTCGCCCATTTTGACGTAGAGCTCACGAGGAAACTCCTCGGCCTCGTCCCACTCATGAGCAAACGGTGTCACTTCCTTGGCCACGAACTGATCGAGCACAGCCCGGTACGCCAGATGCTCGGGTGTATAGAACGGATGGCCGACCATGCTTTAGAGTCTCGCCCACCTGGCGTGTTGGCGCGACCGAGATGGGCGTCGACTGGTTGCATGGCTCTGACCGCCGATACGTTGGTGGCATGGCCCGCCTGCAATTCGGTACCTTCCTCGCGCCCCACCATCCCCTCGGCGAATCGCCGACGCTGATGTTCCGACGTGACCTCGACTTTGCCGCCCAACTCGATCGTCTCGGTTTCGACGAGTTCTGGGTCGGCGAGCATCACTCGACCGGGTGGGAAATGATCGCCAGTCCCGAACTCTTCCTCGCTGCCGCCGCCGAGCGAACAAGCCGCATCAAACTCGGGACCGGTGTGATCTCGCTTCCGTATCACCACCCGTTCAACGTGGCCCAGCGGCTCGTCCAGCTCGACCACATGTCGATGGGTCGCCTTATCTTCGGATCTGGCCCGGGGGCACTTCCGTCGGATGCAGCAATGCTCCGCGTCAATCCGATGCGCCAACGCGACATGCAGGACGAGGCTCTCGCGGTCATTGTCGCCCTCCTGCGGGGCGAGCGGGTCACGGCCGAGACCGACTGGTTCAGGCTTGACGATGCCGCCCTCCAGATCCTGCCGTTCCAGGAAAAAATCCCGATGGCAGCCGCCTCGTCGATCTCGCCGTCGGGGATGAAGCTGGCGGGAAAATATGGGATGGGCGCGTTGTCGATTGCTTCGAATTCGACCGAAGGCCTGCAGTCGCTGCCAACGCAGTGGACCTTTGCCGAGGAATCGGCGAGGCAACATGGGCAACAGGTCAACCGAGCCGACTGGAGGGTGCTGATGTCCTGGCACCTCGCCGCCACGCGTGATCAAGCGCGCCACGAGGCGGTCGACGGGCTCCAGAACTGGCACAACAACTACAACGTGAAGGTGCTCGGCCGTCCGAACGCAGTACATGTCGACGACAAGTGGAAGCTGCTCGACATGACGGCGGCCAACGGCAGCGGGGGCGGAGGCGCAAGCGTCATCGGAACTCCGGACGACATGGTCCATGCGGTGTTGAATCTGGTCGAACTCACCGGCGGCTTCGGTACGGTGCTCGGGTTCGCCCACGACTGGGCCGACCGCGAAGCCACGACGCGGTCGTGGGAACTCTTCGCCCGTTACGTGATTCCCGAAGTCAACGGCGCCCTGCGATCGATGCGGGCATCGGCGGACCATGTCACGGCCAACAAGGCGAAGTTGATCGCCGGTGCCGGCGCGGCGATCGTGGAGCAGATCAAACGTGACCCGAAGGCCATGGCGGCAATGGCCATAACCATCGCCCAGGGCGCCAAGCAGCAGGTGGGCTCATCGGCCTCAGCCGGTGCTGCCAGCGCCGCCATGGCCGAGGAAACTGCTGCCCACTCCTAACCCGCCACACGGGGTACCGCCCATTCTCGGCGGCGCACCGTTGGATCGTTGGCGACACGTTGCCGTTGAAGCGACGTCGCCAACCGTCCAACCTGTCGCCAACGATCCAACGTTTGCCTTCAAAGGCGAGATTGGCGCGCCGGAGCGCCTCCGTTCGACGGCGATACCGGAACGACGGCATGGTCGGTGATGACCATCATTCGCACGTCCGAAGCATCGTTCAACGGTGTGAGTCCACGAACGCTTCAACGCCACGCCGCGGCCCAGAAGATCGAACGAGTGAGTCGTGGCATCTACCTTCGGCCGGGGCCCGGTTCCAGTCCCGACGAACACTGGCTGGCGAGACTCGACGCGCACCTTCTCCGGGGCGGGCCGTCGGCGGCGATCAGTCATCGCGCCGCCGCTCGGCTCCACGGACTCGAGGGGTTTCTCGACGGCGAACGATATGAGGACCTAACGGTCCCCGCCTCCTCCGGATGGAAGTCGCCTCCAGCGATCCGCTCACAGACACTGATCCCCGCGGACGTTGTTGATGTGCTCGGTCGCCCGATCACGTCGTTGGCGCGAACCCTTGCTGACGTTGGGCGCTTCGTCACCCCCGATGTGCACGAACTCGCACTTCACTCGGCCCTTCGAGGGATCGATCGTCGACGCCCCGACCTCTGGAACGTCGAGCTGCTTCAAGACCTGATGCGTCGCGTCGAGCAGCGAAACTCTTCCGGAACAAGCGTGCTTCGGGCGAGCCTCGATCGATACGGAGTTGGACGGCCGAGCGGGAGTATCGCCGAGACGATGCTTCACCAGCAGGTCCGACCTGCCGGAATTCATCTCGTCCGGCAGCCGACGGTTTACGTCATGACGAAGGGCGGCCGCCTGGTGGCGACCTACTTCCCCGACGGCGGCGAGTTTGAACTCGGCCTTCTCGTCGAGGTCGACGGAAGGGTCGGTCACGAAGGCGATGAAAAGGTCGATCGCGACGACCGCCGTCAGAACGAACTCATGGTCGGCTTTCACGTGCACCGAATCCACGCTCGACGACTCTTTGCCGAGCCGGATCGCGTGGTGGCCGAACTCGTTCGGGTCCGGTCGAGCCTGGCCCGTCGTCAATCGCCCTGGCGCGGGTCCGGCGGAGTCATCGTCGACTGGGAAGACGACTCGGCTCGCCTCATTCGGTGACTTCGACGTTGGACCGCTGGCGACACGTTGCCGTCGAAACGACGTCGCTAACGGTCCGACCTGTCGCCAACGATCCAACGGTCGCCGGGTGACGGCGCGGGACGGGCGCTAGGCGCCGCAGGCCTCGAGAGCCCGCTTGGTGAGCACCCGGGCAAGATGCTGGCGATACTCAACCGACGCGTTCAGGTCGGCGGGGGGCTCGGTGCCGTCGGCGGCACTTGCTGCAGCATCGGCGGCCGATGCTCCACCGTTCACGGCCGCCTCGACCGAACCAGCCTTGACGGGCGCCGAACCCATGTTCACGAGGCCGACACCACATGCGCCGTTGAGCTTCCAGGCCGCCACGCCGACAATGGCCCAATCCTGGGCCCGACGATTGAACTTCTGGTAGTTCGCCTTGGCGCCGGTGATCTTCGGAACACGGATTTCGGTGAGAAGTTCGTCGGCACCGAGCGCCGTGGTCAGAAAGCCCTGGAAGAAGTCGGCGGCGGCAATCGTGCGCTCGCCTTTTGGACCTCGGGCGACCAACGTGGCGTTGAGCGCAACCATCGCTCCGGGGAGATCCGACGCCGGGTCGGCGTGCGCCACCGAGCCACCAATAGTTCCACGATGACGAACCTGCGGATCGCCGACCTCGCGGGCGACGAGGGGAAGCAGCGCAACGTGCTCGGCGAGCACGGACGATGTCTCCACGTCGCGATGCCTGGTCAACGCCCCGATGGCAATGTGATCTCCGGCGTCACGAATGAAACTGAGGTCCTTGACGCGGCCGACATCTACCAGCACCGACGGGGAGGCAAGGCGCAACTTGAGAAGCGGCACCAACGAGTGACCACCGGCGAGAATCTTGGCGTCTTCACCGTGCTCGACCAGCGCAGCAACGGCGGCGTCGGCCGAGTCGACTCGAACGTAGTCAAATGCGGCGGGGATCATCGGGAACTCCTGAAGGTTGGTGTGGCACGGGACCAGAGAAAGTACGTGGACATAGCTTGACGACTAGGCGCGAGAGGCCTCGATCGCCTTCCAGACAGTGAGCGGGGAAGCAGGCATCGCCATGTCAAGAATCCCAAAGGGGACATGGAGGGCATCGACGATGGCGTTGATGACGGCCGGGGCGGAGCCAATCGTGCCGGCCTCTCCGACGCCCTTGACACCCATAGGGTTGGTGGGCGATGGCGTGACCGTGTGATCGAGAGTGATCATCGGCATCTCGGCGGCTGACGGTACGAGGTAATCGGCGAACGTGGATGTGAGCAAGTTGCCGTTGTCGTCGTAGACGGCCTCCTCGAACAGCGCCTGGGCGATGCCTTGCACGATGCCTCCGTGCAACTGACCCTGGACGATGAGGGGGTTGATCTGATTTCCACAATCGTCCACCGCCACGTATTTGCGAAGGTCGACGCGGCCCGTCTCCTCGTCGACTTCGACGACGGCGATATGCGTGCCGAACGGGAAGACAAAGTTCGGTGGATCGTACGAGGTATGCGCCTCGAGGTTCGGCTCCATCCCGTCGGGCAGATTATGCGCAGTGAACGCGCCGAAAGCGATGGCTGCCAGGGGCAACGCCCGGTCAGGTGAACCCTTTACGCTGAACGTTCCGTTGACGAACTCCACATCGTCGTCGGCCGCTTCAAGCTGATGGGCGGCAATCGCCTTGGCCTTGGCGATCACTTTGTCGGTGGCCATCCAGATCGCCGTGCCGCCAACCGCCAACGACCGCGAACCGTAGGTATCGAGACCGAGCGGCGAGATCGCCGTGTCAGAGTGCAACACCTCGATGTCATCGGGCGAGATACCCAGCTTGTCGGCCACGATCTGGCTCCATGCCGTCTCGTGACCCTGCCCGTGTGGGGTGGCCCCGGTGATGACCTGCACCTTGCACGTAGGAAGGATGCGGATCGTGGCCGCCTCCCACCCGCCGGCCCCGTAGTTCAAACCGGCAAGCGCACGCGATGGAGCAAGGCCGCACATCTCGAAGTACGACGAGATACCTATGCCGAGGTGGACCTTGGAACCGGACGCGCGACGCGCCGATTGCTCAGCGCGCAGAGCTTTGTAATCAGCGTGACCGAGCGCCTTTTCGAGGGCCGGCGCATAGTTGCCGCTATCAAAAATCAACCCACCCGCGGACTGGTAGGGAAACGCCTCGGTCGGAATGTAGTTCCGACGGCGAAGTTCGGCCGGGTCCATCCCGAGTTGGTAAGCGAGGGTGTCCATGGCGCGCTCGATGGCGTAGGTGGCCTCCGGACGACCGGCACCGCGATAGGCATCGGTCGGGGTCTTCGTGGTGAAGACGGCGGTGCACGAGAACGAGAAGTTGGCGATGTCGTACACGCCCGTATACAGGAACGAGCCAAGCAACGGAACGCCGGGTGTGACCAGCTGAAGGTATGCACCCATATCAGCGAGGAGACGAACCCGACAAGCAGTGACCTTGCCATTGGCGTCAGCAGCCAGTTCGATGTCCTGAATCTGGCCTCGACCGTGCACGGTTGCCTGCGTGTTCTCCGAACGGGTCTCCGTCCACCGGACGGGCGCCCGCATGCGACGAGCAAGCGCCAGACAGAGCACCTCTTCGGCGTAGACGTTGAGCTTGCCCCCGAACCCTCCGCCAACTGCTGGCGCAATCACCCGAAGCTTCTGCTCAGGCACCCCGACGGTCAGGCCGAGCATGACCTTGAGGATGTGCGGAATCTGGGTGGCCGAGTAGACGACGAACTCGCCCCCAAAGGGCTGCGGAACCACGCACACGGCACGGGGCTCCATGAACGCCGGAATGAGACGTTGCTGAACGTAGCGCTCCTTCACGGTGTGGACGGCCGCAGCAAAGGCTGCGTCCACACCCTCCTCGTTGGGCTTGAGATCCCAGACGTAGGAGACGTTGGTCCCGATTGCCTCGTGAATGATCGTGCCGCCGGCGAGGGCATCTTCGAGGCCGATGACGGCGGCCAGTGGCTCGTAGTCGGCGACGATTCCAGCGAGCGCATCTTCGGCCTGTCGGGAAGTTTCGGCGAGCACCACAGCGACGCCGTCGCCGACGTAACTGACCTTGGACACGGCCAGCGGATAGTGCTCCGGATTTTTCATGTCCGCCGTGACGGGCCATGCACACGGCATGGCGGCGGCCCACTCGCCGGTGAGGTCGGCACCGGTAAAGACCGCTCGAACCCCGGGCATGGCGGCCGCCGCCGAGACGTCAATGGACCGGATGCGAGCGTGCGCGAACGGGCTCCGGAGAACCGCCATGTAGAGGGCACCGGGGATCACCAAATCGTCGGTGAACTTCCCTTCGCCAGTCAGCAGCTTCGGGTCCTCCTTCCGACGCAATGGTTGGCCGACCAGCCCGTGGAACGGGGCGTTGGGGGCAAGAACGTCGTCGTGGGCGAGCAGATCAGTCATGACAGTTCCCTCGTGTTCGGTACAGAAAGCGAGCGTAAATGGACAGGTGCCTCGTCACGTTGCACGCGACACCGACGGACTACAGGGCGTGTCTACGCATTGGCCTTTTCGGCCACGGCCAGAACGGCTTTGACGATGTTGTGGTACCCGGTGCATCGACACAGGTTGCCCTCGAGGCCGAGGCGAACATCCTGCTCCGACGGGTTCGGGATTTCGTCGAGCAGCGAGATCGCCGCCATGACCATCCCTGGAGTGCAGTAGCCGCACTGCAGGCCGTGATTCTCGCGGAAGGACTCCTGCATCGGGTGCATCACCCCGTCGACGGCGAGACCCTCGATGGTTCCGACGATGCCGCCGTCGGCCTGCACCGCCAAAATGGTGCAGGACTTCACTGCTTCACCGTCAAGGTGAATCGTGCACGCACCGCACGACGACGTATCGCAGCCGATGTTCGTTCCGGTCAGGCTGCAGTTCTCGCGGATGTAGTGCACAAGGAGCGTACGGGGCTCCACGTCGTGGCTCTGCTTTTGGCCATTGACGGTGATGGAAACGTTCACGAGGGGACCCCTGGGTGGTCGAAGAAACGAAGACAACGTTCGTTCTAGCACCGCTCAGCGACCTTGTGTCTACGGTCACAAAGCCTGGAAGGACCGAGCCCGTCGCCGCGCCGCGCAGGAAGGGCTTATGCCGGGCGCAGAAACCGAACGAGGTCTTTGACGGCCCGCCAGAGCGACGAGTCCGTCTCCTCCGGAGTGGCTGCCGGGACCCGATCGGCCGAAGCTCCCGAAGGCTCATCGACGGAACGCCCGCCATCGGCGAGACCCGGAATCACCAGAAGTTTTTCACCCGGGGGCACCATGGCGTATTGGTCACGGGCAATACGCTTGATCTCACCGTCGGTACGGAGCAGTCGGACGCGCTCGCGAAGTTCGGCATTTTTCTTGGTGACGAGGTCGAGTCGAGCGGCCGATACCCGGAGGTCGCTTCGCTGTGTGGCGTAGGCCCGAACCGGAAGCACACCAAGGAGGACGAGTAGGACCACGAACAACGGGATCAAGGCCAAGCTGGCCGCGATGCGAAGCGAACGAGAGCGCAGCACGTTCATGTTCGGCTCGGTGGGAATGGGAACAGGACCGGGGCCACAGTCGACTCAGCCGGTGCGCATGGCGCCGCGAGGGGCGAGGGCATCGCGGCCCAGGAAGCGGGCGGCCTCACCGAGTTGTTCTTCGATGCGGAGGAGCTGGTTGTATTTCGCCACTCGGTCCGAACGTGCCGGTGCACCCGTCTTGATCTGTCCACAGTTCGTGGCGACGGCAAGGTCGGCGATCGTGGAGTCCTCGGTCTCTCCCGAGCGATGCGACATCACCGCCGAGTAGGCGTTGCGGGTGGCCAGGGATACAGCGTCGAGCGTTTCGGTGAGCGTCCCGATCTGGTTGACCTTGACCAGGATCGAGTTCGCGACCTTGCGGTCGATGCCCATCTGGAGACGCTCCGAGTTCGTGACGAAGAGATCGTCGCCGACGAGCTGGATGCGACCCCCAAGTGATCGGGTCATCGCCGTCCAACCATCCCAATCGTCTTCGGCCATCCCGTCTTCAATCGACACGATTGGATACTTGCCGGCGAGTTCGGTCCAATAGTCGGAAAGTTCGGCTGGGGTCAGCGACCGACCTTCGCCCGCCAGATGGTATTTCCCGTCCTTGAAAAGTTCGCTCATCGCCGGATCCAGGGCGATGGCCATCTGCTCGCCCGGCGTGTATCCCGCCCGTTCGATGGCCTCGACGAGCAGTTTGATGGCGTCTTCGTTGGTGGCCAGATTCGGGGCGAAACCGCCTTCGTCGCCAACGGCCGTCGAAAGGCCCCGGTCATGGAGCAATTTCTTGAGCGTGTGATACGTCTCAACTCCCCACCGGAGGGCCTCCGAGAACGACGCCGCGCCCACCGGCATGACCATGAATTCCTGCATGTCGATCGTGTTGTCGGCATGAGCACCGCCATTGACCACGTTCAACATGGGCACCGGCAGCACATGAGCGTTCGGCCCTCCGATCGCCCGGTAGAGCGGCAGGTCGATCTCGTCGGCCGCCGCCTTCGCCACCGCCAGCGAAGTTCCGAGAATGGCGTTGGCGCCGAGCCGCGCCTTGTTTGGTGTTCCGTCGAGCTCGATCATCGCCGCGTCGATGATCCGCTGGTCGAGGCCGTCGTGGCCGTCAAGCAGGTCGGCGATTTCGCCGTTGACCGCGGCAGTGGCCTTCAGGACGCCTTTGCCGAGGTACGCAGCACCTCCGTCGCGGAGCTCCACCGCCTCATGTTCGCCCGTCGATGCGCCCGACGGCACCATGGCGCGTCCACGTGCTCCCGACTCCAAGACAACCTCGACCTCGACGGTCGGATTTCCTCGACTGTCAAGAACCTGACGGCCGACAACATGTTCAATCCTGCTCATGGAAACAACCCTCGGGGAAGTGGGGAAATGGAGGGGGTGCCGCTTGGAAACCCAGCTCGGCGGGCTGCGAGACACCGTAGGTTGTCGACACTAACGGAGCGCGGATAGGCCGATTTCCTCGAACAAGGGTTCGCCACGACCGCAACATTGACGAAAATACGTTCGACTGACGACCTGACACTACGGACGGAGGAAGGGGACCGGATTCGACTTTTCCGCGGCCTTGACGTTGACCCACGCTCGTCGAACCTCTTCCGCGGTCGTGGCTTTCCACTCATCTCCCGTGGATCCCGCCGGCGGGAACACATGGGGATGTCGACGGACCAATTTTGCTGCCAGCCCGTCAAGGACGTCGGCGAACGTGAACCACCCTTGTTCCGCGGCGAGGCAGGCGTGGAAGACGACCTGAAAGGCCACATCACCGAGTTCGTCGGCAAAGTGGTCGATCGCCGCATCGGTGGCGAGGCCGATCTCACCGCCGCCGGAAGGAGCCAACGCCTCGATTGCCTCCACTAATTCGGCTGCCTCTTCGGTGATGTACCGGGCCAGTGAGAGGTGGGTTTGCTGGCGATCCCACGGACACTGCGCCCGCAGCTCGCACATCACTCCTTCGAGGGCCTGCGCAGCACCCCCCAGGGCCTTGCCCAGCCGGGGTATCCAGAGGGAAGTCAGATGGTCGGCCGCAACGCGATCAAGGTCATTCCAGACAATCTGCTCGATGTGTTCGTCGGGCAGACCAAGGCGGGCGATCACCGTGACGGAGGTGGGCAGGTGATCGTCGAAGGCCAGCTTGATCGTTGAAAGGATTTCGTCGGAATGGCATTGCGTCACGAGAAAGGGCCCGAGATCGCCGGCCACATCAAGGGCGAATCGGTGACCGTCGACAATCCGAGGACGTTCGCGCAGCGGATCGACGCCGAGGCGAACCCAGGCGAGGTCGACGAACGACATCGCCGGAAGAACTACGACGTCGACGCGCTCATCAGTGCGCAGAAGTTCCACGGTCCGCTCGGCGACGGCCGGCGATCCGGGCACGGCGTAGAGCGCGTGACCGTGTTCGGTAGCGGCATCGACGATGCGGGTCACGATGTCGGCATAGACCTCGTCGAACGACGCCGCCCGCTCGTAGATGTCGTCACACGATGTCAGCCCAACGAATGCCGACGCCGCCGGGTGACGGGACGTCCGCAGAAACCTCGGACCGGACGTGGCCGCTTCGATCGCCTGAAGCGTTCCTGCGGTGATCAGCTCGGGTCCGGCCGGGCCGAGACCGACGACCGTGACGGTCGGCCTCAACGGAGATGGCTCAGTTCTGGCCGGCCGGGGCGGCCGCGCCGTCGACAGGCTTCACGACAACCGACGGAATGCCGTTGGCGTCCGGAGCGAGAACGCCAAACGCCGGATCAAGAGACACGTCCTTGGCCGCACGAACCACGTCGGCTTGCACGTCCTCTTTGGCCTTGGCGTTGATGTCATCGGCAATCGCACCCTTCACCTGTTCGAAGGTGGCCGACTTGCGGCTCTTGATTTCAATCAGGTGAAACCCGAATTGCGTCGCCACCGGCTGGCTGAGGTCGCCGACCTTGAGCGTCCGCACGGCATTGGCGAACGGAGCGACAAATTGCGACGGATCGCCACAGCCGAGATCGCCACCCTGAGCGCCCGAACCTGGATCCAGCGATTTCGCCTTAGCCAGTTCGGCGAACTTTGCCCCACCGACGATTTTGGACCGAATATCGACCGCCTCCTTCTCCGTCTTGACCAGGATGTGACGAGTGCAGGCTTCGAGCACAAAGCGGTTGCCGTTGGCCTTGAAATAGGCCTCCGGCGTGCCTGACTTTTTGACCTTTGCAACCGCCATCGCGTCGAGCGAACCCTGAAACCTCAGTTCCCGCTGCTGAACCGACTTCGGGAAGGTGGCGAATGATTTGGCGCCACCCCACGCGCCTTCTACCGACGACCGGATCGCTTTCGTCACGATGACCGATTTGGCTCCACTCTTGGCAAAGGCCGAGTCGACGGCGATCGTGCTGATGCGGTGACTGAGGACGAATGCCGTGTAGTCAGCGGAAAACGCCTTCCCCCCGCTCGCTGGCGTGCGGATTCGGTTCGACAGATCGTCGCGATCCTTCGCCGTGGGCGCACTCGTCAAGATCGCCGTCTCGTAGATCTTCAGCTCCTTCTCCACATCGGCACGGGAGAGGCGGGTATCGCCAACTCGAAGCGCGGACGGACTGACGACCGAGCACGCGCCGAGCGAAACAGCCGCCGCCGTGCCGAGGACGAACACCATCACGGGTCCCTGGCGAATCGCCGAGCCGATGCGAAGCGGGGAAAGAGTGCGGAACATAAGGCAACGAGCCTACCGGCGCGTTGCGAGCCGGGAAGGTTTCCGGGCACTCCTGCCAGCGCGACCCCAACGCCGAACTCAAGATCAGCGAGCCAACGGTCGATAGCCCCGCAGGCCTTCCCATGACCGCACCCTCTCCCGACCGTTCCCGCGCCAAATCGCTCTCGCCCGCCGACCGGGTGCGGGCCGAATGCCTCAGCCTGTCGCGCCCGGCCTTGCTTCGGAGCGCGGCGGGCGTGGCGGCACTCTCGCTGGCGTCCGGCATGGCGACCATGGCGACGTCGGCCTCGTTACGCAAGATCATCTTGTGGCTGGGGGTCGCACTCTGCGGCACCGTCGTGGTGATCTTCGTCGCCGGGTGGCGGGACCATCTGGATACCGAAGCGGCCATCACGGCTCACCATCGCGAGATCGTGTCGGCGGCCGCCATCGCCGGTATGTGCTTCGGCTCCGGAGCTTGGCTTCTCTTCGACTCACGCCTCGGGCCCACCACCACCATCGTGAGCCTCGCCATCATTGCCATGGCCGCCTCCGTGGCGGTGGGCCTGCAACTCGTTCCCGGAGCGGCGATCGCCGTGCTGATCTGTTCCGTGGCACCTGTCTGCGCGCGGTTCCTTTTCATTCGGACATCGGCGGCCTTTGGCGCGGCGGGCGTCGTCGTTGTTGCCGCGGCCACCCTCGCCCTACTGGCCCAGCAAGCGGCGGAGAACCAGGTGAAGCTCGTCCGCAATCGCCTCGAGAACGAAATGCTCGGACGACGTCTGCAACGTGCCGTCGAACTCGGACGCGCCGCCGACGAAGAACTCGGCCGGTTGCAGAGCACCATCGAAGAGACGCAGCATCGAGACCAGATCACCGGTGCGTTCAACCGTCGTCAGCTCACCCAACGATTGGCCGATGCATGGACGCAGGCCAGCAACGGCTTCGACCCGTTCTCCCTTGCGCTCATCGAGATCGACCGCTACGAATCGATCATCGAGACGCACGGTGCGAAGATCGGCGACGAACTCCTCCGCCAAGTCGCTCGGGTGATCGGTGCCAACCTGCGAACCGACGACGTACTCGCTCGCCTGTCGGGTTCACAGTTCGCCGTTGTGTTGCAGAACACCATGATCGAAGGCTCGCTCATTGCTCTGGAGCGCATTCGGCGAGGACTATCCAGCTCGCCGATCGACGCCGGCGAGCCGCTGATCGTCAAAGCATCGATCGGTGTTGTCACGTTCGACCGCCAGACCCTGCCACGCGAAATGCTCCTCCGAGTTGACGAAGCACTCGGGGCGGCCCGTCGCAACGGCGGCAACCGCATCACCGTCAACGAATCCGAACTCCGCGACATCACCGCGATGGTCTGAGCGTTTTAAGGCTCACGGCCTAACGTGGCGCGTTACCTCGACGCCGCGCACCGAGGTAACGCCGTCACGTTTATGGGGGCAACCTCTCTCCGTGCGGGCCGCTAGCCCTTGGGGTAAAGCTCGCCGAGGAAGGTGAGGAGGAATTCGATGGCGTTGATTCCGGGACGGAGCGGCAGGATGAGGAGGCCCTCGCGTTGTTTGTAGACGGCCGTGCGGGACAGACGTTGGAGACGGATCTCTTGGCTGGTCTTTAGTTCGACCGGGCTGAGCCTGGCGGCGAGTGATCCCATCATGAGACTCGCTCCCATGCCGACGGACTTGGTGACGGTGACGTCGCGCAGACCGATGCGATTGCACTCGGCCCGCAGACGGGCGACGTCGAGAAGAACGTTGGCGCGGTCCGGAATTGGGCCGTAGCGGTCGACCCATTCCTTGGCGATGTCGTCGACATCGGCGGCCGTGGTGACTTCGGCGAGGCGCCGATAGGCATCGAGACGGAGCGGTTCCTTGGCGATGTAGTCGGCCGGGATGTTGGCGTCGACCGGGATCTCGATCTTGACCTCAGCCGGTTCCTTCTTCGTCTCGCCCTTGAGCTCACCAACAGCTTCGATGACCATCTGGCTGTAGAGGTCGTAGCCAACGGCGGAGATATGGCCGCTCTGATCGCCCCCCAAGATATTGCCGGCGCCACGAATTTCAAGGTCACGCATGGCGATCTTGAACCCGGAGCCGAGCTCGGTATGTTCACCGATCGTCTTGAGGCGCTCGTAAGCCTCCTCGGTCAGCGACACATCGGGCGGATAAAATAAGTACGCATATGCTCGCTGACCGGACCGCCCGACGCGACCACGCAACTGGTGAAGCTGGCCAAGCCCCATGCGGTCAGCGCGGTCGACCACGAGGGTGTTCACCGTGGGCATGTCAATACCCGTCTCGATGATCGTCGTGCAGACGAGTACGTCGAACTTGCCTTCCCAGAAGTCGTAGACGACCTGTTCGAGCGACCCTTCATCCATCTGACCGTGCGCAATCGCAACGCGAGCTTCGGGCACGAGATCGCGAATTTCGTTCGCCTTGCGTTCGATATCGGACACGCGATTATGGACATAGAAAACCTGCCCCTCACGAAGCAGTTCACGCCGGATGGCTTCGGACACCGCATGTTCGTCGTACTCGCCGACGTAGGTCAGGATCGGTTGACGATCAGCCGGGGGCGTGTTGAGGAGCGTGAGGTCACGAATGCCGGACAACGCCATCTCCAGGGTGCGCGGGATCGGCGTGGCAGTCAGCGTCAGGACGTCGACGTTCTCTTTGAGGTGCTTGATCGCTTCTTTGTGGGTGACCCCAAACCGCTGTTCCTCGTCGACAACAAGCAACCCAAGATCGGCGAACTTCATATCGTTGGACAAAAGACGATGGGTCGCGACGATCACGTCGACGGTGCCGTTCTTGACCCCCTCGATGACCTTCTTGGCCTGGGCGTTGGTGAGGAACCGGGAGAGCACCTCGACCCGAATCGGATAGTTGGCAAACCGCTCCGAGAACGTTTGGTAGTGCTGCTGCGCGAGCAACGTGGTGGGCACCAATATGGCCGCCTGCTTGCCGTCCTGCACGGCCTTGAAGATGGCCCGGATGGCGACCTCGGTCTTCCCGAACCCGACATCGCCGCACACCAGTCGGTCCATCGGCGACGTCGATTCCATGTCGGCCTTGACCTCTTCGATCGCCTTCAACTGATCGACCGTTTCGGCGAACGGGAACCCTTCTTCCATCTCGCGCTGCCACGGCGTGTCCTGGGCAAACGCATGGCCAGGCGCGGTGATGCGCTTCTGGTAAAGCACCACGAGTTCTTGGGCGATCTCGCGAACGGCGGCGCGCACTTTGGCCTTGGCGTTGGCAAATTCCTTGCCGCCAAGACGATGCAACGACGGCGGTTCGCCGGTATAGGCCCGCACGGTGTCGATCTGATCGGACGGGACATAGAGCTTGTCGTCGCCCTTGAACTCGAGCATGAGGTAGTCGCGCTCGACGCCTCCGATATGGCGCTTCACCATGCCGGCAAACCGACCGACACCGTGGATGTAGTGGACGACGTAGCTACCGGCCGAAAGGTCCTCGAAGAAGGCCTGCGCGTCGCGTCGCTTTCGAGGCTTGGCTTTGCGGTGGGCGCGCCGACGCCCGGTCAGATCGGCTTCGGCGAGCACGGCGAGCTTGATCGACGGCGCGATGAACCCGCGCTCGATCGGAGCGACAACGATCTGCACGCCGAGTTTGGCAATCGTCTGCGCGCGTACATCTGGCGATTCGCCCGTGGCTAGCCGAGTGGTCGCGAATCCTTCGTCGTTGAGGACGCTGTGGAGGCGATCGGCCGAGGCATCGCCGT
>JANLQX010000064.1:0-11028 GCA_031368095.1 Actinomycetes bacterium | reverse complement strand
TACACGTCGACCCCGGGAGTCGGCACGGCCTTGCTCCACTTGAGCGCCGAGAACTTTTGGCCCTCGATCTTCAGCAGCGCGAGATCACTGCATTCGGAGCGCCCAAGCACTTTGGCGGGGTAGGCCTTCGACCCACCGCCGATGTACACGTCGATGGTCGCCGCGCCGGCGACGACGGGGTTGTTGGTGACGGCGAGCCCGTCCGTCGAGATGAGAAATCCGGACCCGGCGCCGGGCGATGTGGTCGCCTTTTGGGCGAACTCGCGATACGTCCCCTGGGTGCGGACCTGCACCATGGACCGCTGGATCTTGGCAATGGAGAACCCTCCGCCAGGGGTCGGCTCCACCGCGGTGTCGGATACGTCGGTCACAGCCGCCGTGCCATCGACGTTCTCGCTCGTCGCGCTGATCGTCGTCGCCGCCGCGACCGCTGGCGTGGCTTTGTTCTTGTTGCGGCCGGCAAGGAAGCCGACACCGGCAGCAGTACCCACAAGGGCAACAACGGCAAGGGCGATCGCTGCGGACCGGCCTACGTGCTTGGGCGGAGTCGAATCCTGGGGCGACGACATAGTTTCCTCCTCGGGTGGGATGTCCCACCCTGCTTCTGACGTCGGCCGGTGCGCTGCTGGTTCCCGCTACTGAATGCCGCTTACCCAGTCACCCTAGGAGAGTTCCGGTGGTGAACGCGTCCCCGATGACGTTGGAGAATGTGGTGGTGATCACCGACGAACTGTTGAACCTGGCGCGCCGGCTGGCGGCCGAGGCGGGGGAGTTTCTGCTCGACGGGCTCCACCGTCAGCGCGTCGCCGTGGAGACCAAGTCGTCGGGCACCGACATGGTCAGCGAGATGGACCGGGGGGCCGAGCGTCTGCTGGTCGACGGCATCCTCGCGGCGCGTCCTGGTGATGGAATCCTCGGGGAAGAGGGCACCGACACCGTCGGCACGTCGGGCGTCCGATGGGTGATCGATCCGCTCGACGGAACCACGAACTATCTCTATCGACATCCTCAATGGAGCGTATCGATCGGCATCGAAATTGACGGGATCGCGTCGGTGGGTGTGGTGGAGGCACCGATGTTGCACGAGACGTTTTGGGGAACCATAGGTGGAGGCGCGCAGCGCAACGGCGTTCCCATTTCGGTGTCGAAGTGCGACACGTTGGGCGGTGCTCTCGTCGCCACCGGATTCGGCTACGACGCCGCACTCCGCGAATGGCAGGGCGGCATCGTCCATTCGCTCCTGCCGGGCATTCGTGACCTTCGGCGAGGCGGCTCCGCTGCGCTCGACCTGTGCTTCGTCGCCTGCGGCCGCGTTGACGCCTACTACGAGCGTGGCTGCCACGCCTGGGATCTGTCGGGCGGCTCCGTCATCGTGCGAGAAGCTGGCGGGCTCTCGACCGGCCTCGTCGACGCCGAGCCGTCGGAACACCTCGTTGTTGCCGCCGGGCCGTCGCTCCATCCACTCCTACGCGCCCGGCTGGCTACGCTCATCACCTGACAAACCGAGGTCGGCGGCCAAGCGCGACCGGCGAACTTTTCCCGTTGGGGTCTTGGGGATCTCCTCGACGAACACCACGGTCTTCGGGCGCTTGTAGGGCGCAAGTACCGAAGCGGCGAACTCGGAGATCGTCTGCGCCCCTGCGGTTCCGACCACAACGGCGCAGACCCGCTGGCCCCAACGTTCATCGTCGACACCGAACACCGCGACCTCGCTGATGCCGTCACAGCGGCCGAGTGCGATCTCGACTTCGAGGGGATACACGTTCACTCCCCCGCTGATGATCAAATCATCGCGTCGACCATCGAGAAACAGGTACCCGTCATCATCGAGCCGTCCGAGATCGAACACACTGAACGCATCGGCGCGCCAGGCCGCCTGCGTCTTTTCGTCATCACTCCAATACACAAAGCGCGCATAGGAAGGTACGCCACACCAGATCATCCCGGTGTCCCCGTCGATCGAGAGCGAGCGACCGGGCCGCGCTCGTCCGACGGACCCCGGACGACGCTCCCAGTCCTGCGTTGAACACGCCGTGAACTGGCCTTCGGTGGAGCCGTAGAACTCCCACACGGTGTTCGCCGGAAACGTCTCGACAGCACGGAGCTTCACTGTCTCGGGGCACGGCGCGCCGGCATGGGCCAGCAGGCGGAACGACGTCACTTCATCGGCGCGCATACCATCATCGAACAACCGCTGCAGATGGGCGGGCGCCATGAATGCCGTGGACACACCATGTTCGGCAATCGCCGCACGAGCGAGGGCCGGGGCGAACTTGTCAAGCACGACCACATCGCCACCGGCGAGCAGAGTCCCGGCGGCAAAGCGAAGCGGTGCCGAGTGATAGAGCGGCGAACAGACGAGGTTTACGTCGGACTGGGCAAAGCCCCACAACGACCGCTCCTCGCCCAACAGAGCCGCGCCGCCATCGTCGTCGAGGAGACCTGACCACACCCCCTTTGGACGGCCCGTCGTTCCCGACGTGTAGTGCATCGGCCGGGCCAACGGGGCCGGGGCGAGCTCCACCTCGTCACCACCGCGAACCAACGACGCCACCCCAGCATCGTCAAGAACCAGCGACGGCGCGGCGTCGTCGAGTATCACCGATCGTTCGTCCAACGTCAGGGCATCGTTGACCATGACCGGGACGATGGCGGACCGCAATGCCCCGAGAGCCACGGCGATGACCTCGGGCGAGTTCCCGGCCACGATCGCCACGCGATCACCAGCGCGCAGACCTTCAGCGCGCAGAGCACCGGCAGCCCGACGCTGATCGCGTTCTGACGCCGCCGACGTGACACGCCGAAACTCGCTCACGCAGACGGAGCGAACCGAGCCACAAGCCTGTCGAGCGTCTTTTCGATCGCTTTCGCATTGCGTTTCGGGCTCTGCGTCAGCTCCAGCATGAACGGCGACTTGGACGTGGACCAGTCGAAGCTCTCCGTGACCTTCGTGCCGCCGTCGACCGGTTCGAGCTCATAGCGCCAGCGGTGACCGCCGAAATGGCGCCATGCCAGCAACCGATTTTCTTCGAACTCCACAACCGTATTCTCGATCTTGTACGGGGCGCCGAGTTTCATGTTCATACCGAACGTTGACCCCATCGCGAGCCGGACCCCCGGCTCGCTCCGAGAGGCCTTTACCGTCCCCGACCCGTCGATGAGCGGGTGCTGCGACGGGTCGGCCAAGAGATCAAAGATTGCCGCCGGTGTCGCACCAACGACCCGAGAGCGCGAAACCACACGTTGCTTACCCATGAAACCGACGCTACTTCGACCCAAGCTCGGGTGCTGGTGTAGGCGGTTTGTGGACTGGCGGTTCGACGGTTGGAGGCTTCGGAGGGGTGATGGTCGACCCATTCCAGAGCGCCAGTACTCCAGCACCCACCTACATCGGAATCGCGATCGCCACTGCTGTACCGAGTTCGGTGATGTCGGTGGTGGCGTCGGCGTCAACGGTAGGGCCGGTGAAGTGAAAGCGCACCCGGGCGAGGCGATCATCGAGCGTGGTCCAGACGTCGAGGCATCGATGAGTTTCCCGGACTGACGGGGCAACGGCCCGCGCACGTCAACGCCGGGGGCGCGCAGATCGCCCCTTTCACCGCGCAGATCGACCGAATTCGACCAAAATCGGCGGTATCAAGGCCGATGTGCGCGCGCGGGCTCTCCACGTGCGCGGGTGGGACTGAGGTGCGCGCCAGCTGCCGGTTGGCTTGGCGAGAAAGACGCGGTGGTCGGAGGCGACGGCTGGAAGACTTCGCATGTGGCGTCAATCACCTGGAAACAAGAACTGGCCGATGTCTACGACGAGACGTCGGCGGCGATGTTCGCGCCACACGTCGTCGGTCCCGCCGTCGACGTGCTCTTCGAACTGGCCGATGGTGGGCCCGCCTTGGAGTTCGCCGTCGGCACCGGTCGCATCGCTCTGCCGTTGAGTGCTCGCGGCGTCGAAGTTGTCGGCATCGAACTATCCCAACCGATGGTGGATCAGATGATGAAGAAGCCGGGCGCCGAGCAGGTCCCGGTTGTAGTCGGAGACATGACCACCACGGGCGTGCCGGGGACGTTCTCGCTCGTGTACCTCGTGTGGAACACAATCATGAACGTGACCGCCCAAGCCGAACAGGTGGCGGTGTTCGCCAACGCGGCGCGCCACCTCGACCCCGGCGGTCATTTCGTCGTGGAGGTGATGGTCCCACAGTTGCGAAGGTTCCCGGCTGGCGAACAAAAGCGGGTGTTCGATTTGTCCGACGATCACGTCGGCATCGAGACGATCGATGACCTCGTCGGGCAGATCACGACCTCGCATCACTGGATGGCCGTCGACGGTTTGCTGGTGCGCGACTCCGCACCGTTTCGCTACATCTGGCCCTCAGAGCTCGACCTCATGGGACAAGTCGCCGGACTCCGTCTCGTTGACCGTTGGGCTGGCTGGACGAAGAGGCCATTCACCGCCGATAGCACCAACCAAGTCGCCGTCTTCCAGAAGGTCAGGTAGCCACAGTCGACAGCAACCGACAGGTCTCGGCTACACGCGGCATCGAGCTCACCTCGCCGCCCGGGCGACTCGAAAGGTGGCGAGATCTCACACTCGTCTGGCTTGTTTCGGGCACGAGTTTCGTAAGCGGCATCGGCGTCGTTGATGGCCGACGCAGTGCGCACCGCTGGGTTTCCGTTGATCCGGCATGGACTTCCCGGCCGACAGGTCGATCGTCGAACAGCGACTCTCCGACCCGGAACTGGCGAGCGAAGCGCGAGCCAGCGATCGTGAACTTCGAGCGTGGCTCTTCACGGTGTGCGCAGCAACGACGAAGGTGGCTCGCTTGAGGCAGGTCGCGTTCGACAAGAGAACGACCTCGCCATCACGATTTCGGTCCTCGACGATGCCGATGCCGCCCAAGTCGACCTGCGCGCTGTGCCCACCGATCCGTTCCGGCCAAGAAGCAATCTGTGGCTAGGTGAGCGCTTCACTAGTCGCCGAAGCGAGGGCGGTCTGTACGGGGATCGCTCTACTGGTGATCGCCCGGGATATGGGGGAACCTCGTGCAATGTTCCGCACGATAGCTGTCGCCCTACTTGTCCTCGCGGTGCCACTCAACCGTGCCAGCGCCGCGTCGAAATACCGCAACTGCGCATCCCTAAATATCGACTATCCAAACGGCGTCGGCCGACCCGGAGCCGCCGACCAGGTCAAGGGCGGATCCACGCCAGTCACGTCCTTCGTGATCGATGGCGCCCTGTACAAATCGCTCCCAAAAACTCTCGACCGCGATCGAGACGGGATCGCCTGCGAGAAGATTTGACGCTCCCTCAGCTCGGGGCGATGGTGGCTGGATCTTCGTACCCATGAGGCTAAAGATCTTTCCGTCGTCGTTCACCGCGAAAGTTTTGATGCCGGAGGAGCCCATCGGCGTGCCACCCATGGTGGCCTCCACCCGAACTGCGGCCACCCGCTCGACACAGACGACGATTCGATCGACGAACAGCGTGATGTCCGGCGCCATGTTCATCGCCCCGTCGAGGAACGCTCCGATCGCCTCGAGGCCGACACACATCGGTGGACACAGCGCGCACATCGACTGGTTTTGCCGAATTTTGCGTCGAAATCGGTCGATCTGTGTGTGACCGGGCCCGAGGTGCGCGCCATCGCGACGATTTGCGCGCCTGAGGTGCGCGCTGTGGGAGGGAATCTGCGCGCCGAGTCCGGCGGGACTTGCCGGCCGAACGGACTGAGCTACCCCTGGCCGATCTCGGCGAGCATTTGCTTGAACCATGGGGTGGACGGATCGAAGTGCTTTCCGCCCTTGATCCGCGGGAACTCGATGGCCCGAAGCTCGCCACCACGCTCCTCGTCATGGCCAATCACCCCGCTCACCCCGGCCTGGGCCGAGCTGACGGCGACGGCGACCATCGACGCGATCAGCGCCAGGTCTTCGCCATTGGCCGGGCCCGACCGAGCGAAGTAGCCCGACTTCTGGACCTGTGCCTTCTCGGCGCCGACGAGACCGGCAAACTTATGGGCGAACCAGCCGCCCACGTTGACCTTGTCGAGACGCACGTGACCGAACGCGTCGCGTTCGGCCTCGCCTCCGGCCGCCAGGATTTCGTTGACGATGTCGGCCACCCCGGCGCCTTCGCTCACGAACACGTTGGCCGTTCCCTTGCGGTCGATCACCGCCCGCAACCGTGCTGCCTCAACCGCGATGTCGACCGATGACTCCGGCACGTAGACCGCGTCGATGTCGAGGTAGGCGGCGTCAATCCCGAACGCGGGCGCCAGGCTGGACGCCCGCTGCGCCAGACGATCGCGATACGAGCGAGCCGTGGCCGCCGTGAGCCATCCGCAGTTGCGACCCATCACCTCGTGGATCAGCAGCGAACGTGGGTTGGCCGTGCCCTCGAAAACGAAATGCTCGAAGAAGCGTGCCCCATGTTCGGCAGCAGTAAGCGCGCCTAGGGTTTGGACTATCGGGGCGACATCATTGTCGATCGTCTTGGGCAGCCCGACAACCGTGAGCGCATAGGCATGCTCGGCGAGGTAGGCGGCGAGATCGGCGGCAGTCGTGTTCGTGTCATCGCCACCGATCGTGTGCAAGACGTCAACTCCATCAGTCGACAGTCGCTCGGCGGCAACGGCAAGCGGGTTCTGCCCCTCGGCCACCAGACCCCGCCTCACGCAGTCGCCTACGTTCGTCAGTTTGACGCGACTATTCCCGATCGGGCTTCCCCCAAGGCCGTGCAGGAAATGCGCCTGGGAGCGTGCCGCCTCGCTGATCACGAAGGAATCCCCCGTGAGGAGCCCGGCGTAGCCGTTGCGATAGGCGATGATTTCAGCCGACGGATCGGCCGACGTGTAGGCATCGACGAGACCGCCGACGGCCGAAGACAGACATGGGGCAAGGCCGCCGGCAGTGAGCAGGGCAATACGCATCGGATCTCCACAAGTAGACGCACCGACGCACGGACATTTGCGGCGGCGAGATTTGGCCGCACCAACGTATCGCCCGAGATCTTCCCTGCCGACGCGGGTGACAGCGCTTTCAGACACGACTACCGTGAGCGGCGCTACGCAGCCGGAGGGGGACCCAGAGTGAGTGTTGTCGTCGTCGCCATTGACGCGGGTACTACCGGAGTGCGAGCCATTGCCATGAGCGCCGCGGGTCGACCCGTCGGCTCCTCGTACCTGGAGTTCACCCAGTACTTCCCGCAGCCAGGCTGGGTCGAGCACGATGCCGCCGAGATCTGGTCAGCCGTAGTGAGCGTGACCCGGGACCTGATGAAGAACCGCTTGGCGCCAGACACCGTGGTGGCCGCCATCGGGATCACCAACCAACGCGAAACGGTGGTGGCATGGGATCGCCAAACGGGTACCCCGCACGCCCGGGCCATCGTGTGGCAGGACCGACGCACCGCCAATCGTTGCGACGATCTTGCCGCCGACGGATTCCTTCCGACGGTGCGCGCCGCCACCGGACTGGTGCTCGATCCGTACTTCTCCGGCACCAAGATCGAATGGCTCCTCAGCGAAGGCGGTGTGCCCGTTCATCCGAATCTGGCCGTCGGCACCATCGACGACTGGCTTCTCTGGAACATGACTGGAGGGGTCCAGGGTGGCGTCCATGCGACCGACCCGTCGAACGCATCTCGCACGATGCTCTACGACCTCCGAACCCACACATGGTCGTCGGAACTTTGCGACACCTTCGGCGTGCCGATGTCGGCCCTTGGCGAACTGCATCCGAGCGCCGGCCGCCTTGGAACAGTGCACCTCGATGCTTTTGGCGGTCTATTGACCGGCGTCCCGGTGAGCGGCATCCTCGGCGATCAGCAGGCGGCCCTCTTCGGACAGGCGTGCGTACACCCCGGAATGGCCAAAAACACCTATGGCACGGGCAGCTTCGTGTTACTCAACGTTGGCACCGAGTTGCCCGCTCCTTCGGAAGGACTGCTGACCACCGTCGCCTGGGACCTCGGTCCCCACGGTCCGCTCACCTATGCCCTCGAAGGTTCGATCTTCGTAACCGGGGCGGCCATCCAGTGGCTGCGAGACGGACTCCAGATCATCGATACCGCGGCCGAGATCGGTCCTCTCGCAGCGTCCGTTGAGTCCACCGACGGCGTGTACTTCGTGCCCGCCTTCACCGGTCTTGGCAGCCCGTACTGGGATCCCTATGCGCGCGGAACAATCGTCGGGTTGACGCGCGGCATCGGACGCGCCCACATCGCTCGGGCCGTGGTCGAATCGATTGCGTTCTCCGTTCGTGACGTGGTCGACGCGATGACCGCCGCCTCCGGCAAAGTCCTGAGCGAGTTGCGCGTCGACGGAGGTGCTTCGGTGATGGACCTGCTCCTCGGCCTCCAGGCGGACCAGCTCGGCGTCGACGTATCCCGTCCGGCCGTGGCGGAGTGCACGGCACTCGGCGCGGCCTTCGCCGCCGGTCTGGCGGAAGGGGTCTGGGGAAGTATCGCCGAAGTCGGCCAGAGCTGGGTCGAACAGGCCCGTTTCACTCCGCGGGCCGGGCGTATCACCGCCGATGCCGCGCACCACCAATGGTCACGTGCCGTCGAGCGCAGTCGCGGATGGGCCGCCGACTAACGAGCTCGCTCCAGCTCGCACCGATCAGCGGGCCAGCACGAGTTCGCGCCAACGCGCATCGGCGATCCGCACGAGCGCAGTGAGCTGGTGGCGCTCCCTGGCACGAAACGGCCGCCCGCCCCGGCCGAGCACCAAGGTGAGGTCGGCACCGTCGAGGGTTGACCACGCGATGTCGGCTGGGCCAGCGTCTCCGGCTGCTACGCGTAACGACGCACGGCTGCCGGCCACGAACGCCGAAATCCACGGCACTTCCGGCGCACGCCCGACGGTGGCGAGCGCCTCGGGGCTGTCGAAGGAAATCACGGCCGCCCACTCTGCCTCGAACCCTCGGCTGGCCCGATTGGCCAGTGCGATAAGCAGCTGGTCGACGGCCCGTGCCTCCACGAGCGCAATCGCCGTTTCCAGCGCGTCCTGACGTTGGTCACGCGCCTCGTCACCAACCGGCCGAATGTCCTCGACATCGACCCCATCGACCTCGCGCAGTTCACGCGTCAACAAATCGAGGACCGAAGCGTCCGAGAGCTCGACGAGCAGTTCGTCGATCGCCCTTCCGGCCCCTCGCTCCAAGATGTCGATGCCGACGAGATCACCGCCAACGGCACCGATCCGGCTGGCCACTTGGCCGAGAGCACCAGGACGGTCGGGGAGCCAAATGCGAACGACGAAAATCATCGGTGGGCATTCTTTCGCCCGGCAACGACGAAGCGGGGGACCACAGAAAGGTCAGGCGGAAGCCGACAGAACGCCGGCGCCGACGAGCATCGACGAACTCGACGAAGCCACCGTGGACGGCGGGGCACTGCGAACGATCGCCGGCGCAGCATCGCCGACGGACTCGTCGACGCCCTTCTTTGGTGCATAAGAATTTACGTAGTCCTGGCCCGACAGCTCTCGAAGTTCGAACATGATTTCGTCGGTCACCTGGCGAAGCGCCAGCGGATCGTCTCGCCTCGTACCGAACCTCGAAAAGTCAAGGGGCGGCGAGAACTTGATGGTGATGGGCGATCCAAAGTTCGGCTTCACCTGGCCGATCGGCTGCGCCTCCCGGGTCCCGATCATGGCCACCGCAACAACAGGCGCCTGGCAATCAAGAGCCAGCCGGGCCACGCCGGTGCGGCCCTTGTACAAGCGACCGTCGGGCGAACGAGTCCCCTCGGGATAGATGCCGAAGACGCCGTCGGCCATCAGCACGTCCTTCGCCGATTCCAGGGCTCGAGCCGACGCCGCGCCGCCACCACGCTTGATCGGAATCTGGCCCATCATTTTGAAAAACCAAGCCGTTTTTCGCTGTTCGAAATACTCGGCCTTGGCCACGAAGGTGACTCGGCGCTTGAGGACCAGCGGCAAAAAAATGGAATCAGAGAACGACAAATGGTTGCTGGCCAAAATCACCGGCCCGCCGACAGGAACGTGTTCGATGCCTTCCACGCGGACCTTGAACAACAGGCGGAGTACGGGACCCAACACTGCCTTCATCATCCGGTAGGCCATGGCGGAAGTGTACGGGATGGGTTTGCGTCCATGCCGTTTCCATGGCACATGTCACGCCTTGTTCACGCCGGCGACATCGCCGAAGCAATCAGACCGTTTGGACAGAGACGCTGCTCATCCCTACCGTGGCGGTTCATGGAGCGGCGATTGACGCAGCGAGGGCGCGACCGGCGCGCTTCTATCATGCGCGCCGCGGCGCAGCGATTCGCCGACCAGGGCTACCACCAAACGGCGGTCGCCGAGATTGTCGATGAACTAGCGGTCGGCAAAGGTGTCTTTTACTGGTACTTCGACTCCAAAGAAGCGCTCTTCTGTGAAATCCTGCGCGACGCGCAGCTCTCCCTCCGCCGCCGTCAGCAACAGACGTTGCTCTCGGCCAGCGATCCGATCGAAAAAATCAGTCTCGGCATGCTGGCCACGATGCGGTGGCTCGACGAAAACCGCCACATGTTCAATCTGTTTCAGTTCGCCGCCACCGAAGTGGCCTTTCTCCCGGTGCTGCGCCAGGGCGCCGATGTGGGTGCCGCCGACACCACCAAACACGTGAAAGACGCCATGCTCGCCGGGCGGATCCCCGATGGCGATCCCGAAATGCTCACCCACGCCATCATTGGCGTGACGAACGAGTTGGCGCGGCGGTTCGTGCAAACCCGACGCGAGGAACCCGATGCCGTTGCTGCCGCGGCCACGGCATTCGTGCTGCGGGGCTTGCTCGGCGTCTCGGACGAGGCCCACATGAACGCGACCGGCTAAGCGGTTGCGGCGTTCTCGACGCGGTGCTTGAGTTCTCGCAGTGCCGTCGTGATGATCTTGCCCTCCGCCCGGCGCTTCACGAAGCCGGGGATCGGCACCACCAACTCCACGGAGAGGTGATAGGTCACGTCGGTCGAGCCATCGGGTTGGTCCACGAACGTGTAGCTGCCTTCGAGCCCGCGCATGATGTC
>JANLQX010000058.1:0-14594 GCA_031368095.1 Actinomycetes bacterium | reverse complement strand
GATGGTGTAGTCGTCGACCTTGGTCGTTCCACCCTTGGCCAGGATGCCCTAGAGCACCGAAAGCGCGTTGGACTTGTTGGCCGGGTCGGCCAACCGGTCAAAGGTGGCCACCACGTCGTCGGCGGTGAGCTTGGCACCGTTGTGGAAGGTGATGCCCTTACGGATCTTGAAGGTCCAAACGGTGGAGTCAGCGTTGGCTTTCCAGCTTTCCGCCACGCGGGGCTCGAGGACGCCTTGGTTGTTGTCCCAACAGAGGTACTCACCGGCAAAACCGAGGAGCAGCAGCGCGCCGCCGTTATTGATGATGACGGGATCAAGCTTGCTGCCGGGAGCGAGCGTGCTCAGCTTGAGGAGCGGCTTGCGCTTACCGGCTGTGGCCTTCCCCGCCTTCTTGGCCGCCTCGGCGGCGGGCGTGCCGAGGATGACTCCGGCCATCGGGATCGACATCCCGGCAATGGTGGCGTAGCGAAGGAACTCGCGCCGGTTGATGCCGCCGCGGTGCAGCTCATCGATCACGTGGTTCTCACGCTCGCTGATCGAACGTCGAATGGCGTCAATGCCGGTGCGGTCGTAGTGGCTCATGCTTGTTTCCTCTGCAGGGTTGGCGAGCGGTGAACGTGCAGGACGTGCCGCCAGCAGTGTGGGTAGAGGCGTGTTTACCCCGGAAGCATGGTGCCGTCAACTAAGTCCCCGGTTAGTTTTGTTTCGGAATCGCTTCGACGGGTATCACCCAGTGGTTCTGTCACCGCCTCAAGGCTCGTTCCACGCTTGTTTACGAGCGCGCATCGACAATTCGTGCGGCATGCAAAGCATGGACGATGCCGCACCCGGAGTTGTGCTTCACGATCCCCTGCTTCGACCGATCCGCAGCAGGCCCTGTCCGGGTAAATACCCTGAGCCAACAAACGCTCTACGAGGTCCTCGACGACGCGTGGTTAGTACGCGCGCCTACGACCCTGGCGGACGGGTTCCTTCCCCACCTGTGAGTGACTGGCAAAACTCCCAGAGGCGAAACTCGAGGGCTTCGTCGTAAGACGCGTCGCTGGCCCGGGTGAGCTTGTCGATCTCGATGTAGGCCCAGCGCGCCTCTGGGTATGTCTCGCCAAGGGCGAACGACGCCAGGTAACGAGCACTGTCATCCACGCGCGCGGCACCCGGAATCACCGGGACAAGCGCCGGGAGGATGTGGTTCCACGCCCACCGTTTCCAGGGTGCGAGGTCACGCGCCAACGCCGTTCCCGGCATCATTCCCGGGTCGTAGACGTTCACGCGTCGGGCATTTCCCAGACGTCGTTGCAGTTCGTGCGCAAGGTAGTTGACGGCGAGTTTGGAGGTCGAATAAGCGCACTGCCCGGCCCGGGCATCAGACGCTCTTCGACCCACGGGAAGTTCCGCACCCGGTTGCGCAAGGACGCCCGGATCAGCCCACACGGGCGCCGCCACCAGAGACGAGGTCGGAAAGCCGCCAAAATGGGTGCCGCTTCCGACGACGACGCAATGGGCGTTGTCGGCCAACGCCGGAAGTAGCCCGGTAAGCAATCGGTAATTGGCCACCACGTTCACCGCGAATGTGAGCTCGATGCCGTCGGTGGAAGCCTGCTGGCGATCGCCGAGCTGCACGCCGGCGTTGGCAACAACGACCTCGATCGGAGGCAGCCGACCGTCCTGGACGAGTCTTGTGACTTCGTCGGAGGCTTGGGACACCGAGGCCAACGACGCCATGTCCACTTCGACAACGGTGACCGAAGCAGCGCCCGCCGAACGGACGGACGCCGCGGCAGTACGAAGGAGTGGGGACGTTCGGCCCACCAAGACCATCCGGCAACCCTTCCGGGCCAGCTCCAAGGCGGTGGCAAGACCAAGCCCGCGCGTGGGGCCGGTCAGCAAGACGGACGTCCCCAATCCGGCGGGTCCACTATCGATGTCAGAGACTGTCATCACTTCAGCGTATCAATGGCAGGCACTGACATCACGCCTACGATACGGCTGTGACGCGATGGCCGACCGACGCCGCCGAGCGACTTCGCGCAGCGGCGTTCGAACTCTTCGAAGCTGACGGCTTCGCCGACGTCACGGCGCAGCAGATCGCCGACCGGGCGGGCGTGAGCGAACGAACCTTCTTCCGGTATTTCGCCACTAAGGAGGAGGTCCTCTTCGGTGACGGTGAGGCGATCCTGGCGGAAATCGTCAGCGCTCTTCACTCGTCGCCCGCCGACGCGCGACCACGCCAAGTCTTCGACGCTGTTGCCCTGCGGCTCGCGGCTCTGTTCGAACCCGAACGAGCGTTCCACCGAACCCGCAACGCCGTTATTCATGCTGACGCGTCGCTGCACGAACGCGACCTCTGGAAGCAAGAGGTTTGGGCCAACGTCATCGCCAACGCCCTGATCGACCGGGGGCTACCTCCGACCCGAGCATCGGTGGTTTCGTCGGCGGCCGTCACCTCCTTTCGCATCGTTTACGCCTCGTGGTCTACCGACCGATCTCGAACCCGCCTACTCGCGAGGTTCTCCCTGGCCATCGCCGAACTCCGGGACGACCTCTTGTGACAGCTGCATCCGTCGGCGCGGCCTACGTCAGGCCACAAACCGGGAGTTCTCTCTAGGCCGATGGACTCAACCGGCCCGTCAATCATCAATGTTGATGATCGACCCCTGCTCCGACCCCGGGAACCTTTGACCACTCTCAGTGGTTGAAAAGGATTTCACGATGGCACGAACAACAGGATGTCGAACGGCGGGTGCGTTTCTTGCCGCACTCTTGATCACGACAGGATTCGGTGCGCCCGGTGCCGTGGCGGGCAAGAAAGACCAAACCTCGTCAAGCTCGTCAACAACGGCGACGGACACCTCCACCACCACGGCTCCGCCGACCACAACGGTCGTAGGCTCCTCGTCGGCCACCCCGACGGTTGAGGCGGTCAAGGACGATCCGGGATCGCTCCACAAGATCACCGAGCAGATCCGCGCCGACCAGATGTGGTCACGCGGCGCTATCGGAACCGGCGTCGACATTGCCGTGATCGACACCGGCGTCAGTCCCGTTGCCGGCCTCGCCGGCAAAGTCATCAACGGACCGGACCTCTCCCTCGACGTCCCGTATTCGGCCTATCCGGGGCTCGACGCCTACGGCCATGGCACCCACGTGGCCAGCATCGCCGCTGGGGTCGACGCCGGCGGTGGCTCGCTCACCGACGACAAACGGTTCGTCGGCGTCGCGCCAGGAGCTCGAATCGTGAATGTGAAGGTCGGCGCCTACGACGGTGCGACCGACATTTCCCAGGTCATCGCCGCAATCAACTGGGTCGTTCAGCACAAAAACGACAACGGGTTGAACATCAAGGTCATCAATCTCAGCTTCGGGGTGACGAGCACCAACTCGTCGACCGACGACCCCCTCTCCTGGGCGGCCGAAGTGGCCTGGCGCAACGGCATCACCGTGGTGGCCTCCGCCGGAAATGACGGACCGGCGACGAAAGTCTCCAGCCCCGCTTACAACCCTCGGCTGATCGCTGTCGGCGCCGTCGATCAGGCCGTTTCCCCGCTGACATCGACCGCCTTCACCAATGCTGCCGGTTGGCGTCAACCCGACATGTGGGCGCCCGGGTCGCGGGTCATGGGCCTGCGCGTTCCCGGGTCCTTCGTCGACTCGCACTATCCGGCCGCCGCCGTTGGGCCCCGCCTCTTCCGCGGTTCCGGAACGTCACAAGCAGCAGCCGTGGTTTCGGGCGCCGTCGCGTTGTTGGCCGGCGCCTACCCGGCCTCGTCACCGGACCAGATCAAGCTGGCGCTGGTCTTCTCCGGACAAGACGTCAATGGTGCGTATACCAACTTCATCCAGGTGGACAAAGCCGCCGATCTCCTCGCTGCGTGGGGTCCGGCCAAGGAAGCGGTGACCCTGGTCTTCGGGACCCCCGGTCGGGGGTCGCTCGAAGCCGCTCGGGGCGGAAAACACCTGTCGTTCAACGGTGTCCTTCTCGACAACGAGCGGGACATCTTTGGCAACGCCTGGGAGGCCGCGGCGTTCGCCACTGCCACGTTCACTCGCACCTCGTGGACCAACGGAACATTCAATGGCGCCAACTGGGCTGGAGCCGGGTGGGCCGGAGCAAACTGGGCCGGAGCCAATTGGGCCGGAGCAAACTGGGCCGGAGCAAACTGGGCGGGCGCCGGTTGGGCCGGAGCCGGATGGGCCGGAGCAAACTGGGCCGGAGCCGGATGGGCCGGAGCAAACTGGGCCGGAGCCGGATGGGCCGGAGCCGGATGGGCCGGAGCGAACTGGGCGGGATCGAGCTGGAAAAGCTACGGCTGGCGGGGAGCGGTTTGGGGTTAAAGCCCACGCCGCCGCTCAAGGGTTGGCGGCGACGTGACGATTCACAAGGACCGATTGGTCGAACAGACCAGCGGTTCTGGGAAGCCCAAGCATGAGTGAGTCACGGTCGAAGGTTCCAACGAGCAAGGCACGGGTCTGCACCCTTGCTGCCGGTATCGGCCTGGTTGGGATCGCGCTCGGGATATGGGTCGATCGACATCGAGTCGTCCTCCCGCTTCACCTCTCGTTCGGATGGTTGCTGGCGGCGTTCTTCGTCGCCGCTTCGGCACCGCTGTTCCTTGAGGTCGAGTCCAACACCTTTTCGCTTTCCCTCTCCGAAATCCCGATGGTCATCGGGTTGCTCTGCCTGCCGCGAGGCCCGCTTATTGGCGCCGCACTCGGTGGCTGGCTGATCAGTCAGGTATTCAATCGGCGCCGCTCACTGATCCGATTCGTGTTCAACGCTCCGCTGACGCTTTTCGAAGTAGTCGTTGCGATCGCCGTGTTCGACGGCATCACCACAGCGGTGCGGGTGAATGACTGGCGCACGTGGCTCGCGATCCTTGCGGCCCTCGGAACGGCAATTGTTTTCTCAACGAGCGCAGTGAACCTCGTCATCGTGCTGAGCGGCGACGCCATGACCGTGCGCCAGGCCGCACGGCACGTGTTTCTCGGTGTCGTCAATGCCCTCATGGCAACGGCACTCAGTGTGCTTTCGGTGATGGTGCTTCACGAAACAACGGCCGCATTCCTTCCTATCTTGGTTCTGGCTGGGATCGTGATCCTGCCCATGCGGCGACAGGCAAAGTTGCAGCGTCGATACGACAGTCTGTTGCTCCTGCACGAATTCACTGCCGGTCTGACAACTTCGAGCGACTTGTCAGCCACCCTGCAGAGCGTGCTCGAAGAGACGGCGCGGGTGCTCCGTGCCGCGGACGCCACGATCGTTCTCCCTCGGCATGACGACCACGTGCGCCACACCCTCGGCGCCGATTCGGGAGCGGTTCCGGAACCCGGCGATGCCGTCTGGACAGAAGTCATCGAGTGCGGCCGGGCGGTCTGTCTGGAACGGGGATCGACGGCCTTGGCCGGGTATCTCCAAGCGCACGGCACCAAGGACATGATGGCTGTGCCGCTGCTCCACGGAGACGATGTGATCGGCGCGCTGGTCGTGAGCGGCCGGCTCAGCGATGTGAGCACCTTCGACGACGACGACCTTTCGATTTTTGCCACGATGGCCAACCAGACGACGGTCACGCTCGAGAACCTCCGACTGATTGACAAGCTGAGGAGCGAGTCTGCTGACCGTGAGCATCAGGCGTTGCATGACGTGCTTACCGGTCTTCCGAACCGGCTCTATCTGTACCGAACCTTGGATCAGGCCCTGGCCCGGAAAGGGTCGAGTTTCGCCGTGGCGATGCTCGATCTGAACCGTTTCAAGGAGGTCAATGACACGCTCGGCCATCACGCTGGCGATCAGGTTCTCATCGAGACGGCCATGCGACTTCGCAAGGGCCTTCCGTCGTCGGCCTTCCTCGCTCGACTGGGAGGCGACGAGTTCGCGATCGTGCTGCCCGCCGTGGTCTCGGTCAAGGAAACCATGGCCAAGTTGCAAGCCATGGAAGTTGTCTTCACTACGCCGTTTCAACTCGACGCCATGAGCGTGCGAATCGGAGCTTCGGTTGGATTTGCGTTCGCTCCAGATCACGGAACCGATCGCGAGACGCTGCTCAGGCGAGCCGACATTGCCATGTATGCCGCCAAAATGGTTCGGGGCTCGGCCATCCGGTCCTACGACCGATCACAGGAGCAATCCTCCTCACGAGCACTCGAACTTGTCGGAGAGTTGCGCGCCGCGATCGAGACGGACGCGCTGACCGTCGTGTTCCAACCGCAGGCGGATCTGGCAACGGGTCAAATTCTGAGTGCTGAAGCATTGGCCCGATGGAATCATCCTCGTTTTGGCGAGATTTCCCCGAATGAATTCATTCCGCTAGCCGAACAGGCGGGGTTGATCGATGCCATCACCAATGCCGTGCTCACCAGCTCACTCAACGCGTGCTCGCAGTGGCGAAGGAACGGACTGGAATTGGGAGTGGCCGTGAATCTCGACGCCCAGACGCTTTTGGCTCCGGGTTTCGCCAGCCGAGTACTCAGCGCCGTTCGGCGAGCCGGGGTTCCGCCCGAAGTCTTGACCCTAGAGATCACCGAACGAGAGTTGGTCCACGAACTAGACGAAGCAACGGCGGTTATTGACGACCTACGCAGTCAGGCGATTCGGTTCTCCATTGATGACTTCGGAACTGGCTATTCGTCGCTCTCCTATCTGAAACGTCTCCCGGTCGATGAGCTCAAGATCGACCGATCGTTCGTCGTCAACGTTGCCAACTCACCCCAGGATGCGGCGATTGTGAAGGCCATTGCCGATCTCGCCGTAGGGCTGGGACTGCGGACCGTCGTCGAGGGCATCGAAGACGCCCGAACGTGGGAAGCGGTCACGATGCTCGGGTGCCATGCGGGCCAGGGATATTTCTTGACGCCGGGCTTGGAGTGCACGGAATTCCTCAGGTGGGCCATCGAACGGAGCGGCGCTCCAGATGGACGACTAATCCGGACATAGTCCGTTTTTTGACAATGTCCAGAAAAGGTGCTTAGCTGTCGTAGCCATGGGCACCGAACCAGACGCAATGCTGCGTCAACATGGACTGCAGGTCACGGCGCAGCGCCTCGCCATTCTCCGAGCGGTATCGGTTCGCCGGCACGCCACCGCTGATGAGCTCACCGACGATGTGCGATCGTCCCTCGGGTCGATCTCTCGCCAGGCCGTCTACGACACGCTCGGCGTCCTCGTCGACAAAGGGGTCGTCCGGCGGATCCAACCGAGCGGATCGGCGGCGCGCTACGAAGACCGCGTAGGCGACAATCACCACCACCTGATCTGTCGCATCTGCAACGCCACCTTTGACATCGATTGTGCGGTGGGGACAACGCCCTGCCTCACGGCCGACGATGACCACGGATTCGAAATAGACGAAGCTGAGGTCATCTACTGGGGTCGCTGCCCCACGTGTCAAACGTCAGCCCTCAACGCCGAGTCGCCTCCAACGATCAGGCCCACCCCCATACCGAACACCCGCGCATCCAACGGAAGGAGCAGCAAATGACAGAACAGCATGCCCTCGAAATCAACGACAACCACCTCACGTGCCCCGTGATGAACGGACCACACGCCGCCCACACGGCGGTCGGGTCCACCGCCAACGAACACTGGTGGCCGAATCAGTTAAGTCTGAGAATTCTTCACCAGAACTCGCCCTCGGCAAACCCAATGGGTGACGACTTCAACTACGCCGAGGAATTCAAGAGCCTCGATTTCGCCGCGGTGAAACGTGACCTCACGGCGTTGATGACCTCCTCGCAGGATTGGTGGCCCGCCGACTATGGGCACTACGGCCCGTTCTTCATCCGCATGGCCTGGCACAGCGCCGGCACGTACCGGACCCAAGACGGTCGCGGTGGTGCGGGCAACGGCACCCAGCGATTTGCCCCACTCAACAGCTGGCCGGACAACGGAAACCTCGACAAGGCTCGCGCCCTCTTGCTGCCGATCAAACAGAAATACGGTCGAAAACTGTCGTGGGCCGATCTCATGATCCTCACGGGCAATGTCGCCTTGGAGTCAATGGGCTTCAAAACGTTCGGCTTCGGGGGCGGACGTGAAGACGTCTGGTCGCCGGAAGAGGATATCTATTGGGGTCCAGAAACAACCTGGCTCGGCGATGAGCGCTACCGCGGCGACCGGGAGCTGATGGATCCCCTTGGTGCCGTGCAGATGGGCTTGATCTACGTGAACCCGGAGGGCCCTAACGGCAACCCGGATCCGATGGCGTCGGCGCGCGACATTCGCGAAACGTTCGCCCGCATGGCCATGAACGATGAAGAAACCGTGGCGCTGGTCGCCGGTGGCCACACCTTCGGAAAGGCCCACGGTGCTGGCGACACGGCGCTCGTTGGTCCCGAACCTGAAGGTGCACCAATGGAACAGATGGGTCTTGGTTGGAAAAACAGCTTCGGCACCGGAAAGGGCGTGCACACCATCACCAGTGGCATCGAAGGGGCTTGGACGCGCACCCCGATCACGTGGGACAACACCTACTTCGACACCCTGTTCGGCTACGAATGGCAGCTCACGGAGAGTCCAGCCGGCGCCAAGCAATGGACTCCATCAAATCCGGAAGCCCAGGGCACGGTCCCTGACGCCCACGATCCGTCGAGAACGCACGCTCCGATGATGACAACGGCAGATATGGCTCTTCGAATGGATCCCATCTACGAGCCCATCTCGCGGCGTTTCCATCAGAATCCAGAAGAATTCGCCGACGCATTCGCTCGCGCATGGTTCAAGTTGTGCCACCGCGACATGGGTCCGATCGTCCGATATCTTGGTCCTGAAGTGCCGGCCGAAGAGTTGATCTGGCAGGACCCAGTCCCCTCGACTGACCATAAACTCTTGGGCGACGACGATGTTGCCGCGCTCAAGGCAAAGATCCTGTCGTCTGGTCTCACGATCTCTGAGTTGGTGTCCACCGCTTGGGCGTCAGCTTCGACGTTCCGCAACAGCGACAAGCGCGGCGGTGCCAACGGTGCCCGTATCCGGCTCGCTCCCCAAAATGACTGGGACGTCAACAACCCACCGCAACTACGCCGAATCCTCGCCACACTCGCCGGCGTGCAAACAGAATTCAGTGTGGCGGGCAAGACGATCTCGATGGCCGACCTCATCGTCCTCGGTGGCTGCGCCGCCGTGGAAGCGGCCGCCAAGAACGCCGGGCATACGGTCACGGTTCCGTTTCTCGCGGGCCGCACCGACGCCACGCAGGAGCAGACCGACACGGAGTCCTTCGCCGTCCTCGAGCCAACGGCCGACGGATTCCGCAACTACCTGGGCAAGGGTCACCTCCGCACCGCTGAAGAACTCTTGGTGGACCGTGCCCAACTCCTCACCCTGAGCGCTCCACAAATGACGGTGTTGGTGGGTGGGCTTCGAGTCCTCAACGCCAATGCCAACGGATCGACACACGGGGTGCTGACCAAGAAAAGCGAGTCGCTCACGAACGACTTCTTCGTCAACCTCCTCGATAACAACACCGTGTGGGCGCCAACGTCGCAGTCCGAAGACGTCTTCGAGGGTCGCCACCGCACGGGCGGCGATGTGTTGTGGACCGGCTCGCGCTGCGATCTCGTCTTCGGAGCGAACTCCCAATTGCGGGCCATTGCCGAGGTCTATGGGGCCGCGGATGCGCAGCCGAAGTTCGTGAAGGACTTCGTTGCGGCGTGGACCAAGGTCATGAACGCCGACCGGTTCGACCTCGCGTGACCAACCTGGGGCGACCGCCAGGCTACCCGTGTAGTTGTCGCCCCAGTCGCTCCCAGAGCGACTGGGGCGACGATGTCGGTCTAGTCGTCACGTCAGATCCGACCGACCTCGCCGCCCTCGACGGCACACTCGAGCTCATCGTCGTTTGACGCGCTCGCGGTGGTTCGCCGACCACCGACCTTGTTCACATTGTCTCGCTCAACGGGACAAAGCGAACGAAGTCGGCAGGCGTGGGCGACGGGCGAAAGCCGAAGACGCACATAGATTCTCTCAAGTCATCACTCACGTTCGGAGGAACCATGGGCGGAACATCGTTGACCGAGGCAACCGTCGAGCTCACAGCCGACCAAATTGAGCGGTTCCGCGCCGACGGTTATCTCAGCATCCCGTCAATCACTACAGCCGACGACGTCGCTCAGCTCCGAGAGATTTACGATCGGCTGTTCGACCGCAAAGTCGGCCGAGAACTTGGTCTGCAGTTCGACCTTGCCGGTACCGACGATGACGAAAGTGAAGCGGTCCTGCCGCAGATCCTCGAACCGCAGCGGTTCGCCCCCGAGCTCAACGACTCGTTACTGCTGGTGAATGCCACGGCCATCGCCAGCCAGCTGTTCGGACCCGAGGCCACGTGCTCGTTCTTCCACGCCATCAACAAGCCAGCTCGGATCGGGGCCGAGACACCCTGGCACCAGGATGCGTCGTACTGGCCACCGCATCTCGACTTCCGCTCGGCGAGCATCTGGGTGCCCCTCCAAGAGGCAACGCTCGAGAACGGCTGTATGCAGTTCGTCCCGGGGAGTCATCGCCACGAAGAGGTTCTGGGGCACCGCAGCCTCAACGACGACGACCGCATCCACGCCAACGAGCTTCGGCCCGAGATGATGGATCACGTTCGCAATGTGGTCGCCTGCCCGCTCCCCGCCGGCGGTGCCACCCTCCACGGCGGCTTCACACTCCACTACACGGGACCCAACCGGTCCGACGCGCCGCGTCGGGCCATCATTCTTTCGGCCGCCGCGCCACCAACCAGACGAGCGGCGCCACGGTCTCTTCCGTGGATGGACGCCAAGGCGACGCAACGCGCTGCGCGAGCTGCTGCCGCCAAGCAACGGGGCGAGGGCGGGGCGACCGCTCTCCCGCCGACTGGCTGACCCATGGACAGCCCGATCTCCACCCTTCCCGCCGTCGACCATTTCGAACGAGCCGTTGGACGCTTCACGATTGATCAGTCGACGTTGCTCGAAGCCCGCGAGTTTGCGGCACCCGAGCGAGCTCGAATCGAGCGCCTTCTGCGATTCCTTCCGTTCAACCTCGGGCGTTCGGCTGATGCGTCGGCTGAGGCATCAGCAGTTGACCAGCCCACTGGCACGATTCGGTTTTGTCTCGACCCAACGAGTCTGGCGGTCGAGGGCTACCGCATCGCCGTCACCCCGGCGGGCGTCGGCGTCACGGCGGGAAGCATCGACGGATGCTCGCTCGCTATCGCCACGCTTCGTCAACTTCTGCCGGTCGAAAGCTATCGGTTAGGCCTGTCCCCCAGCATTGTGTGGGACCTGCCGTGCTGCTCCATCGCCGACACGCCAACGCTCACTTGGCGGGGTCTACTTCTCGACGTGAGTCGCCACTTCCTTCCGAAGCGCGGCGTCCTCCGATTGATCGAACATATGGCTGATCTGCGGATGAACCGTCTCCAGCTGCATCTGTCCGACGATCAGGGGTGGCGATTCGAGAGCCTGCGGTTCCCGCTGCTGCACGAGCGGGGCTCCCACCGAAGTCGCTCCCAGCTCAGCCACTTCAACGAACCGCCGGTCTTCGACGAGACCCCGCACGGTGGCTATTACACCCAGGACGACCTGCGTGAAATTGTGGCGTTCGCCGCCGATCGAGCCATCGTCGTGGTCCCCGAGATCGACTTGCCCGGCCACACCGGAGCGCTCATCGCCGCCAATCCCGAACTCGGTGTTCCTGCCCGTGAACACAACGAAGTGCGGGGTGAGTGGGGCATCGGCCGTTCGCTCATCACCCCGACCCCGCAAGGGCTCGCGTTCATCGGCGAACTCCTCGACGAGGTCAGGTCGGTGTTTCCGTCGCCGTGGATCCACGTGGGCGGTGACGAGTCGCGACTTAGTGTTTGGCAGGACGACGACGCCACGATGGCATACGCCGCATCAATCGGTATCGGATCGGCCAGGGAGCTGTTCGCCAAGTTCCTTTCCGACGTCGCCGCACTCGTCGCGGCTCGCGGCCGCACCATGGTCACGTGGGACGACGCGTTCGCGTCGGCCCCTTCGTCCGGCGTCGATTCAGTGGTGATGGCGTGGCGCGGTCTCGGCATTGCCCAGCGGGCGGCCGGCGCCGGACGCCACGTCATCCTCGCTCCCGTGTTCCCGCTCTATTTCGACTATGCCCAGTCCGACGACGACCGCGAACCAATGGCCATCGGCGGGCCGGTCTCGCTCGACGACGTCGCTCGCTTCGACCCGTCGGGCGGGGGTTGGACTGATGCAGAACGCCGCCACATTCTCGGCGCCCAGGCGGAGCTGTGGACCGAGTGGATCACCAACGAACGAGAGATCGATTTCGCGCTCTTTCCGCGGCTGTGCGCGTTCGCCGAGGTTGCGTGGACGGGGGCACCGGCGGAGCCAGGTTTCTCCGACCGATTGGCCGTGCATCTCCGTCGACTTGATGCGGCGGGCGTGGAGTATCGGCCGCTCGACGGACCACACCCGTGGCAGGAGGGCGGAACCGGTCGCCGGGCCCATCGAAGTTCGTGGCCGCTCGACGACATGCTTGCCCGACTCGAGCACGCCGCGCTCACCGGCACCGTCGCGTTCGGCGGCGACGACTGACACCTTTCGGCGTCGGGCCCGATTTCACGGCGGAGCGGAGGAATCGAGAATTGGAGCTTGCAGCCTCCGTTGCGCTGGGAGCAACCAATACCCCGAACTCTCGCAACGGGAGTCAGGTCGCCGCGTTTCTGCAAAGGGCCTCCACCTCGACCAACCCCGCGCGGCTGGTCCTGATTTCGACGTCAGGTCGTTCTCGTGGACCTGGTCGCTCCCAGAACGACCGGGTCGACGAATACACTTATGCGCTGATCGTCGCGCGTCCTTCGAAGGTCCAGCCGAACGGCTTCGGTTCCTGCGGGTGGGCGAACGCCGTCATCGTGGTGATCGTGAATCCGGCGTTGGTGATGAGCGCGGGGATGTCGCGCGTGAGATGGCAACCACCGAACAGGGGTTTGGTGAACGGCTCGATACGGTTCTGTTGACGGGCCACCTTCGAATCGGGCGACTTGCCGTGCTCGACGAAATGGAGGGTGCCAAAGGGTTTGATAACACGTCGAATCTCGGCGAGCGCGGCGTCTACATCAGTATTCGAGCAGAGCGTCCACGTGGAGAGGACTGCGTCGGCCGATGCGTCCTGGAGGTCGATCCGTTCACCGGTCAGGCCGGTGTGGTCGACATTGGCGTGACTCGCCTCGATGCGTTTCGCGGCGATCGCCATGGACTTGGTTTGCGGTTCGACGGCACGAACGGTGTGCACGGCCGACGGATAGTGCGGCACGTTCAGCCCCGAGCCGAACCCGATCTCGACGACGGTGCCATCGAGGTCGGCGCACACCCGCGAGCGAATCCCATCGTTCTCCTTTGAGTTCATCATGGCGTTCATCAAGCGGGGCAGGATGCGTGTGCGATAAATACCCATACGCTGATCATTCCTCTTTTCCCGGTCGAGTGCCTCAGGGTTTCCCTGCGATCGCGAGTTCACATAGAACCACCGATGGCACTCTGGTTCGTGAACTCTGTGCGCTTCGTCCCGCCACGAGGGACGAAGCAGCGCATGACAGCGTCGGCGTTCTCCTTCACGAGTTGACGTTCGGACGCGTAGTACGACGGACCGTCGACGCCAAGGATGAGGAACCGACGCAGGCGGCTCCAGTCGTCGAGCAACCACGCGTGACCGCCTGCACTGTTCGGCACCTGCGTCGACCCCGGGATCGCGTCGCGCTGCGAGGTGCTCCGAGTGGAGAACCAACTAAGGGGGTTCTTGGTGGACATTGGCTTCTCCTTTCGTGAAGAAGGTCATGGGCGGTCTGGGCGAGGATTGGTGCCCGTGTTTGCCTCTGGCCGCAAGGAACGACCAGGTCGACTCGCGTCGACGCGCCACCGTTTTTCTACGATGAACGGACACCATCGGCCCAGACCGCCGGTGTAAATGTGTGCGTTGCGGGCGAGAGATTGGCCCCGAAAATCGGCCGAAGCCGTCGGGCGCGTGGTTTCCCCGCTCTCCCGATCCTCAGATAACCGGAACACACCGGCCCGCAACAGTGATCGATAGTACTGAATTGCAATCTCCGTTCCCGCGGAATTATTTCGGCGCAATGGGTTCGGCGAGAGGACACATCGAAAATTCAAGTGAAACAAGACTCGATGTTCTCCAGATTGTCTCGCCCTATGCGAGCTCTTGCCACCATTGAGACCATCATGTCGGTGGGCCCCGATACCGGAGGCCGACGCGATTGAACAGGCGCGTGTCCGCGGCTGGACGACCGTCACCAAGAAGAACGAGTTCCGTGTCGGCGAACGGTGCGTTTACGTCGAGGTCGATTCCGCCGTGCCACTGTCCGACCATCGATTCGAGTTCCTTGCCGCCCGTGGCTCACAGACACTCGGAGAGGTTCATCTGTACACGTACTAAAGACCGCGAAGTTGGGGGCGTCTATAGCCAAGGTCTCGTGGTCCCGATCGCTCAGTTCCCGGAGCTCGAGCCTCTTGCGACGGGAACCGACGTCACCGCGGATCTGGGCATCACGTTCTACGAACCGGTGATCACCGCGACGGGCGGCAATCAGATTGGAGTCTTCCCCACGCGCTTCGCCCAGAAGACCGATGCTGAGCGGGCG
>JANLQX010000043.1:0-12094 GCA_031368095.1 Actinomycetes bacterium | reverse complement strand
CGGCGCACGAAGATCCAGGTCCATCTCGATGCCTGTCCTTCGTGCTTCAGCGCCTTCGACTTCGAAGCGGAGCTGCGCGTTGTCGTCCGGACACGCACAGTGACGGAGGTCCCGCCGGAGCTGGCGGCCCGGATCCGGGCGGCTCTGTATGGCTCGGGCGCCTAAGCAAAAAGCGTCTTAGCGCGACTTAGCGAGAATTTCCTCCGGCGGGGAATGGAACGTTTGAGCGATCGGTTGTACCGGTCATGACTGAACATGCAGTAGGTGCCAAGCCACTGTCCGGCTCTGATCGCCCGTCGAGGAAGTTTTCGTCTGGCCGGGTCTGCCGGGAAGCGGGATGTGGAACGCGTCTGTCGATTTATAACAACGGGAAGTTCTGCTCCACGCACGAACCGATGATCGTGCCTCGGACCCGCGGCAAGAAGATCGCCTAAGCCACTTCGTACAGCAGGCCAACCCGGCCTACGCTGAAGCGATGATTCTCGCCACCAAGCCCTGGTTCTACTGGCTCGGAGTTGTCCTCTTTGCTGGGGCCATGTCGGGTGTTGGGTTCATTCTGATTGGGTATTACCTGAAGGTGGCCCGCAACAAGGTCAGCCGCATCACCAAGGACTGAGTTCGGCCAAGGTCGGTCTTTCGATGGCCGATCGGCAGCTTCTGCTGGCGCTTCAGACAGACCCGCAGGTGCGGTCCCTGCTGGTGAAGTGTCGTTTCCCAGCCGTTGGCGACGACGGTGCCGAGTCCTGGTGCGCCGTGTCTGGTGGTGCCGACTCCACTGCGTTGGCGCTGCTCAGCGTGGCCGCTGGGATCCCCATTGGTTTGGTCCACGTCGATCACGGCCTGAGGCTCGGCTCGTACGACGAGGCCGACGTAGTGCGGTCGCTAGCCGAGCGACTCGATGTTGCCTTCGTTGCCCATCAGGTTCACGTCCAGTCCGGCTCCAACCTGGAGGAACACGCCCGCCAAGCGCGCTACGGCGTGCTCCCGGCCAACGTATGGACCGGCCATACCGCCGACGATCTCGCCGAAACAGTCCTAATCAACCTGCTCCGTGGCGCCGGACCCGACGGCGTGGCATCCATGGCCCGGCCTTCTCCCGCCGGACCCCGTCGCCCGTTGCTGGCCCTTCGACGAGCGGAGACGGCGGCGCTCTGCCAGCGCCTCGGAGTGCCCGTGGTGACTGACCCCATGAACGACGATCCGGCGTTCGTCCGGGTCCGCGTCCGCCTCCAGGTGATGGCGTTGCTGAACGATGTGGCCGGGCGAGACGTGGCCCCCCTGCTGGCGCGCCACGCCGAGATCACTTCCGCCGACGTGGCCCTTCTCGACGAAGTCAGTGCCCACATCGATCCGTCGGCTCGTTGGGGCCTGCGAGGCGTGGCGACACCGTTGGCCAGCCGCGCTGTCCGTCGGTGGCTGGTGGAGAACGGGGTCGGCGACGGTCGCACGGTCGACGCCGCGTCGGTGGTGCGGGTGCTCGCGGTGGCCTCGGGCGACTGTGTGGCCTGCGAAGTCGATGGCGGTTGGCGGGTGGCCCGCCACGACGGTCGCCTGAGTGTTGAACCGCCGGCGCCGCAACCTGGGTAACCATTGCAACGGTTGTGAACGAGAAGTGGTGGTCGGAACCGGTGTCGATCCGGTGACCTCACGCTTTTCAGGCGTGCGCTCTACCAACTGAGCTATCCGACCGTGGCGTTCAGAGGGGCCCGAGAGCCCTTCGTGAACAACGGTCTCCTCACGGAAACCGAGTGGCGGACCCGACGGGATTTGAACCCGCGACCTCCGGCTTGACAGGCCGGCGTGCACTCCTGGCTGCACCACGGGTCCAGACCGTGGAGAGTCCAAAGTAGCAGACGCAGCCCAGTTCCCCGTCGGCTTTCGGTGCTGTGTCACGGCCAAGACGAACGCTGAGGGTGTTCACACTGCATTCGCCCTGCGTTCGCCGTTTCGCGAATCAAGCGCAACGCGGAGCCCTATTCGAACGACACGCCACCGTCGTAGCCGGACGGAAATTGGGCAGCAGTCCAATGTGGCTATTGCTGTGGCTGACACAGATCAAAGTACCCGGGAGAGCTTGTTTTCCGTCACTGATTGCGGTCAAGTGAACTCCACGTTGGGGGACCCTCTCCCGACCGGATTTGAAACCGATGGAAAGGGCTTCAGTGAATACGATTCGACAGACACGCCTCGGGCGTGGTTGGGCTTTGGTTGGAGGTGTCGCCCTTCTTGGTATGGGAATGGTGGCTTCTCCGGCTCGTGCAGCAGATCCGCCTCCGTCGGGGGCGGCGGCGGTTGTTGGTGGCAACGCAACTGCGCCGAATATCGAATGCGCTTGGGCGCTTAATGACTCCGACAAGTCGTGGACGGGGACGCCGAAGATGCAGTACGGCTTCGATGACACGCCGAGTACCACTCCGGGTTCGCCGTGTCAGGCCAGTGGCGAGGAGGCGGCCATGCCGAATCCGTTCACTACGCCGATGATTCATGTCAAGCCGAACGCCCATGATGAGCCGACTGAGCAATTCGTCGAACTCTGGGGAGCGGTCGACAGCGGGGACGACAATCTCAGCGCATTCTTCGATGTGTTCCATCCGGATGGCTCGAAGAAGACTCAGGTCGACGCCACTCGGTACGCCTATCAAGGCACCCCGACCCGCTGCACCGGCCCGACCGGCATGTTCGCCGCCGCCGTCAACAATGGCGAAATGACTTCGGTTGCCGCCAGCAATATTCAGATTGAGTGCGCGACGCAGTCCAAGCAGCTTTGGTACGGAGCGTTCGGTATCTCGAAGCATCAGCCATGGGGCCTCTACCGGGTCACCTTCCGTGCTTCCGTAGGCGGCGGGGTCGAGAGCACGCAGACGTTCTACATCTACGTGCAGCCGTTCTCCAACCTGGAGAAGGACTTCACCACCGTGAACTTTGGGAACGTGAACTCCAACACCCACATTCAGACCACCACCGGTAACTTCACGTTTGATGGTGCGAACCTTTCCGGAAATCAGCAGTACTCGGTCCGTAACACCGGCAATGCCGGTATCGCTCTCGGCGTGCGCTTCGCGTCACTGTGCCGCAATTCGTTCCCGGATGGGGCAACCGAGTGCACCAGTTCCAAGCGTATTGACCACTTCGACGCCAAGTTCGGTGTGGGAGATTCCACGAACCTGCAGTCGCTTGGCAACGTCAGCTACGCGACCGCGATTACATCGGACCTTGCCGCCACGTCCAAGCCGGCGCCGCTCGGGACAGAAGCGCAGTTTGACGACTCTTACGGTCGGACGTTGTGTCCGAACGATGTTGGCAAGATGGAGTTCTCGATCTGGACCGCAACCATCCCGGGTGACACTTACTCAGCCCTCAACGGCATCCAGCTCGTTGGCCGGGCCAACCCGAAGTGCATCACGGACAATTACGAAGGTCACCTCGGTGCCCCCTACGTAGCCAACCGCGGCCTGCCGCAGTTCGGTAACCCGATCACCCCCATCTCGAACAGCCACTGGCCCGCCTAGCAACTAACGCTGATTCGTGGCGACAAACCACGAACCAGTGAGGTAGTGCTTTTCGAATGAAATGGGATCCGGGATTTTCCCGGATCCCATCTTTCATTCTCCCTCTGAGCGTCGTGCAAATATCCGGAAAAAAGGTCGAGGGACCCTTGTGCTGTTTTGCGGTTGTCAGAAAGACTCACGTACGCTCCGACGAGCGCAGCCGATGGAAGGGGGTTTTGTGAATACGATTCGACGAATGCGCCTTGGGCGTTGCTGGACTTTGGTTGGAGGTGTCGCCCTTCTTGGTCTGGCACTGGTGGGTCCTCCGGCTCTTGCTGCAGATCCGCCTCCTTCGGGAGCCGCAGCGAATGTAGGTGGCAATGCGACGGCGCCAAGAATTGAGTGTGCGTGGGCGTTGAATGACTCCGACAAGACGTGGGCGTCCGCTCCGAAGATGCAGTACGGCTTGGATGACACGCCGTCGGCTACTCCGGGTTCGCCGTGTCAGGCCAGTGGAGAAGAGGCGGCCATGCCGAGTACCGTCACTGCGCCGTTGATTCATGTGAAGCCCAACGCTCATGATGAGCCGACGGAGCAATACGTCGAGCTGTGGGGAGCAGTCGACACTGCCACCGACAACCCGGTGGTGTACTTCGACGTCTACCACCCCGATGGCACGAAGAAGACGCAGATTGATGCCACGAAATACGCGTCAGAAGCGAACCAGGGAAGTGGCTGCACCGGCCCGGCTGGGATGTTTGCCGCTGCCGTCAGTACTGGTCAGTTGACCTCCACCGCGGCATCGAACATACAAGTTGAATGCGCAACACAGTCGAAGCAGCTTTGGTACGGAGCCTTTGGTATCTCGAAGCATCAACCGTGGGGCCTCTACCGGGTCACGTTGACTGCTGCGGCTTCTGGTGGCCAGGAAAGTCAATTGACGTTCTCCATCTATGTTCAGCCTTTCTCGAATTTGGAGAAGGACTTCACCACCATCAACTTCGGGAACGTGGGCGCCAACCGCCACATTCAGACGACGTCCGGCAACTTCAATTTTGAGAGTTCGAACCAAGCTGGGAACCAGCTGTTCTCGGTGCGTAACACCGGGAACGCGGGTATCGCTCTCGGGGTTAGGTTCGCTTCACTATGCCGTGATTCGTTCGCCGATGGGCCGATCGAGTGCACTGACTCCAAGCGTATTGATCACTTTGACGCCAAGTTCGGGGTGGGCGATTCTACGAATCTGCAGTCGCTCGGCAACGTCAGCCTGGCATTGTCGATTCCGTCGGATCTTTCCTCCTCGGCCAAACCGGCACCACTCGGTGCCGAAGTGCAGTTTGACTCCTCTTATGGCCGGACGCTTTGTCCGAACGATGTTGGCAAGATGGAATTCTCGATCTGGACCGAGACCGTTCCCGGTGACGGGTATTCGGCCGTCACCGGCGTCCAGGTTGTTGGTCGTGCGAATCCGATCTGCATCACGGATAACTACGACGGTCATGCTGGCGCCCCCTACACAGCGAACCGCGGCACGCCGCAGTTCGGCAACCCGATTACTCCTATCTCGAACAGCCACTGGCCCGCCAACTAAATCGCGCCGCCGATGTCGCTGCTTCAAAACTCTAACGAACGGAAAATGACGGATGAATCTCTTACGCAATGGACGCACCCGCGTTCGCCAGTCGATTGTTTCGCTAGGAATCGGGCTACTTCTCGCAGTTGCGCTCTCACCTATGCCAGCGAGAGCGGGCGCAGTCGGGATCTCGCCCCTATCGCTTGAGTACGTCGACGCGTTGCGAGGAAGCACGGTCGTGCAGACGCTGCAATTGAGCAACGAGCCGAGCGATGGGGATTCAGGCACGCTTTCGTACGCGCTCTCGGCCAAGGGTGAGATCGCCAGTTGGATGACGTTCCTGCCCCTGGAAGGGCTCAAACCTCTGAGCAAGCTCGAGGTCCCGGAGTCCAAACAGGCATTTGTTCGGGTCGTTATTGCCGTCCCAGCGGGGAGCGCGAACCGAACCTATACCGGCGAGGTCTTCATCGAAGGCACGACCGTTGGGGTGGCAGCCAAACCCGGATCGGTAGGAGTCGGAACTGCACAAAACGTTCCGGTCACGGTAAAGGTTGGCGGAGTCGAGCGACGCGAAGCTGCGGTTGAGGACTTCAGCGTCGATAAGTCTGAGGTCGGGCTGAAACAGCGGTTCACGGCGAAGATCCAGAACACCGGCAACGTCGCGGTGGCGTCCGAACTCGAAGTCATCATCTCGCGAGACGGCAAAGAGGTCACGACGCTGTCGACCAAGGGCCAGAACTTCCCTGTCTTCCCGTCGGTTTCCGATAGCGTTTTTGCCGAATGGGACACCAGCGAGCAACTCGGTGGTGCTTACGAAGCGGTATTCAAGGTCACTGATGTTGCTGGCCTGACCCCGAAAGTCTTAGGCACAAATACTCTGCCCTTCCGGCTCGAACCTCGCGGCACGTTCACGCGTTCGGGCGAATTCACTACGTTTGAGCTCTTGGAGAAGCCGGTGCAGGGCGACGCCGTTTATGCGGAGGGGGGCTTCCTGAACGCAGGAAAAATTCCGACGAATGCGGTCCTTGATTCGAAGGTTTACTTCAAAGACAAGTTGATGAAAGCGGTGCAGAGCCTGCCTCGTACTGTCCGACCGGGACAAACGGGAAAGATCGGCGTGTTGTTCAACGCCGTCGACGCTGGTCCGTACACGATCAAAGCGGCCTTCAACTACGACGGTGAAGTCACCGACGAAAGAGAGCTGAAGTTTGAGGTCGTCAAGGGCAAAGGAGGGGTGGCCTCCAGCGCAAAATCTGGTGGATCGAGCAATGGCGCGTTGCTGGCTGTCGGCGGCGTCGGTGGCCTCGCCGTCGTTAGCGGTGCCGTGTTGTTCCTCCGGCGTCGCCGTCGCCGCTAGACCAGCCCGACTATGACCGCTCTGAGCCATATTGATGGGCGATCCGGATCGACCAATCAATCGCCATTGCCCTGCGGTCGTGTCACTGTCACCATCAAGGCCATGACGAGAGGGAGGGTTGGTCGGGGGTCGACCCGGTGGTCAGGCCACCGTCGTTTGGCCGCGGCGCGTCGAATCCTCGCCGCGATCGTCGTAGCGGCTTCTGCGTCGGTGAGTCCGGCTCTCCGGAGCTCTGCGGCGGCCACCCCCGAACCGCTTGCCCCGACCGTGCATTGCGGCTGGGTGATGCCAAACACGGGCGATTCGACAACGTTCACCTATGGTCCCGACGACGACGCCACCACCGAACGCTCGGCCGGGACTCCCTGCTTTCCCGGAGCGGAGGGTGGAGCATTTCAGCCCACCGGGGCGAGCGGCCTGGCCCACATCATCGTTGACCCGTTAGGGACCGGCATCGGTCGTGAGATCGAGCTTTGGGCTGTCGTGAGCCATCCGTCGTCCGACGCGTTTGCGACCGAGAGCGGCACGGTCAGCTGGACTGTCTACGCCCCCAACGGTTCGGTCGTTTCCCAGGTGTTTCCCACCGGGCGTTCCTGCGCCGGAACGGTCGCGCCTGGTCCAATGTGGGCCGCCGCGTCAAACGGCCCGGACGGACTTGGGGTTTTTGCCGCCAATACGGTCGAGAACCTCGAAGGCACCGGCCTCTGGCAGTCGTGTCGCCAGGGACGGCTTCGCATGTTCTTCGGTCGATTGACGTTGGCCTCCGGGTCACCGTGCGGCTCCTATTCGGTCGCCACCACCGCGACCGTCGAGGGCAAGTCAACCGAGCTCCGTTACGGCTTCGATGTGATCTGCCCAACGAGAGCCACCCTTGATGCCGTTGATGTCCTGTGGAATGTGTTTCCGGGCGGGGCGGCGCACGTGGTCGGTGACCTGGATCCAACTACTGCCGGTGCCCCAACGGTGACGAACAACGGCCCGAACCCTATTCAGGTCGGGCTGGTCTTCACTCCGCTCGTTCGAGCGGGGAGTCCCGAGGCACCGGCAATTGCCGAATTTGGATCCATGCTGGCTCCGACCACGGGTGAAGGCTCCGGCCTGCCTCGCTTCGCCGCTGATACGCCGCAGTGGTTTGCCGGTCCATCGAGCATCGTGTGTCCCGGACACTCGGCTCGACTCAACCTCACCGTGTACGCCTCTCGTGATCTTCCCCTTGGTCAGTACGTCGGAACCCTCCGGCTTCTCACGAGAGCCGGTGGACGATGCTGAAATCTCGCCGCTGGCGCGTTAGCTGCCTCGTGGCGGCCGCCGGCCTCGCCGTTGTGGCTGTTCGGCCGTCGCTGGTGGTGGCCGATGCTGACTCGGCCCTTCCATCCGTCGCCGTGCCGGTCGGCGGAGAAACCCACGCGTCATTGTTCTTCGCCGTTCCCGCGGTGGTGGCCACCGACTTTGGCGTGTTGGTCGACGGGACCGGTTCACAGTCAGAAAATCTCGCGCAAATCAGCGCCATGCTCACGGGCGTGTTCGATGCCGCGTCGGTGGGGAATCCGTCTGTGCGGGTCGGGCTGGCGACCTCGGGCGACGTGCCGCTGTTCCCCTTCGGAATCGCCACCGATGCGGCGTATCGACTGCAAACGCAATTCACCGGCGACCGGCTCGTCTGGGGCCCCGCCCTGCAAACTCTCCAAGCTGTCGAAGGCGGTGGTGACGATCAAGAAGGTCAGCTCCCGGCAATCCTGGCCTTGTTGAACAGCGCCAGTGAGGATCCGGTCCGTCGGTCCATGACGTATGATCCGGCCGCGCGTCGACTTCTCATCGTGAGTGCCGACAGCCCACCTCACGTTGTCGGCGACTCGTTCTGCCAAAACGACGTCTGCACGCCCTATCCGGGACCATCCGAGGCAACGGTGCAGTCGATGCTCGATCAGGCGGGCGTCACGGTGATCGTGTTGGCACGCGGCGACGTCGGTGTGCTGGCGTCGATCGCGGCGGCGTCGGGCGGAAGCACGATCGACGCTGCTACTCCGGAGGCCGCCGCCACATTGGCCCAAGCCATCGAAATTGCCCCCGTGGTCATCAGGCCCATGCTTAGAGGATGCGAGGGGTTGGCGGTCCGCGTCGACAAGCAGGTGCGAGCCAAGCCGGGGGAAACGGTTTCCGTCCCGGTTGTGGTCTCGGCGCTGGCCGGAGCGACTGAAGGTACCCGGACTTGCAGCGTGGCGTTCTCGGGCGTGCAGCAGAGCGTGTCGATCACCGTCGCCAAGCCGTGTGACACCACCCCCACGTCCGAAGCGCCAACGACCACGACCACGACCGTCGCAACGGTAACCACCCTGGTCGGGGGATCTCCAACCACCGTGGCGGGAGAAGTCACGACCACGGCCGCTCCGGCCACCACCACCGAAGTACCGGCCACCACGACCTCCGAGCCGCCCGCGTCGGTGGTACCCACCACGACGGAATCTCCAACAACGACCGCCGTTGCTCCCACGAGCGCTCCCCCGGCGAGCAGCACCGATGTGCCTGCTGCCTCGGTTACGCCGGCGCCGGCGGAGCCTGTCGTTCCCACCGAAGCCCCTGCATCGACTTCGCCGAGCGCCCCCACGCCGCCGACCGCCGAACCTCCGGGACCTTCGACGACGGTCGCTGAAGCCGCAGGTCCGAACGCGGTGCCCGGAGCAGCGCCCAGTTCGGTTCCACCCGATGTGGTGCCGGGAACGTCACCAACGACCACGGTGGTAGCGCCGAGCACGTCGGGACCGTGCCTTGCCGTGACCACCACGATTCCGGCGTCGGCAACTACGGTCGCGGCTGCGGTGACAACCTCGCTGCCAACACCAGTTCCCTTGCCATCGGTTCCGGTTGCGCTTTCCGGGCCGGAAGTGGCGCTCCCACCTACCACCGTCCCAGGTGGGGAGGCTCCGACGACGTGACTCTGAGCAGCCTCGATGGGGCTGCTTCCGGTTTGTTCATAAGTAGACGTAACAAAACCACGCCTTGTGTTGGCCGTCGGGTTGACAAGCACTGTCGGTGATGTCTAGTGTCCGCACTGCACCACGACGACGGAGCAAACAGATGGCGTTTTCCTTGGTAGGAAGCGCTCGGGAAACAAGTCCCGGCGCGGTTTTGCGTTCCCACGAAAGTGGAAGTGCGGTCCCCGGCATCCTGGGTTTTCTCGCGAGCCTGCACGAGCCAGTGTTCGAGTTTGATGAACGCGGCGAGTGCCACTACACGAATCCAGCCTTCGATGAGTTGATCGGTGCACCTGGATGCCGCAGCGACCGGGGAGCTTGGCGGGCCGGCTTGTCCTGGCTTCGCGCTGACGAGCAAACCAGGTGGAGCTTCTTCGTCGAGGTCCACCGCACCGGTCGTTCGGGAGAACTTGGGATTGGTCCGGTTCGGTTCTCGGTGAAACGCGTCGATGGATCGGAGATTCCGTGCGAATTCACGGGCGAACGGCTGCTCTCGCCAACCGGCAGCGTCCTTGGGCTCGTCGCCCTCGTCAAGCCGCTCGGTATCGCTCCGCCCGGCGCAAACAACCTCATCGACCTCACTTCTGAACTCCACCGGCTCTCGGCGGTGGTGCAACAACTTGTCCGCAATGAGGGTGACGCCAGTAGTCCGGCGGCCAAAGTTTCGACCGGGGAACCGGCGCCGTGGACCGAACGTCGCGCCATCGTGCCCAAGCCAGTGTCCGAGCGGGTGCTCGTGGCGGTGGGGCAAGCGAGTGCAGAGGGCGAACTCGATAGTTCCGTGACGAAGCGGCTCAGCGGGCTTTCGGAGCGGGAACGCGACATCCTGCACGGCTTGCTGGTCGGCAAGCGCACCGCCACGATGGCCCGTGAGTTCTTTCTCAGCGAGCACACCGTCCGCAACCACCTGAAGCACATCTATCGCAAGGTCGGCGTGCACTCGCTCGGCGAACTGCGCGAGATCCTCATGCCGATCGCTGACGACCTCGCTCGTCTCGACGCGCACCGCTGACTGCTGCTTGGGCCCGCCGCCGGTACTGAGCGCGGCGACGGTAGCTAGGCAGAGGGGGCGGACAGCACGACCTCGCGAATGCTGACCCCCCACCCTGCCGCCTTCGCCTGCGGGGTGCGCACCATCGAGCGCAGCCGGAGGTACGACGCCCCGGTACCAGGAATCCGGTACGCAGTCACGAACTGATTCGCGTCACGGGCGTTCTTGCTCACGGACGACACTCGTCGCCAGATGCGCCCGTCCTTGCTTGATTCGAGAATGAACGATGCCGCCGACGAGCGATCCCAAAGGATTCCGATAGTTCGGGCGGCGGCGTTGGTCTGGGTGTGGAGGACGAGAGTCTGCGGGTCTGCGGCGGCCGCGATCCATCGGGAATCGTCGCCGCAGGCGCGGCCGTCAGTCATTCGTTCGGCCGGACTCACGGCCGAAGTGGCGGACGTTGTGAAGGGGATCGCAACTTCACCGGCAGCGGGCGTGAGCGCCGCAGCACAGGCGTCCGTGGGGACAACTGCCGCCGCCTCAGGCAGGGCCGCCGGAACTGCGGCGCCCGGTGCTGGGGCAGGCAGCGTCGCCCGGATCGCTCGGAACCAACGGTCGGCAACCTTCGCCGCGCCGGCATCTGACAGATGAACGGCGTCGGCGAAGTCCGTCGGCACCAGCGCCGTCGACGCCAGGTCGACGAACACCACCTTGTCTGTCGTGCTGGCGGAACCAAGCGAACGGGCCGTTGTGTTCAGGAGATCCACGGAGGGCGTAGGGGTCGCGTTTACAAGCGGAGGGAGCGAGGCGACGAACACCCACGGCTGGGTGCTGGCCGCGGCGAGGCGTCCGACGAGTGCAGTCAGTTTCGCTGGAGCCTCGTCCGGGTTCACCGGGCGCAGCAATCCCGACGTACCGGGGGCGACATCGGCTGGGTACTGGTCATTGACCCCGACAAGGAGCAGGATCACGTCTGGTCGCGCCGCCGCCAACCACCCGTCGATGTTGTCGGCCAGGTTGAACCGCTGGGGTTGGCACTGCAGTTCACTTGCACTAGAGCGCATGCAGTACTGCGACGTGTCAGGTCCGATCGTGTAGCCGCCATGCCCTTCGTTGTCGGCATCGCCTCCGATCAGCGTGGGGGTGGCATCGCTGCCGACGAAGTCGATGGAGTACCCGGCGGCGCGGAGCGTGCTGTAGAGGTGTCCTCGATAACTCTGCTGAGAAGCGGGGTCGGACCCCCCGCCGGCCGTCAGCGAGTCGCCGAGCGGCATGATCCGCACGACCGACGCGCTCGTCGGCTTTGCGGTCGTGGTGGCAGCTGCGCTGCCACCGATCGATTGAAGGCTGCCTGCTACTACCAGCGCCGCCACGAGCCATAGGCCCGGGGTTCCTTTTACGGTATCCGTCACCGATGCAGAATACCCGGCCGCGCGGAGCGGTCGTCCGTTACCCTGCGTGCGCACCGCGGTCAGAGGACGGGTTAGTGTTTCCGGTGGTGTACTCGTTCCGGCGTTGCTCTGGCGCGGGTGGGTGGGTTCTGGCCGTTTTCGCGGCTGTTGCCTGCAGCGCGCCGAACGTTGCCACACCGGCCGTATCTCCCGCCGAGCGCGATGCGGTGCTTTGGCCGTTTCGTTCTGACTCGATATGGAACACACCGATCGGTAGTGGTGCGAGCTATGTCGAGGCGGCGATCACGACCGGCTCGGGGCT
>JANLQX010000312.1:0-56586 GCA_031368095.1 Actinomycetes bacterium | reverse complement strand
GGGCAGAGACGCGGTTGCAAAACCGGTCCGTAGCGCAGCTCCTTTCCCTTGATTTGTTGTGTGGCTGAGAAATTGAATTCTCGAGTCGTGTTCTGCTGCCTTCCGCACGATCGAACTTGACGCGTCAGTCGAACGATCATCGACAACGATCACCTCGCCTACCCATTCTGATGCCAGGACCCTTGTGAGCAGCGCTTCGACAGTCCGTTCCTCGTTGAACATCGGCACAACAACGGATAGACACGGAGACGGCTGAAGATTCACCACAGTCGAACACTGTAAACGGCACTCCTCGGAGAACGGGCAGGCTTAGCGTCCTGACCGAAGTCCTGAGGCGTTGCTTTGGCGTGCAGGCACGGTCCGAACGGGAAAATGTGGTGGTCGTCCCTGGGCTTGCCGCGGAGCGGTACCTCAGCCGCCCAAAATTTCGACAACGCTATGGATGCCGTGCGACGCGTTCTTCACTTCGTTTTCCTTCCGGGGATCGTCAGCCTCGTTGTCGCGCTCGGGTTCGTGCATTCGCGCCTTGGTGACCGGCCCTACGCGTTTGGCACGCAGAACAGCGTTGCTGCGTACCTCGGGCTGGCATTCCTGCATTGGCTTGCCGCTCACACTGCGGGGCTACCGGACGAGGTCGACGATGTGCAGCCGGCCTTTGCCGCCGCCCTACTGGCGTCGGCGGTGGCGACCGGATCTTGGTTGCTGGTCCAGACGGTGTTTCCCCGGTTGTTGCCGCGGTGGGTAATTCTCTTCGCCGCCGGTGTGCTGCCGATCTTCACGTTTGCACTCGGCATCTTTAGCGTTCTTGGGCGTCGCCACCAGCGCCGTCGAGATCGCGTCCTCGCGGTCTTGTCGCCGGAGGACGCGGGGATCTTGACGGTCGATGCATCGACCTCGTTTCCGGTTCCGGAGGTGGCTTTCTCGCTCGCCGACATGGTCACCACCGACTCCGGACGAGTCGACGAAGTTGTGCAGGCGGCGCGCGATTGCGAGGCAACCCTGGTCGTGCTGAGCGAGTCAGCTGCTCGCAACGATGACGTCTACCGTGCCGCCGCTTTACTCCACGGCGAGGGCCTCACCATCAGTACGCTTACTGACTTTTATGCGGAGCATTTTGGAAAACTCCCAGTTGCTGAGCTTTCGCGGATGGCGCTGCTGTTCGACGTGCGCGATCGGCTGAACCCGACGTACCGTCACACCAAACGTGCCTTAGACACTGTCGGGGCAGTGCTAGCCGCATTCATCTGTGGGCTTAGCGTTCCCTTCGTTCTCGTCGGAAACGCCCTAGCCAACCGGGGACCGCTCCTCTACCGTCAGCCGAGGGTCGGACGAAACGGTGCGGTCTTCACGATCGTGAAGTTTCGAACGATGCGTCCCGAATCTGCAGACTCTGCGGCAAATCTCGCTTGGACTGATCTCGACGACCCAAGGATCACGCCGTTCGGCCGGGTCCTGCGGCGGACGCACGTCGATGAGCTTCCGCAAGCGTTTTCGATTCTTCGGGGGGAGCTGTCGATCGTCGGCCCGCGGCCCGAACAGCCTCATTATGTGGAAGAGCTGCGGGCCAAGGAGCCCGCCTATGACCTTCGCCATCTCGTGACACCCGGGCTCACCGGTTGGGCGCAGGTCAAGTACCGCTACGCCGCCACAGAAGCTGCGGCCATGGAGAAGCTGCAGTACGACCTCTACTACATCTCCCGCCAATCGCTCACGCTTGACCTTCGGATTCTGAGCCGCACGATCCGCTCGGTGCTTCGTCGCCAAGGTCGGTAACGGCCGGTGCGGATCGTTCACGTCATTACCAAGTGTGACTACGGCGGAGCCCAGACCGTAGTGCGCGAGCTCGCTCTCGAGCAGCGCCGACGGGGGCACGAGGTCTCGGTGATTACTGGGTTGCTCGGTCCCGTCGCCGGCGAACTTCGAACGGCAGGAATCGATGTTGTTCTCGATCCGTCGCTGGTGCATGCGCTCGCCCCGGCTGGGGATTTCCGCGCCGTGCGCAGCATTCGGGAGCGTCTGCGAATGCTTTCGCCCGACGTAGTCCACACCCACTCCTCCAAAGGCGGTCTGGTCGGGCGCGTCGCTGCAAGGACACTCGATACTGCGGTTGTCTACACGGCCCACGGTTGGCCCTTCCAACGGGGTGCAGCTACCACGCAGCGCCTCGTGTCCTTTGGTGGCGAGTGGGCGGCCGGTCGAACGAACGCTCACGTGGTGTGTGTTTCGAACGCCGAGCTCCGCCTCGCTCGGCGGCTCCGGATTGTGCCGGAGAGTCGTCTGCATCTTGTTCACAACGGGGTCGGGCACGAGGCCGAAGCTGAGCCTGTCCGACCGGTGGGCTCGCCCTGCCTTGAACTGGTCATGGTGGCCCGCCTCTCATCGCCGAAGCGACCCGACGTTCTGTTGGAAGCGGTGAGCCGTCGGTCCGACGTCGCTGTGACATTCGTGGGCGACGGCCTGTTGCGTAGGGAACTGGAACATCGAGCGGTGCCGCTGGGTGACCGAGTTCGTTTCGTTGGAGTGACCGAGCCGGCTCCGTACCTGGGCGCCGCTCACGTCGCCGTATTGCTGTCCGACTACGAGGGTCTTCCGCTGTCGGTCATCGAAGCCATGCGCCAGCGCCTGCCTGTTCTCACGAACCACCTACCCGGCGTAGTGGATGCGATTGAACACCAACACAACGGAATCGTATGTGCGCTTTCAGTTCCCGACGTGGTTGCCGCGCTCGAAACTCTTCAGGACGACGAACTTCGGGTGCGTCTCGGCGCCGCAGCACGAAAGACATGGCGGGAACGATTCACCGCCGAGGCAATGACCGACGGCTACGACACCGTGTACCGCATCGCACGGTCGGCTTAGCTACTCGCCAACGCCACGTCGGCGACCGCATCGAAGACGCTGACGCCGGCGGTGACCTGGACGCCGAGCGACACGGCGGGCGGCAGGAGCTGGGTGAGGAAGAACTCGGCTGTGGCCCGGCGTCCGGTGGCGACAGGGTCGGATCCGGTGGCGGCCAGATACTGGCGGGCCATGAGCCACCCGCCGACGGTCGTCGCCAGGAGGCGTAGGTACGGGGTGGCCCCGGCCATGGCATCGCGTGGCGAGGTGGACATGGTGGACCGCACCCACGCCGACGAACTTTCCGCCACGTCGGCGGCTTCCCGGAGCGCACGAGCAAGGAGCGGTGGGAGACCATCGGCGCACGTACGAATCTCGTGGAGAAGTTCGACGACGACGGCGCCATCTCGCATGCCAAGTTTGCGGCCGATGAGGTCGAGGGCCTGGATGCCGTTGGTGCCTTCGTAGATTGCCGCGATGCGAATGTCACGGTAGAGCTGCGATGCCCCGGTGTCTTCGCAGAATCCCATTCCGCCGAACACTTGCACTCCGATCGATGCCACTTCGTTGCCCAGGTCCGTGCACCACGCTTTGGACAGTGGCGTGAGGAGATCGGCTCGCTCGGCGGCGCGGGCGCGGGCGATCGGATCGGTAAGCGCGCGTGATTCGTCGATGGCGTTGGCATTGACGAACACGAGGTGCCGCTGCGCCTCGGTGTAGGAGCGCATAGTAAAGAGCATTCGGCGCACATCAGGGTGACCGGCGATGGTGGCCGCAGGATCGGTGGACCCGACGACTCGGCTCTGCACCCGGGAGAGTGCATGCGCGGCCGCCAGCTGGTGGGCCCGCTCACTGATGGCCGGACCCTGTTGCCCAACTGCTAAGCGCGCCGTGTTCATCATGGTGAACATCACTCGCATGCCGTCGTTGACCTCGCCGATCAACTCGGCCACGGCACCATCGCCGCTGTCGCCGAACGCCAGCACGCAAGTGGGCGACGCATGGATTCCCATCTTGTGCTCCGTCGACACGACTCTGACATCGTTACGTGCGCCCAGTGCGCCATCGATACCAACGATGAACTTCGGCACGATGAAACACGAAATGCCTTTGGTCCCGGCGGGGGAACCGTCGACGCGAGCAAGTACTAAGTGCACGATGTTGTCGGCCAAGTCGTGCTCGCCCCACGTGATGTAGATCTTCTGACCGCTGATTCGCCATGTGCCATCGTCGGCGAGCACGGCCTTGGTCCGCAGGGCGCCAACATCGGATCCGGCGTCGGGCTCGCTGAGATTCATCGTTCCGGTCCACTCCCCGGACACCAGTCGCCCGAGGTAGCGCTCCTTCTGAGACTCCGAACCCCAGTGGCCGAGCGCGTCGATCGACCCCTGGGTGAGCATCGGGCACAGCGCAAAGGCCATGTTCGACGACTCCAGCATCTCCGAAATAGCCAACCCGATGGTGTGCGGAAACCCGCCTCCGCCATAGGCCGCATCGGCCGCCACGGCCCCCCATCCGCCAGTCACGTAGGCCTTGTACGCCTCCTTGAAACCGTCGGGCGTGGTGATGGTCGAAGTGGCCGCATCAACGATCAGACCTTGGCGGTCACCGACTTCGTTGGTCGGAGCGATGACCGACGTGCAGAGCCTGCCGAACTCGGCCAGCAGTTCGTCGACGGTCGACGGATCGGCGTGGTCGAACCCCGGCAGCTCATGCAGCTTCGGGGCCACGAGGTCGAGACTGAAGCGGAGGTCCGACAGCGGAGGGCGATACGCGAGCACACCGCCATTGTCGCAGGCTGCCCCGATCAACTGCGGTCGAGCTCGCTAAGGACTTGGCTGGTGCCGGCCCGTGACCTGGTAGCCGGATGCCATGGCGGTGGTATTTTGGTGGCATGCACACGACTATCGATGCCGCCGGGCGAATCGTCATCCCGAAGGCGATTCGAGAGCAAGCCGGTTTGGTTCCGGGCGTCGCCCTCCGGGTGGAGCTCGATGGGACCGGCGTTCACATCGAGGCGTCGCCTGGTTCCGGGCTCGTGTCTCGCGGACGTTTCCTCGTTGTACCTGCCACCGGCGAGCCGATCGACGACGAAATGGTCGATCGACTGCGCCGTGACGGACAGCGGTAGCCCTCGTGGCGAAGGCTGGAACCGTCCTTCTCGACAGCAGTTGCGCCGTTGCTCTGTGCCTCGCTGATCACGCCAACCACGAGGCCGCTTTTGTCGCCGTGGGCACTCGCCAAGTGGGCCTCGCCGGCCACGCCTGGTTCGAGACGTTCTCGGTGCTGTCTCGGCTACCGGCCCCGCAACGGCGCCCGGTTCATGAGGTCACCGCACTCTTGGAACGGAACTTTCCTGCCACCGTCTTTCCCGATGAGCGCGCGCAGCGGGCCTTCTCACGCGAGTTGTCCCACCTTCAGGTCGCCGGCGGATCGATCTACGACGGACTCGTGGCCATGACGGCGCGTGAGGCGAAGCTTCCGCTACTCACCAATGACCGACGAGCTCTTGGGACCTACGCGCAACTCGGCGTGCAGCTTGAATTCCTCGACGAGAGCTGGTCGGCGGTTCCGTAAACCCCCACATTCCACACTTGGGCTGGCGGTTGGGGTAGGGCTGGCGGTTGGGGACGCGTCGGCGCCCTTGTCGCTCAGCCGTCGATGATGACGAGCTTGGCGTCGGTGGCCCGGAGCTGGGCGAGGGTGACGCGGACTTTGCCGAAGCCCTCGAAGACGAAGCGGTACTGACCCGGCGCGATCAGCAGGCGGTCACCGTCGATCTCGAAGCGTTGACGCTTGGTGTTCTCGACGTACAACAGTTGCGCTGATCCCGTCGCCCGGCCCGCCGCATCGGTGGTCGGGACGATTTCGAGACGGACGCCGGGTCGCCGAGAAACGGTTACGGCGAGCTCCAGCCGTTGACCGCTGGCGATGGAGAAGACACGTTGCCGGGCGCCCACCGCCAAGCTGCCGGTGGCGACCTCGGCCGGGGCCCGAACCACCGTCACCGTGAACGGTTGCGGGGTTGGACCGAACAACAGGCGTTGCGGGCCGGCCGCTCTCGTAACAAACAGCCCGGAGGCGAGGGTGCGGCTGCCGTCGGCGTGCTCAAGGGTGGCGGACACGAACGCACCGTCGGAGCCGAGCACGAGATACCGACCTCCGGCGTCGGGCAGATTGACGGCGATGGCGCTCCCGCGGGAATCGGCCGGGACACTCACCGTTGAGCCGACGGCGGCGTTGATCGTCCGGAGTTGGTCCGCTGCGGCGCCGTCGGGAAGGGCGGCGAAGGTGGCCGGCTTCGTCAGCGGCTCGGTGAACGTGAAGCGGTGAACACCGACGGGAAGAGCGATGGTCCGACCGTTCTCGACGCAGCGTCCACCGGCCGCAGCAACCGCCGCCGGGGCAGGTGTGGCCTGTACGGCCGGTGGGGCGGTCGTCGGCACCACCGGCTCGACACTGGCGGCCGGCGCCGGCGCCGGGACCGCACCCGTCGACGAGATGGCCCAGTCGGCCGTCGACGTTGCGGTGATGCACGCCTTGGCCCCGGTCAGGCGGTACTTGGTCGGCGTGCGCACTTCAACCACGCCGGTGAGCGTGCCACCGGGGACGAGCGGTACGGGGCCGTTGCCGAGGGCGACGTCGGACTTCACCGGACTCGAGGTAACGGAGATGCGAAAGCGACCGGAGATATCCGTATGCGGGTCAACGATCAGCGTGTACGCATCGGCCGATGCCACGGTGGCGAACTTCTCTTCGAGCTGGGGCTCCTTGCCGAGACGTCCCGACAGGACCTCTTCTTCGAGGTTGCGATTGTTCGCCCAGACGAGCCGACCGCGGCTGTCCCACAGACTGAGATCGGCGGCCGTCGGCTGGAACGTGGTGTTGCGGTAGCGGAGGACGTCGGGCTGGATGAGTTGCGCCGTGGGCACGGTGAGTTTGACGGTGAATCGGGCGAACTCGTTGGGGCCGAGCTGCACATCGGTCTTTTCGCCGACGGTGAGCACATCGTCGACATCGACGACGCCCTCGAAGCCGCCGCCCCCACCGATTCGGGTGATGGACACCCGCAGGTCGTGGACGCGATTTCCCGACGGACGCATCTCCAACGCCCAGCCCCCGGCCCGGTCGGCGGTGAAGGTGGTGAGGGCCCGTTGATCGGGACCGTCGGCCGTCCACTGCCACGGACTGAGGTTCGACGAGAACTTGCCACTCGGATCACGTAACGCCAGCGACAGCGGACGCACATTGTTCCCGATGATCTGCAGCGCGTAACGCGCCCCGGGTTCGAGCTGCATCGAGGCGATTGACGCAAACCACGGACTATTTCGAACGGTCACTTCTTTGCCATCGGTCGTCACGGCGACGGCGTTGTCCTCGCCCCGATACACACCGAAGCGCTGGGTATTGGGTGCGGAGTTCGGGGCGGTTGGTCCGGTCCATGACACGAACGGTGCGAACGTGGGCTTGAAGACCACGGGAGTGGCGGCCACCTTTACGCGGTCGGTGCCGATGACCTCACGGTCGATCCACGGCTGCCCCCACGGCGCCACGTTCGCTTCGACCGGCGACGACACCACCGCTCGTTCCGCGGGCGTCCCCCAGAACGGCACGACGAGCGACTGGCCGGGTAACGGAGCGCGCTGCACGATGGGGTCCTTGGAGACGTCGAGGATCTCGTCGTTCGGCGCTTCGCTAATGGTGGCTGTCGCCGTGAGCGGGCCTCGGGTGCTGTCCAGGTTGGCGGTGACAACGGCGTCGGTCGAATCGTTGGCGATGAAGGCCACGAATGGATCAGCTTCGTCTCTTGTTGATCCACTCACGCACCCGTACGAAGTGATCGCCGGACCCGACCAGTCACCGGCGCAGAACGTGGCGTCGGTCTGTCCCTTGGGGACACTGAGCCGGTACCGCTGACCGGCCTTGAGGCGGACCCGCCCCTGCTGGTCGCGAAGTTCCGACGATCGAAACGTCATCGGGTTACCCGGGTTCACCGTGATGATGATCGGGCTCGGGCTCACGGTGGTCAGCGTGACCGTGGCCGGTGCCGTGGCCGCGGCGTCGAGGAAGAGTAGGTAGCGGCCGCTGCTCGTGGCCGTGATCACGTCGCTATCGCCGAAGCCCCGACCCAACGGATCCTCACCACTCCACGGTCGGTTGGCGTTGACGGAGAAGGTTTGACCGGCGGTTGCGATGAAGATGAATACCGCCGATTGCTCAGTGTTGAGCGACGTTGGACCACCGTCGATCTTCACGTCGAAGGGCACACTCGACGCTGACCGAGAGGCGAGCGGCTCGGCCGGTTGCGCCGAGACTGGTTGCTGAACGATCGTAAGTGCGCTGATGAGTGCGCCGATGCCAATGAGAGCTCGAGAAGAAATTCGCCGTTCCATACCCCGAGTGTAGGGACCGATGCCCGAGGGCCGCGCCATTCTCGGTTGGGGAATAGGCTGATGGACATGGTGAGTCGGCGCCTTCGGATCGCGGCTGTCGGCGTGGGCGCGCTCGCCCTCCTCTCGGTCGGTGTCCTACGTGCTGATGCCGACCCGGCGTCGGTCGACGCTGTCTTGGTGGTGCTCGGACGGGACCCGGTCACCGTCGGTCCGATCAAGGCGGTCGTGCGCTGTGGTCCGGACGCAACTGAATCTTCCGTCAATGCTGACGGTGAGGTGCTCCTTCGTGTTGGTACTCCGACCAAGCTAGACGACGCACTCCTACGTGCACGTAGTACTATCCCAGTGGGTGGTGACGTCCAGTGCACATTGCAGGCGGTTGATGTGGCGGCCGGTTCGGTCGAGTACGCCACCGCGCAGGCAGTCCGCGCCGATGGCTCCACGCCAGCGGCGCTTCCCGGACGCGTCTCGGCCCGTGGTTTCCGTTCTGCGCCTGCCGGACTCGGGCAGACCATCACGGCCACGCTTCGATTCGCCGGGGACCTTTCGGTGTCGCTTCGGTCCGTCGACGGTGCACCGTCGACCGGCTCGGTGGGGTTGACCCTGCGGTGTCGCGACAATGCGGTCAACGAAACGTTTCGTCTGCGACTGGGCGAGCGGCGCGTCCGAACCGGCATCACCGCCGGGACCGTATGCACGCTTAGTGCTGACACTCCGGGGGTGCGCTTCGACGACACGAGCGGCGCGCCGAACGATGCGACGGTGACGGTGATCGAGACGCCATCGTCGTGCTGGGACCTTCGCGTCGCCGACGCCGGTTGTCGGACGGCGATCGTCGCCACCGTGTCGATGCCCGCCACCGTCGACCCGGATCCGACCACGGTGACCACCTCACCTCCGACCACCACGGTGCCCGACAACACTCAGCCCGCCACGACCGCCGCACCCGCCCCCGCCCCGACCCCGGCCCCGGCCACGGCGGTGGTCGACGAGCCCGCCTTCACCGGCTGAGCGCGGTCGATCCGCGGCACGGGTCAGAATGATGCGCGATGACACGGTCACTGACTGAGCTGCGTTCGGTAATCGATGGGTGCGATCGCGAGTTGCTCGAGGTTTTGGCTCGACGATTTGCCGCCGTCCATGAGGTGGCCGAGGTCAAGGGCGAGTCGGCGACGCAGGTGATTGCCCCCGAGCGGGTCCGTGAGGTCCTCTCGACCCGGGCGGCGTGGGCCCGCGAACTCGACATCGACGAACGGTTCGCCGATCTTCTCTTTCGTCTCCTGCTCGGCGAGGCCCACCGGGTCGAGGCCGTGTCACTGCGGACTGGAACGAGTGCGGAGGCGCCGTCCGCCCCCGAAGTGAACTCGGCGATGCAGACCGCGGCGTGCCGGATCGACCACGTGAGCGTGGTCGTTGCCGACCTCGACGCCGCCACGGAATGGTTCGTTGGCGGCCTTGGCTTTGCCGTGATGGAGCCACGCACGGAGCACGTCGATCACCCCGGGTTGCACTGCGCCGTGGTTGATGCCGGGGGAGTCACTCTTGTGCTCGTCGAGTCGTCACCGGATCGCCCCGGTGGGCCTCTTCCCAACGGTGTCCACCACTTGGCCCTCGAAGTCCTGAACGCCACCTACCTCCGTGACGATCTCCTCGCTCGCCACACCGCAGTACAGACCGACGTGCTGGTCAAGGACAACGGCCTGGAGCGGTTCTTTGCCGTGCGCGATGCGTCGAGCGGATTGCAACTCGGGTTCGTATCGCGCGTCGGCGACCGCAGCGTGTTCGATGGTGGCGATGTGGTCGCGCTCAGCGCCGCCATCGACGACGTCTGACGCGCTCCACGGCGGGACGATTGTCCGAACCCACGCGTCGACCGCAAAACTCCACGCCATGCATGTTTGGTTACCGGCTCATGATTCGATCGATCGCATGGGCGGCCTGCCAGATGGCGTCACCGCCAGCGTGTGGGACGGCGGTGCGGACCTGCCCGACGATGGCGCCGACGTTGACGCCCTCGTCGTGCCGTTGATCCCCGGCGACACCGAGCAACTCACCGCTGCGGTGGTGACGATGCCGAAGCTTCGATTCGTCCAATCGCTGTTCGCCGGGGTTGATTGGATCGAGCCGGCCCTTCCAGCCCATGTGCAATTGGCCAACACCGGGGCGGCCAACGCCAAGCCGGTGGCCGAGTGGGTCGTCGCCATGTTGCTCAGCCATCTTCGTGATCTTCCGGTGTTTGCCGAGTACCAGCGCACCGGGGTCTGGAGGCGCCATCTCTCGGACACCCTTGCGTACAAGCGGGTGACGATCCTCGGCTACGGCCCGATCGCCCAGGCGCTCGAAGCGATGCTGGCCACGTTTGGCGCGACCACAACGGTGTTTGCCCGATCGGCTCGGGACCACGTATGCGGCATTGCCGAGCTTGGCGGCGCACTCCCCACGACGGACATCCTCGTGGTCCTCACGCCACTCACGGACGCCACCCGCAACCTCGTCGGAACTGAGGTCCTTGCCGCGCTCCCGGACGGAGCAATCGTCATGAACGCCGCGCGTGGGCCGGTAGTCGACACCGATGCACTACTAAGCGAGCTTACGAATGAACGATTGCGGGCCATCCTCGACGTGACCGAGCCTGAGCCCTTGCCCGATGGACATCCGCTATGGACAGCTCCGAACTGCACCATCACCCCGCACGTGGCGGGGGCGACCACGCGGTACTTCGACAACGTGTACCCGCTCGTTCGCTCCCAGCTCGAACGACTACTTGCCGGGGCGGAGCCGGAGAATCTCCTCCTACGGACGTAGCTATGCGTACATAGCAAAGAGATCGGCAAACGCCTTCATCTGGCCCCCGCTGGTGGCCGCCGGAACGAGGATCGGGGTCACTCCGGTGGCCTGCCAGCGCTCCACGCCATCACGAACCTGGGCGGCGCTCCCGGACAGGGTGACGTCGTCGATCCAACGGTCCGTCATCAAACCGGGGAGGCTCGCCTTGTCACCCGTCGCCAGCGCCGTTTCAATCGCCACCATCTCGTCCTCGAAACCGGCGGCCTTCCAGTAGTTGCGGTAGTTCGGCAGACGGATGTACCCGTTGAGGGTCCTGCGGTGGACGGCCCGCGCCGCATCACGATCGTCGTCGATCACCGTCGGCAGCATGTTGCCGAGGAAGAACTCGTCGCCGCTCCCGGCCCGGGCGCGGGCCGCCTGGGTGGCGATGTTCGAACACGAGGCATTGGCCCACACGGCGCCGTTGCTGATCTCCATCGACAGGTCGAGCATCTTGTCGCGCAGCGTGGCGAGGACGATCGGCGGAAGGGCACCCGACGATCGCTCATTCGCTCGCATCTGGGCAACGTAGGCACGCATATCACTCAGGGGCTTGCCAACCGTCGCCCCGAGCTGCTCGTGGACCGGGCCGTGACTCACGCCGAGGCCGAGGTGAAATCGGCCACCACTCATCTCATGAATGAAGGCCGCATGATTCCCCAGCTCGGTGGCATGACGGAGGTAGATCGGCTGGATCGACGTGCCGAAATTGATCGTGGTGGTGACCCGTGCGATCTCCTGGCACAGCGCCATGCAGTCGCCATAGCTCGGACACCAGATCCCGGCGAAACCGCCGTCCTCGAGCTCTTTCGCCAGCGCAATCGTGGCGGCCCGTCGGCCGGGCACGGCGATAAGGGAAACAGCGGGGCGAGCGTGGTTGGTCATGGGATTCCTTGAGCGTCACTTGGTGGGAAGCCAAAGCCAACCGGTAACGTCACCCCACGCGCAAGTCTCAGCGGCGCGCCACTGCCAAAAGGACCCCCTCCGATGCCCGACGCCCTGATCATTGATGCCTGCCGAACCCCCCGAGGAATCGGGAAGATCGGGAAGGGTTCGCTGGCCGACATCCATCCCCAGGTGCTCGGTGCGGCCGTGCTCAAAGCACTACGCGAACGTAACAATCTGAATACTGCTGATGTCGATGATGTGGTGTGGGGAACGTCGTCGCAGAACGGCACCCAGAGCGGGGACATCGGCCGGATGACGGCCCTCACCGCTGGCTACGACATCACCGTAAGCGGGGTGACCCTTGACCGCTTTTGCGGCTCGGGAATCACGACGACGAACATCGGTGCGGCTTCGGTCATGTCGGGTCTTGAAGACGTCGTGATCACCGGCGGCTGCGAAATGATGTCGAGCCATGGGGTGAACGCCAAGGGCGGACCGCGATTGCCCTTTATGGACCGCGGCAACCTCGTTCTGCGCGACCTCCACCCGCAGACCAACCAGGGGGTGGCGGCCGACGCTATTGCCACCATCGAAGGAATCGGACGACGCGCCCTCGATGAATACGCTGCCGAATCGCAGCGTCGCGCCGCCATTGCCATCGCCGAAGGGCGCTTCGCCAAGAGCCTCGTCACGGTCATGCGGGCCGACGGCACCGTCGCCCTTGATCGCGAGGAGTATCCCCGTCCGGGATCCACGGCTGACAGCCTCGGTCAGCTTCCATCGTCGTTTGCCGCCCTCGCCGACATGGTCCTCGACGACGACGGCAACACGTATCGCTCCATGGTGTTGAAGCGCTATCCGGGGCTCGACATCGACCACGTGCATCACGCCGGCAACTCGTCCGGTGTCGTCGACGGGGCCGCCGCATTGCTCATCACCAACCCCACCTATGCCGCCGCCCACGGACTCAAGGCGCGGGCGCGCGTGGTGGCCATCGCCAACGTCGGTGACGATCCGACGCTCATGCTCAATGCGCCAGTTCCTGCCGCCCGCAAGGTGCTCGCCAAGGCGGGATTGACGATCAACGACATCGATCTCTTCGAAGTAAATGAAGCATTCGCCGTCGTCACGGAGAAGTTCATTCGTGACCTCAACATCGATCGCGAGAAGATCAACGTCAACGGTGGAGCCATTGCGCTCGGCCATCCGATCGGTGCGACCGGAGCGATGCTTATCGGTACGGTGCTCGACGAACTCGAACGACGCGACGGCCGCTTCGGTCTGGTCACCATGTGTGCCGGCGGCGGTATGGCCCCGGCCATCATCATCGAGCGGCTGGCCTGAACCATATGTATACAGATATTCTCTACGAAGTGACCGATCCGGTTGCGGTGATCACGCTCAACCGCCCGGCGTCGATGAACGCCTGGACCGATGCCATGGGGGTGGAGGTCAACGACGCACTGGCACGTGCTGCGGCCGACCCGGCCGTGGTGGGCATCATTGTCACCGGAGCCGGTCGCGCGTTCTGTGCCGGCGCCGACATGAAGACGCTCAGTAGCCTCTCGTCTCGCGAGGGATCGACGGCGGACCGGGAGCAGGTGGCGGCGCCCTCCGTCGACGGCACCGGTGATTTCAGCGGACGATTCCCGTACGTCATGACGATCGACAAGCCCATCATCGCCGCGGTCAACGGAGCGGTCGCGGGCATGGCCTTTCCGTTCGCGCTGTGCTGCGATCTGCGAGTCGTGTCGCCCGACGCGGTGTTCCTCACAGCGTTCGCGCAACGGGGGCTCATTGCGGAGTGGGGACTGAGCTGGTTGCTGCCCCGGCTCGTCGGACCTTCCGTCGCCCTCGACCTGCTGATGTCGTCGCGCAAGGTCGGGGGGGAGGAAGCGCTGGCTCTGGGCCTGGCCAACTACCTCGTGGCGGCCGATGACCTCGTGCCGTTCTGTCGTCGCTACATCGAACGACTCGCAGTGACGTGCTCGCCCACCTCGATGGCCATCATGAAGCGCCAGGTCTACGAGCAGATCCATATGGGTCTGGGCGACGCAGAGCGGGCGGCCGCCAAGCTCATGGTGGAGAGCTTCGGCCGCGACGATTTCGGTGAAGGCGTCCGGTCCTTCCTAGAAAAGCGACCCCCCGTCTTCGCCCGCCTGCCCCGCCCCTAACGGACGGGCCTCTGCGCGCACATCGGCGCTGCGGGCGCGCACCTTCCCCCGCGCACATCGGCGCGGCCGGCGCGCAGATCCGGCCAAATCCCGCGCACATCGGCCAAATTTGTCGGTTCTTTGCCGATTCTGCGCCGATGTGCGCGCTGACAGGCTGGAGGTGCGCGCTGACAGGCTGGAGGTGCGCGGTGGGCGGCTCGGGGTGCGCGGTGGGCGGCTCGGGGGTGGTGGCGAAACCTCGACGCGGCTGAGAGCTGTGACCATGATCACGGGCGGAACGGTAGGCAGTTCTCCCGGCCGCTTCTAGATTTCACAAGTTCACAAGGAAGGCGGACGGACGCCGCTTCGTTGTCTGAGGAATTCTGGATATGCCCGAAGCCGTCATCGTCGCCACCGCCCGTTCGCCCATTGGGCGGGCCTTCAAGGGTTCGCTCGTCGACATCCGACCCGACGACCTTGCCGCCCAAATGGTGATCGCCGCACTGGCCAAGGTGCCCGGTCTTCCGCTCACCGAGATCGACGACCTGATGCTCGGCTGTGGTCTACCCGGCGGGGAACAGGGCTTCAACATGGCACGCGTCGTCAGTGTGTTGGCCGGGCTGCCGGACACACCAGGCACCACGGTGAACCGGTACTGCTCGTCGTCGCTCCAGACGATTCGTATGGCCGCCCACGCCATTCGCGCGGGCGAGGGCACGGCCTTCGTGGCCGCCGGCGTGGAGTGTGTGAGCCGCTTCACCAAGGGCAGCTCCGACAACCTTCCCGATACCGAGAATCCCGCCTTCGAAGAAGCCCGAATCCGTTCGGCCCATCGTTCGGGTATCGGCACTTCCGTCTGGACCCCCCAACCGCCGCCCGATGTGTATATCGCCATGGGTCAGACGGCCGAAAACGTGGCTCAGATCGAAAAGATCAGCCGCGAGGAGCAGGACCGCTTCGCCTTCGAATCCCAACAACGCGCCGCTCGGGCGATCGCCACAGGCTTTTCCGAAATTGACATCACGCCGATCACGTTGCCCGACGGCACGACCGTGTCTGCCGACGATGGCCCGCGGCCCGACACCACCCTCGCCGGGCTCGGACTACTCAGGCCGGTCTTTCGGCCCGATGGTTCCGTAACCGCCGGCAACTCGTGCCCTCTCAACGACGGCGCCGCCGCCGTCATCGTGATGTCCGAAGATCGAGCCCGTGAACTCGGCCTGACCCCGCTGGCCCGCATCCTCTCAACCGCAGTATCCGGCATCAACCCGGAGATCATGGGCCTCGGACCCGTTGCATCATGTCGCCTGGCGCTGCAACGCGCCGGTCTGTCCATGGACAACGCGGACCTGGTGGAGATCAACGAAGCCTTCGCTGCGCAGGTCATCCCCTCGATGCGTTATCTCGGCATCGATCACGCCAAGCTCAACATCTACGGCGGGGCGATCGCGCTGGGTCATCCGTTTGGCATGACCGGTGCCCGCATCATGACCACGCTGCTGAACGCACTTGCCGCGACCGACGGCACGATTGGCATCGAAGCAATGTGCGTTGGCGGCGGCCAGGGCATGGCCATGATCGTCGAACGCCTCAGCTAGCGCGGTTGGTGCCTGTCGCCTCGATCATGGCGATCTGCGACGTGATGAGTTTCAATCCGAACGTCTCACAGATGCCTGTGGCCTGACGGAGCCATCCTGAGGCTTCCTCGTCGAGCGTGCCGAGTCGACGGACTCGCGAAAGAACCAGAGCCACCAGCGTGGTCGCCCGGTGGTACTCCCAGCCGAACTCATCGGCGACGGTGAGCGCGGCCAGCAGGTGTTCGTCAGCGGTGTCGTGGTTCCCGAGGAGCGACGCCAACTTGCCGAGGTAGGCCCCGATGTACCCCTGGCTGGTGATGCCATTGAACGCAACTTCGCGGCCGAATGGTTCGAGGATTGGATAGAGCAAACCCGCGGCGCGTGCGTCGCTCAGCTCAATGGCGACTATCGCGAAGCCGATGATGGTGGTCTTCCACAGATAGTCGTTGGCGATGTGGGCGAAGCCATCACGGGCCCCGGCGTCGAGTACAGCCTGCGCTTCGTCCGTCCGACCGGCCGCCGCCGCGATGATCGCGTAAGCAAGCTGGAACGCGATGATTTCGGGGTTCGCCTCCTTAGCCTGGGCGATGAGGTCAAACAGCTCCAGATGTCGACCGGCAAAGGTGTGGCTCACGAAAATCTGGGTGGCGTAGATCGTGAACGCGTCGGCGTCCCCCATCTCGGTTGCCAGCGCGAAGGCGCGGGCGGCAGCTTCGTCGCCTTCGGAAATGCGCGCTCCCATCGTTGCCTCGAAGGAGTTCACCAACGCGTTCATCCAATGCAGGCGAGGCTCGTTCATGCGGCTGGCGAGCGCCTCGATGCGAGCCTTCGCCCGCCGCGCCGCCGGCGCGTCGGCCGACTCGATGGCGACCACGAACGCCGCGTGATGAGCTCGAAACTGCAGGAACGGATCGTTCGTTCGATCGGCGGCTTCGGCTGACCTGCGCACGAGCCTGCAGCGCAGCGCAAGGGTGTCCGGGGCCCAGAGGGCGAGGAGCAGGGCTCGAGCAACGTGGGTCAGAAGGTTTGGGTCGCCGCTCGTCTCGGCGATGGCGATGGCCTTTGTCGCCGCTTCCTGGCGCTCTGCGTTCCGGGGCGTGTGGATCAGTTCGCGGGCAAACCGTGCTAGTAAGCGCGCGTAGGTATCGGTGTCAGCGTGGTCGCACACGGCGAGGGCAGCCTCGACGCTCTCCAAACGTTCGACGTCGACGCTGCCGACCAGCATCATTTCGCGGTCGTCGGCGAGGGCGGCGCGCACAACGACATCGTCGGCGCCGCACCGACGGGCGATCGTGGCGGCCTCGAGCACCGTGGATCGTGCCTGTTGATCACCGGCCCGATGTTGGGCCTCACCGAGTCGGAGCAAACGGTGCGCAATGACCGCTGGAGGCTCGTTCAAGGCACGAGCATGGTCAAGCGCGGAGCTGAACCAACGGGACGCTTCGATCGCCGCAAGGTGTTCGAGCGCAGAGTCCCCGGCGGCCGCCGCCCAATGCTGCGCGTCGGTGAGTCGGCCGGCCATCTCTGAATGACGCGCGAGCTCGACGATCGTCTTGTGCGACGCGACGTCGGCGTGTTTCAGCAGCGTTGTCGCGGCGCGCTCGTGAAGCTGGCTGCGTGTGCGACCTCGCAAGTCCGAGTACAACGCGTGGGCCACCAGCGCGTGAGCGAATCGCAACGTCTGCGCACCGCCACCTCGTTCAACGAGGAGTCCGGCGTCGACTGCACCGTCGAGGACGGCGGCAACACTGTCGTCGTCGAGGTCGATCATGTGCGCGAGTAGGTCGTGACGGAACTCCACCCCGAGGACCGACGCAGCACCGAGCACCTCCGATGCCATGGCGCCGATAGCCCGCACCCGACTCCAAATGATGTCGCGCAGACTGGGTGGAACATCGCCTTCCGCCATCGCGGCAACACCCTCGACCTCGCCGGACATGTCACGGTCTTCAATCCAGCCACGCGCACCCGACTCCACAAGATGCGCGACAAGTTGGGTGGCATAGAGGGGATTGCCACCGGTCTCGTTGCTCAGGTGCGCAACGAGGCCAGTATGGTGCTCGACGGTCGACCCGCTCGTCATGAAGGCGATGAGCTCGGCCAACTCGGCATCGTCGAAACCGACCAGCGGAACACGGCGATTGGCGATCCGGTCGAGGTCGGCGAGGGTGGCCCGCAATTCGTCGGACTTTCGCTCGCCGGAATCGCGGTAGCTCACGATGACGAGGAGCGAGTGGTCAACACTTGATCGAACGAGGTGCCGCAAAAGCAGAAGCGCAGTCGGCTCGGCCCAGTGCAAATCATCGATGATTAGGGTGAGCGGGCCCCGCCTTTCATCGGCGAGCCGGTCAGCCGTTCGCCCGATCAGGTCAACGGTTGCTTCGAAAAGTTCGTAGCGACGGCTTGCGTCAGCGGTCGCCGCCGAAGCGTCGACCCATTGCCGCGTGTTCCCGTCCTGCGCGGCCAAGCGATCGTCCAGTGCTGGCACGAGATGGGCCAGCGCATCGCCGAAACTCGTGCGGTGCGCCGTCCGAAGATCGGCTGGAGCGGCGTCGAAAAGTTGTGTGACGATCGACTGAAACGGCAGGAGCGGCACCGAGACCGCCTCGTCGCAGCGGCCGTAGATGACTGATGCCCCGCCGTCATGAAGCCAACGACCGAACGCGCCGAGCAATGTGGTTTTGCCAATGCCGGCCTCGCCGGTGATCGCTACCGTTCGAAGCACCCCGGTCTTGGCCTTGGCGGCGTCGGCCTGAAGGGCGAGGTGTTGACGCTGCCGTCCAAGAAGCGTCGCGCCCTGGGCCAGCGCCCCGTGGAGGACGAAAGGAGCGACAGTTGTGCGAGCAGCGCTTACCTTTGGATCGTCCACCCCGATCCAACCAGCGGCAATTCGCTGCTCGATCCCCACGACCGCCAACGACGGCGCGGTGCCGAGTTCTTCGGCGAGGTACCGCCGATAGCTTTGATACGCGCGCAGAGCATCGGCCTGGCGACCGTCGACGGCGAGCGCGCGGAGGAGGAGTCCCCGAGCGCGATCGCGGGTTGGATGCTCGGCGATGTGGGCGTGGAGGGCGGCGACGGCTTCGCTGCCACGACCGTTGCTGAGCAATAGCTCGCTACGGTGTTCGATAGCAAGCGCATGGAGTTCTTGAAGGCGGACAGCCTCCGCCTCAGCCCAAGACTCGTGGCTGAACTCGTCGAGTGCTGGACCGACCCAACGCGCGAGTGCGATGTCGAGCGCGGCAAGGGCAGCAACGACGGTCGAGGTCGACGTGGTTGCCGCCGTGACCTCGTCGACGAATTTCCTGGCGTCGACCGGGCCGTCGAATCGATATCCGCTGGCGTGTGTCTGCAGGACGTTGGACCCGAGATAGTTCCGCAGCCGGGCGACAGTTTTGCGGAGCGCGCCGGGCGACACGCCAAGCTGCTCGCTCAGGAACTCGGTTCGAAGGGTTCGTCCGGCCGACAGGCCCAACATGGCGACCAGTCGTCGCTGGCTGGGGCTCGGTAGGTCGACGATCTCGCCACCATGGTGAACGAGCTGTATCGGGCCGAGAAGACGAACGGACACGTCGGTGCCTTGCTCGTTCGGGCCCATAATCACGAACCCTAACCGGAGCCGCCGTTGGGCGAACGGGAGGTGACCGAGGACCGAACGTTGGGGGACGAGCCGGTGACGCGCCGGTGACGCGCTCCTGGCGTGCCCACTCCCGGACACTGCATGTGGCACCGGCATTCGCGCCGGTGGCACTGATGACGGGAGACGTTTCCATGACCTTTGATCCGAGTTGGACACCCAGTGTGCCGGGACCGTGGATGCAGGACCGCGCCCACAACCCGCAACCGAACACCCTGATCGCCCAATCGCTCTATCCGCTCGGCTTCAACCGGGGGTTCGAGGAGACGTGCAGTAAGTACGGCACGTTGATCGATCGACTCGCCATGTCGACGGTCAACGGGTTTACCTATCACCAGCCCCAACCGTTCGACATGCCTGGCCCTGACGGGCCGAAGAGTCCGGAGGAACTAGGGGCTGAGTTCGGTCGCCGGGTCGGTGTTGCCGCCCACGCGTTTAACGCAAGGATCTGGAACGACGACCTGACCCTCTGGGACAACGAGCTGAAGCCGAGCTCGCTGCGCCGACATAGGGAACTCAACGAGTCGAACCTCCGCGGCCTAACAGACGTGGCCCTACGCGCGCATATCGAAGCGTGCGGGGCGCATCTCGAAGAGATGGTGTACCAACACCACCGATTCAACCTTTCAGCCATGATCCCGGTCGGCGATTTCCTGTTGCAGACAAGTTCGTGGACGGGGATTGCGCCGGCGGCGTTGTTCGATGCCCTAGGCGGCGCGTCGCCGATCTCCAGTCTCGTGTCGTCGGAAATGACCGATGCCGTGGCGGCCATCAAGCGCGACCCGAGCGCCACGGCACTCACCATCGACGGCGGTGGACTGAGCGATGCAAAACGTCTCGCCGAACTGTGCCGACGTTTGCCTGAGGTAGCGGACTACGTCGCCGCGACCGGCTACCGCGTGGTCGAAGGTTTCGATGTCCACCGACCGACGTTCGCCGAATGTCCGGACCTGATTCTCGGCAAGCTCGCCGCCGGTCTCACGGCCATGCCCGATGCCGCGACCGCCCGTGCTCTGGCCTATGCCGCCGAAGTTCGACTTATGGTGCCCTCGGAACATCGAGTCGCCTTCGACGCCCTGCTCCACGAAGCGCGGACGATGTATCGCCTGCGCGATGAGCGAGGCATCTTCAGCGACGTATCGGCGTTCGGACTCATGCGTCTCGCCATGTTGGAACTTGGCCGACGGCTGGTCGAGCGTGGCCGGGTGGACAGTGCCAACGATGTGCTCGATGCCAGCTTCGTCGAACTTCTCGGCCTCGTCGATGGGAGCGCGACCCCGACCACTACGGAACTCCAGACCCGTGCCACGCAGCGCACCGCGCTCACCTTGAGCGGCGCCCCGCGCTTCATTGGCCCGCCCATGCCTGAGCCGCCATCGGTCGACGGGCTCCCGCCGGAAATGGCTCGCCTCATGTCGGCCGTTGGGTTCATGATCGACGCCATCCTCGGTGAACTGCCGGAGGCGGCCGGGACCGCGACGATGATCCAAGGAATCCCCGTTGGGGCCAGCGTCTACGAAGGTCGGGCCCATGTGGTGCACAACTTCGAGGATCTCTTTGAGCTCCAGGAGGGCGACGTGCTGGTGACTTCGGCCACCGGGGAAGCCTTCAACGCCATGATCCACCTCGTTGGCGCCATCGTGACTGACCATGGCAGCTTCGCCTGCCATGCTGCGATCATGGCTCGCGAGCTCGGCTTTCCGGCCGTGGTCGGCACGACCAATGGCTCGCGACGTATTCCCCACGGCTCCCGTGTTCGCGTCGACGGTCGGTCCGGGCAAGTGCTCGTACTTGCCTGACTCACGCGGCCCTGAGGCCCGGCCCAACGCGGAGCCGACAATGCCCCGCAGCACCATCATTGGCATTGCGCTGGCGTCGGGCCTGGTCCCGCTCAACTCAACAATGGTGGCCGTCGCCCTCCCGAAGCTGGCTCGCAGCTTTGGGATCGGGCGCGGCCACGCGGGCCTGCTCATCACCGTGTATCTCGTGGCGATGTTGATCGGTCAGCCATTGTCGGGCCGACTCAGCGACGCCATCGGCAACAAGCGGCTGACCATGATCTCGCTGCTCGGCTTTGGGCTTTGTTCGGTCGGCGCCGCGTTGTCACCAACGTTTCGATGGCTCGTCGTGGCCCGTGGTTCGCAGGCCGTGTTCGCGTCAGCTCTCGCTCCGAGTGTGCAGTCGATGTTGCGGTCAATCACGCGACCCGAGCAGCGGGGGCACGCGTTTGGCATTCTCGGATCGGTTGTCGGAGTCGGAGCCGCCGCCGGACCGATCATCGGCGGCGTGTTGGTTTCGGCCTTTGGGTGGAAGGCGATCTTCGTGGCCAACGTTCCGATCGCGGCGGTCGCTCTCGCCGTGTTGTTCAGGGTGTCCGTCCCCGCACGAGTTCTCACCAATGTCAAGCCTTCTGAGACAATAGTACGTACACGTACGAATGATGTGAGGACCGGTTTTGTTGCCGCCTTCTTCACCCAGGCCCTGGCCAATCTTGGTCAGTATTCGTTTCTCCTGATCGCTCCGATTGTGCTCGATCATCGGGGCTGGAGTTCGGGAACTACCGGCCTTGCGCTCTCGGCCTTGACGATTGGTTTGATCGTGATGGGGCCGCCCGGCGGTCGCTTCGGTGATCGTCATGGCAAGAAGCGGGCGATCGCGGCCGGACTGGTGGTCGCCGCAACCGGAACTCTCGTGCTGGTGCCCTATGGCGTCGACGTTGCCCCGTCCGTGCTGATCATGGCCCTCGCGCTCTTCGGGGTGGGCTTGGGGTTTGCCTCGCCATCGATGGTTTCCGCCGGGCTCGAGACGGTGCCCCCGGAGCGCACCGGAGTGGCCGCCGGAGTGCTGTCGGCCAGTCGCTACGTTGGCAGCATCGTCGCCAGCGTGGTGCTCGCCGCCGTCGTTGCCGACGACGGCTCCGGCACACGAGTGATGTACGTGATTGCCGCGGCAGCGGTCGTTCTCGCGGTGCCGGTCTCCCGGCATATGCCCACGTCTCTTCCCCATCGGGGTGGGACCGCGGCGCTGGCGGGGTAGCGTGACGCACCGATATGACTGGAACCGTTGTTGTCGGCACACAGTGGGGCGACGAAGGTAAGGCCAAGGTCGTCGACCTGCTCAGTGAGAGCTCCGACGTGGTCGTGCGGTACCAGGGTGGCCACAACGCCGGACACACGGTCGTTGTCGGTGACCGAAAGTTCGCCTTTCGGCTGACCCCGTCGGGGATCCTGTATCCCCACGTGATTCCGATCATCGCCAACGGCGTGGTTCTGCATCTCCCCACCCTGTTCGCCGAACTCGACATGCTGGGCGGCGCCGACATCGACACCTCACGCCTGCGAGTCAGCACCAACGCGCACCTCATCATGCCGTGGCATCAGGTGCTTGACACCCTCGCTGAAGCGCAACGCGGTGAGCGGGCACTCGGTACGACCAAGAACGGGATTGGCCCCGCTTACGTCGACAAGGTGGCCCGTGAGGGAATCCGCGTGCAGGACCTGCTGTCGCCCACCCGTTTTCGTGAACGCCTCCGCTACGCATTGGTGGAAAAGAATCTGATCCTGACGAAGGTGTTCGACGCCGACCCGATCAATGAGCACGACGTGGCGGCCGAGTATCTCGATACTTTCGCGCCGCGCCTTGCGCCCTATGTCGCCGATACCGTCGACCTGATTCACCGCGCCTTGACCGCCCAGAAGGCAGTGCTCTTCGAGGGCGCGCAAGCCACGTTCCTGGACATCGATCACGGCACCTATCCCTTCGTGACATCGTCGAACCCCATCGCCGGCGCCGCCTGCGCTGGTGCCGGCGTGGGTCCCCGAGATCTCACCCGAATCGTCGGTATCGCCAAGGCCTACGTGACCCGCGTGGGGGCCGGACCCTTTCCCACCGAACTCCACGACGCGATCGGCAATGACATTGTTGAACGCGGTCACGAGTTTGGCACCGTGACCGGCCGCCGTCGTCGCGCTGGTTGGTTTGACGCAGTGATGATGCGCCAAGCCGTGCGCCTCAACTCGCTCACCGAACTGGCCATTCTGAAGCTCGACATCCTCGATCCACTGCCCGTGGTGAAGATCTGCGTGGCCTATGACATCGACGGAGTGCGCCACGAGTTTCTCCCCGCCGATCTCGGCCTGTTCGAACGCGCCGTACCGGTCTATGAGGAACTGCCCGGTTGGCAGGCCGACACCACGTCGTGTCGGCGCTTCGACGAGCTTCCGACGAACGCGCAAGCGTTCCTTCGGCGTCTCGCCGAGACCAGCGGCGTGCGCGTGTCGATGCTTGGCATCGGCCCGGCCCGCGACCAGATGATCGCCCTCCCATGATCGACCGCTACTCGCTCCCGGAGATGGCGGCCATCTGGACCGATGACGCCAAGATCGCCCGTTGGTTGGAGATCGAACTGCTGGCCACCGAGGCCCACGTTGCGCTCGGCGTGGTGCCCGCCGCCGATGCCGCCGTGTGTCGGGCTCGGGCCAGTGCCACCGCCGACGAAGTGCTCGAACGCGAGAAGATTACCGATCACGATGTCGCCGCGTTCGTCGACATCGTGCAGGCGTCGATCGGTTTCCCGGCCGGGTCGTGGATCCACTACGGCCTCACCTCGACCGACGTGGTTGACACCGCCTTGTGTCTGGCGCTCACCGAGTCGGCCGACCTCCTGATCGACGGAGCTTCGGCGTTGATTGCCTCGCTGCAACGTCGAGCCGTGGAGTTCGCCGACACGCCATGCATGGGGCGGACCCACGGCATCCACGCCGAGCCGACCACCTTCGGCGCCAAGCTGGCCCTGTGGGCACTATCGGTCGATCGTGATCGCACCCGTTTACGGCGGGCTCGCGAAGCCATCGCCGTCGGCAAACTCAGCGGCGCGGTGGGCACGTATTCGAACATTGACCCTTCGGTGGAATCGTATGTGTGCGAACGACTAGGCCTAACGCCGGTTCCGGCGACCCAGGTCGTGGCTCGCGACCGTCACGCCGAATTCCTCAGCGCGTGCGCGTCGACGGGCGCCACCATCGAGACGATCGCCGTCGAGATCCGGCACCTGCAGCGCACCGAGGTGCGCGAGGTCCGTGAGCCCTTTCGAGTGGGCCAAAAGGGCAGCTCGGCCATGCCCCACAAACGAAATCCGATCACCGCCGAGCGGTTGGCCGGACTGGCCCGGATTTTGCGGGGCAATCTCGTGGCCGGATTCGAAAACGTGGCGTTGTGGCACGAACGCGACATCTCCCACTCATCGGTCGAGCGGGTGATCCTGCCCGACACGTGTTTGCTGACCCACTACATGCTCGCCAAGGCACGATCCGTGATCGACGGGCTCTTCGTCGATACCGAGCGGATGGCGGCCAATATCGATGCCTCTTTCGGACTGGTGTTCAGCCAATCGGTGCTGCTGGCCCTTGTCGGTTCGGGAATGTCGCGAGACGATGCCTACCGGATCGTGCAGGAATTGGCGATGAAGTCCTGGGACACGGAGACGTCGTTCCGCCAACTCCTCGACGCCGAACCCAACCTGACCTTGAGCAAATCGGCCCTGGATGAGGCGTTCAGTCTGGGTCGCGTGCTGCGCCATAGTCATCGCGTGATTGCCAGCGCCGAGGCGATTGGTTCGTAACCGCCCGAGCGCGGAACCGACCCGACGAAGTCGTCGGGTCGGTCAGTAAAACACGGTGGGCGATGGCGCCCGAGAACTACATGTTGCCGGATTACATGCTGCGACGAATACCCGCAGCCTTCAACACGGCCGGCTCAACGCCAAGCTCGCGCCAGCTGGCGTAGCTGATGCCCTTGCGCTCGCTGAATTCCAACGCTTCGGCGATGAAGGCCTCTTCGAAATCGGCAAGATCGATGCCGGCCTCGAGTGATTCCAGCTCGTTCTGCAAATCGGTCCGCTCCTGGACGAGGAGAAGGCGATCCATGGGGCCGGCTTCATCGATCTCAACGTCGATCGTGGCGAGGCGCTTGCTGATCGAATCAGGGGTGCGCTTGCGGCCCCGCTTGGGCTTGTGAGCCTCAAGTGCTTCGAGGTAGTTCCGAACCGCACGTCCCTGAGTACGACCGACGGCCAAGGCCGACTTGTGCTCGTTGGACATAGTCTTCTTTTTTGCAGCTTTAGTTGCCATAGCGGACAGTTTGGCAGAAAGTACGGCCTAGAACGAACGCGCTCCATCGAAATGGTTCCGGAAAGAAGTTTTGGCCATCACGCGGCGCTTTCGGCCAGGGCAAGACGAAGGACATCGTGGACGGATTCGACGGGATGAACGTCAAGGGCAGCAAGGATGTGAGCTGGAACATCGTCAAGATCTGGCTCATTGCGGGCCGGAATGATGACCGTCTTGATTCCCGCTCGATGGGCGGCAAGGAGCTTTTGCTTGACCCCACCGATCGGCAGAACCTTGCCTTGCAACGTGACCTCTCCGGTCATGGCGACGGTGGATTTCACCGGCCGATCGGTCAGAAGACTGACGAGGGCCGTCGTCATGGTGATGCCCGCCGACGGACCGTCCTTCGGAACCGCGCCCGCCGGAAAGTGGACGTGCAGTCTCCGGCCTTCCAGGCGGGCCGGATCAATACCGAGGACCTCAGCATTGGCTCGAACGAACGACATCGCCAGCGACGCGGATTCCTTCATCACCTCTCCCAACTGTCCGGTCACGGTGATTCCCAGTTCACCGGTCGACGGCATCGACGTGGTCTCGACGAAGAGCACATCGCCACCGGCACCAGTGACGGCAAGACCGGTAGCCACGCCCGGTTGTGCGGTCCTCGACGAAATTTCTTCGGTCGTGCGCTTCGGCCGACCGAGCAGGGAGGTGACGTGTTCTTTTTCGCTGATCACCAGAGCTGACGTGGCGTCGACACCAGTAGTGGCGCGCTGCAGGGCCACTTTTCGGAGGAGCTTCGCCAGGGTGCGTTCCAAAGAACGAACACCGGCTTCGCGGGTATAGCCCTCGATCATCAAGCGCAGCGCGGAGTCCGATATTTGGACGTCTCCGTGGTCCAGTCCGTGCTCGACCAGGTGGCGGGGAAGCAGGTGATTGCGAGCGATTGCGACCTTCTCGTCATCGGTATACCCGTCGACGGTGATGATCTCCATTCGATCGAGGAGCGGTCCGGCAATGGAATCAAGGGTGTTGGCGGTGGCGATGAACACCACATTGGAGAGGTCAAGATCCACTTCGAGATAGTGATCGCGGAAGGTGTGGTTCTGGGCTGGATCGAGAACTTCGAGCAACGCCGCGGCCGGATCTCCCGACCATCCCGTGGCCAACTTGTCGAGTTCGTCGAGCAGGATCACCGGGTTCATTGATTTTGCTTCCCGGAGCGCCTTCACCAATCGACCACTTTGCGCACCGACATAGGTGCGACGGTGCCCGCGAATTTCGGCTTCATCACGGATGCCGCCCAACGCCACCCGGACGAAGGAACGGCCGAGGGCCCGGGCGATACTTTCGCCGATCGAGGTCTTGCCGACACCGGGGGGACCGACGAGCAGGATGATCGCGCCCTTGGCCCCACGCTTGGTCGACACCCGTGCGCCGATGGCGGTTCCGGCCGTGAGACCAGTGTCGGCCGTTCCAAGAACCTCACCTTCGGGTTCGATCACGTTTCGACCGGCTTGATCGGCTTGGTCGGCATCGGTGGTCGATGCCGTCGGCGATGGAGCGACGGCGGTGTCGCCGAGGCGGGCGTTGCGCTCATCGCGATCGGCCCGGAGCTTGCGGACGGCCAGCCATTCCACGATCCGGTCCTTGGCATCGTCGAGGCCGGTCGTGTCGGCGTCGAGTACGGAGCGGGCGGCGGTGATGTCAAGAAGGTCGGTGGTCTCCACTCCCCAGGCGAGGTCGAGCACGGTGTCGAGCCAATTGCGGATCCAGCCCTGTTCGGGACTCTGTTCGTTGAGTCGTTCCAGCTTGTCGACCTCTTTGGTGGCCGCGGGGCGCACCGCGTCGGGCATGGTGGACGCCACGATGCGGGTGCGGTAGTCGGTGGCGGCATCGGCGCCGTCGTCTCCCTCGCCGAGTTCCTTGCGGATCGCCGCCATCTGCTGTCGGAGCAAGAACTCGCGCTGCTGACGTTCCATGCCCTCGCCGACACTCTGGGCGATCTTTTGCTTGACCTCGTGTTCGGCAATGGCGTCACGCAACCACTCGGCCACAAGGGCAAATCGGTCGGCCACGTCGATCGTCTCGAGCACCGCCACACGACGGTCGACGGAGAGCTCGGGCCAGTAGGCAATGGTGTCCACCAGCTGACTCGGATCATCGACCTGTGTGAGATCGATCGACACCCGGGTGTTCTGGGTGCGCTCGACCATGGTTTCGACGAGCGCCCGGTACTCACGCATTTCCTCGCGCAGCGATGCCGCCGGCGCAGTTTCGTCGACCGGCATTGCCTCGAGCCACAAGACCTCCGCCTCGACTGCGGCGCCGGTGGTTGGCACCGGAGCGGCGACCGCGCTTCCCAGTCGGGCGCGGCGGGTGGCCCGCACGACGATCGCCCGGGTTCCGTTGGGTAGTTCACCGGCGTTCTCGATACGGCCGATGACCCCCACCGAGGCGTAGCGCCCGTCGGGCCGGGGCACGAGCAGGACGCGCCGTTCATGGCCGAGGGCACCGTCGACGGCGGCCTTCGCTTCGTCGCTTTCCAGCGAAATAGTCACGACCTGGCCCGGTAGGACCACTCCGGAGGGAAGGGGAAGCACCGGAACGATGCGCACCGCCGCCGCCGGGGTGGAGGCGCGAGATGGGGTGGTTGACGTGGTCATGGGACTCCTGAACGTTCCGGCGGGATGAGCCGACGATGGACGTCGAGTCAACCCAGATGTTGTGAAGGAGCCAACCCACTTCCCCGATCAGCTATTCCCGCTGCGTGAAAAGTTGAGTGGATGTCTATCAAGTCGCCGTCGTGTGGGTCACACCGGGATCCTGAGAGCCGATGGGCGGCGACGGAACGACGACCACCGGGCACGTTGCGTGATTGACGACCTGGGTGGCCACGGATCCGAGCAGGAGGCCGACGAAGCCACCGTGTCCGCGTGCGCCCACGACGACGAGTGCCGCGCCGACACTCAGATCGAGCAGCGTTCGCGCCGGGGGATCGTCGCTCACCAGTCGGTCGAGGTAGTCGGGCACCGTCGTTTCGACGGTGGCGTCGGCGATGGCGTGCTCAAGGATGGCGCTGGCCTCCTCGCGGATTGCGTCTGCCGCCGGAAGGAAATACGCATCAGCGAAGACCATGCTCGGGTACGTCCAACTGGTTACGGCAAGGACCCGGGTGGATCGAAGCTTGCCCTCTTCCAGGGCCCACTGGAGAGCTGCCACGCTCGCCGTCGAGCCGTCGATGCCAACCACGATTGATCCAACGTTCATGGAGCAAGCATGTGGCGGCAGTCGAGCGACGTCGTAGGGCCCAACGTCCCCGTCGCAAGGGCCTTGCGCGGCGCGGCGCCGGGTCCAACCGCCCTTTGGGACGGTGCCTTCGCCGTTCACCATTGGGGCCATGACCTCACCGACTATTCCCACGGCTTCACCGGGTTCGTCTCCCAACGATTCGGCGGTAGGCGTTGCCTTCATTGCTTTGATGACGGCGGGGCTGGCGGCGATCGTCGCCGTCGTGGCGTTTGGCTTCAGTGTGCGCCACGACGGCGGTTCCACGGTGAAGACGGCGTCGGCTCCGGCCATCACGGAGGCTCGCGTGGCACTGACCGATTTCAAGATCCGGTCTGATCGCGAGTCGTTCCCGGCCGGGCCGATCAGACTTCGCGTGGCCAACAACGGAACCGTCAAGCACAGCCTGGTGATCGATGGCGTCGCCAAGACGGCGGACATCGCGCCAGGCACGTCGGCCAATCTCGACCTCGGATCCTTGGAGCCTGGCACCTACAAGTGGTACTGCGCCGTGGCCGGTCATGTTGATATCGGGATGACCGGCGCGTTCACCGTCGTCCCCCGACCCGATGGTGTGGGGCCGGCGGCCGCAGGTGCCGATGGCTCGGCCACGGTGGCCACCGACGCCCCGAAGAAGGACATCGATGGAGCTCATGCGGCGGTGGTCAAGGCGTTCTTGGCGGGACCCCCGGCCAAGACGGAGGGACTGGGTGGGCAGCCGCTGCAACCGACCGTAGAGAATGGCACAAAGGTGTTCGACTTGACCGCCAGGGTGGTGCAGTGGGAGGTCTCGCCGGGCCAGCGAATGGAGGCGTGGACCTATAACGGTGTCGTTCCCGGCCCGCAGATTCGTGTCAAGCAGGGAGAGACAGTGAAGGTTCGACTGAAGAACGACTTGCCGGAGTCAACGTCGATTCACTTTCATGGACTTGAGATCGCCGACAACAAACAAGACGGCGTGACGTTCGTGACGCAGGATCCGATCAAGCCCGGGCAAACGTATGTGTACACACTGACTCCGATCAACTGCGGGTCACACATGTATCACTCCCACCACTCCGCCGACACCCAAGTTCCGCTCGGGTTACTCGGAGGGTTCATCGTGGACTGCACCAGCACCCCGGTTCCGGCCTTTGCGGCGCATGACACGGAGTACACAGAAATTCTGTCCGACGGCCCGCTCGGCTTTTCGATCAACGGTAAAGGCTTCCCCGCAACCGCCCCGATCGTGGCGAAAGTGGGTGAAAAGACCTTGGTCCGCTTCATGAACGAAGGGCTCATCATTCACCCGATGCACCTTCATGGACATCGGATGACGGTGGTGGCAAAGGACGGCAACTTTCTTCCCCAGCCCTACGACGTGGACACCCTGAATATCGCTCCGGGTGAGCGTTACGACGTGATTGTGACCTCGCTGTATCCGGGAGCTTGGGCCTTTCATTGTCACATCCTCACGCACGCCGAATCCGAAGCCGGTCTCCACGGCATGACGACGGTCTGGTTGGTGCAACCGAAATGAGGGCCTTTCGCCGCGGTGCAGTGCTGATTGGACTAGTAGGCGCGCTTAGTAGTGCGGCGGGCTCCTCGGTGACGGCGGCACCTTCGTCGAGTTCAGTTCGGCTTCGAGAGGTCCAGTCCCAGGGAGCAACGCATACGTATGAAGTGCTGTTGGACGATGAGAAGGGCACGTCGATTCCTGATGCTGATCTCGACCTCGGCGGACTGGGGGCCGATCCCGACCTTCGTGTGCCGACCACCCCGCTGCGCTCCGACGGCATGGGATACCAAGCGACCGTCCGCTTCCCGGCTGATGGGGACTGGGTACTCGTGGTGAGAGTGCACAGTCCGGTCAACCGGGTCGATCTGTTCACTACGAAGATCGATGGCACCGGTGCCGTGGCCGGCGCCCACGGTTCTTCCGCCTCTCCGTCACGTCGAGCGATGCTGGCCCAAGACCCGACCTTCTTTGATCGCTACACCCCGGCCGGGTATCGCGCCGACACCGGCACCGCGCCGACCTCGCATCTGGCCAGTGAGCAACACGTGGCTGCCGTCGAACGGCTTGATCCGGTCGGTCTCGGCTCGATGCTGGCCCACTCACTCGGAGCGGCAGCTTGGATCTTTGCCGTTCTCGGACTGGCGCTGGCCGGTCGGCTTGGTCACGGTTCCGGTCGACGAGCCGTCGTCGAATTCATTTCCGCCCGCTACCGGCTCCTAGCCGGTGGAGGCCTGGCGGTCGCTACCTTCTCCGGACTCGAGAACGTGCAACGGTCGTCGGCGGGACTACTCCACCCGTCGCAACTCCTCGCCAGCCGTTTGGGAAGCGCCTACCTCGCCGTCTTTGTGTTCAAGATGCTCATCGTGATGGCGTCGATGGTGACGACGTGGAGGATCGCCGGACTGCTGTCGCCGTCTCCGGTGCGGCGCACCCGTGAGGTTCGCCTGGCCAGCGTGGGTGCCATGGTGAATGACGATCCACCGGTGGGTGGCGGAGAACTGTTCCGGCTGGCCGAGATAAATGCCGTGTTTGCCGGTGCCATCATCGTTGCGGTAACCGTCCTGAGTCAGCTCCACCACGTGCTGCATTGAGGACGCACGTGCGACTCATGTCCCCGCCGAGCGGGACCGATGGCCCTGGAACGGGCATTCGGCGTTCGTGAGAATCAATCCATGACTCGGATCCCCTTCAGTGAAATCCTCGTTCCTCTAGGCGGTCGAACGTCGAACCTTCGTGCGCTCGCCGTGGCCGATGTACTTGCTCATCGACTCGGCGCACCGATTCGGGTCGTCTCCGCCGTCAAACCTGACACAGACTTGCGAGAACGCCGCGAACTACTTGCGACGCAGCTCGACGGGCTGGGCGTGAACGTGCTCGACATCGAACTACGTCGGGCCCCATCGGTGGCCGATGCGTTGAATGACGTCGCCACCGTTGGATCGCTGGTCGTGATGACCGCCAGCGCCGTGTCTGGGGCGTGGGACCTGATTCTGGGAACATCAACGTCCGACGTGCTCTCGTACTGCACGGTTCCAGTTTTGGCCGTTGGACCCCATTGCCGGCCCGACACCGACTTCTCCAATTTCGTGGTGAGCATTGACGGAACCCCGGAGTCGGCCTACTCAGCCAAGATCGCCGGTGGACTTGCCGCCGTTATGGCAGCTGCTGTGACCGTGATCCAGGTCGTTGATCCAGACCTCAAACTCCCGGAGGATCTCATCGAGGTTTCGCTCGTCCACCAAACAGCCCTGGCGATGGAAACGACCGGGGAGAAGAACTGGGACGTGGTGCACTCCAAGCACCCGGCGACGGCCATCGTCGACGTGGCCGAGCACGTGCCGGGGTCGGTGATCTGCGTCGGCAGCCGCGGTATGGACCGTATACATCAACTTGTTTTCGGCAGCACGACGAGAAAACTTCTGGCCACCTCACCGGTGCCGGTCATGGTCACCATCTTGCATCCAGAGCCCGCTCATGTGGCCGTGGTCGACCTGGCGAAGACCTATCGCGCCGTTCCATTTCGGGCCTAAGGCCTGAAATCAGCCTTCAGCGGGGAGCGGTCCAAACCACGGCGGTGCCCTGACCATTGACGCGGCGTTCAACAACGCAGTCCCCACCGATCCGACGTGCTCGGCTGATCAAGTTGGTGAGGCCATTTCCTCGGATGCCGTCGTCATTTATGCCGATGCCGTCATCGAGAATTTCGAGGACGGCGCGATCGGTTCTGAGGTCAACGGTAACGCTGGCCGAGGAGGCGGCGGCGTGGCGAACGACGTTGCTCAATGCTTCGTGCAACGTCGGGAGGAGCTGTTCGACGACGGCCAGTGGGAGTTCGTCGACGTCGCCGTTGAAGGTGACCCGAGGGGAAAAGCCGAGCGCCTCGGTGTGAGATAGGGCGGCGTCGGTGATCTGCTGGCGAACCGATGTGACCCGGTCAATTCGGCCGAGACCGAAGATCGTTGAGCGGAGCTCGCGGATGATGTTGTCGAGCTCGGTAACGGTGGCTTCGAGTCGATCACTGATCGGCGTAGCTTCGGTCCGAGCGGCGAGAGACTGCAGACCGAGGCCTGCCGCAAACAGACGCTGGATCACGAGGTCGTGCAGGTCACGAGCGATGCGGTCGCGATCCTCGAGAATATTGAGCCGAGCTTGGTTCTGACGCGACTTGCTCGCTTCGACGGCCAGCACTACCTGCTCCGCGAAGTTCGTGACGGCGGTGATGGTGTCCGGCGCAAAGACTGCTCCGGTGCTCTCTTTCGTGAGGATCAGGGTGCTTGGTTTGCCTCCCACCCCGGGGCCGAGCGGGAGTTCAAGACGACGAGCGTCGTTCGTCGCTTCGAAACCAATTCCGTCCTCAGTAACCCACGCATGGTCAGCGGCAGCGAGCCGTCGGGCCTGTTCGCTGAGGTTGGTCAGCGCGGTCGCCGGCAGTTCACCGTCGAGCAACGAGCGACGCGTATCAGCCAGCGCCGCGGTCCAGGCCACCGTCCGCTCCCGGGCCTGCTCCGTTGCGTGTCGGTCGCTTACGTCGAGCGCGTGAGTGAGGACCTGGAGCGCGCCCCCGCGCACAATGGCCCGAGCGTGTACTTCCATCCAACCGAAGGTGCCATCGGCGCGACGAAAGCGGCGCTCCGTCTGTTGCTCACGACGCGTGCCGTCCAGCATTTCCGAGGCCGCTGTTTTCGCCGTGTCGTTGTCGTCGGGGTGCGCGACATCGTCAACACTCATGCCCTGGAGTGTCTCCGCCGAGAGGCCGAGCATCGCGCCCATTGCTCGGTTCGCCTGTTGGATCGTTCGACCACCCGACGGCTCCAGGTCGACGATCATCATGCCGACGGGTGCATCTTCGAATGAGGCCCGAAACGCTGCTTCGGTCTCGCGTAGCTGTCGCTCCGTCTCGACCCGGTCAGTCACATCTCGAATCGAGGCGAAGTAGAACACCTCACTGTTCTCGGTGACCGGGCTGAGGCTGATCTCGACCGGGAACTCTGAGCCGTCGGCTCGTCGCGCCCACAGGTCGAGGCCCGAACCCATTGATCGTGGCTGCGGATTGCGGTGGTACTCCCGACGATGGGCGGTATGGCCACCCTGGAAGCGTTCGGGAAGAAGGCGCTCAACGGCCGTTCCTACGAGCTCGTTCCTCGTGTATCCGAAGAGGGCTTCGAGTTGCTTGTTGACCAACACGATGGTTCCGGCGGCGTTGGTCAAAAGCATCCCGTCGGGGGCGGCATCAAGCAGCGGGAGCGCCAGAGACGGCAGGGGCAACGTATCGATCGCTGCGACGACGGCGCCAAAGGAGAGCATACTGACGCCTGTTTACCCCAAAGAACGGCGTCTGAAACACGGGAGTCGGAAGTCCTGGTGAGGATTGCCGTTCGGCCCTTCACGTCACTGCGTTCCCGGCGTCATCGTGGGTTGCAGTCCTGGCATCCGTCGGGGCGATAACGGGAGCTTGAACATGTCATCGATTGCCAGTCCGCTTACGAACCCACTTTCACGACAAGATGGATCGCGCCTTGTGGCCACCGTCGAACAACATGGCCGGACCCGGCGTGCGTTGTTGGAGGGCTTGCTAGCCATCGTTCTGCTGATTGCCGCCGTGCTGTTGCAGCGCGGGGGCAGCTTCGGCTCCAACATGGTTCACGACCAACTCGCGGCACAGCGGATTACCTTCCCGGCGGCGAACAGCCCGGCCCTCGACGCCAAGACCTACCCCGGCCTGCAGCGCTACGGCGGCCAGGTCGTCAACAGCGGACCAAAGGCCAAGGCGTACGCGAATGAGTTCATTGCCGTTCACCTCAGCAACGTGAACAGCGCGAAGACGTACGCGGAGACGAGCGCTGAGGCTCGCGCCGCCCGGGCGGCGGCGGATGCGGCGAAGACGGCGAAGACGGCGGATTCGGGTGTCCTCGATACCAAGGCCGTTGCCCTCGATGGACAAACCCAGGCGCTCTTCCGCGGCGAGACGTTGCGGGGTCTCCTGCTGTACGCCTGGGGCTGGTCCGTGGTGAGTCGCATCGCCACCCTTGCCTCGATGGCGGCGTTTGTTGCCGCCGCCCTTCTCGCCTTGCTCGCGGCCTGGGGTTTCCGACGCACCGCCGCCGAATTCGTTCCAAGCGCACCGTAAGTGCGACGAGGTCAACAACGTTCGGGACCATGGTCCCTTGGACCGGGTACCGGCCATGTGTTCAACTGCGCTCGTGGACAACGATCAGTCTGAGCAGCGACCGATTCGAGTGTTTCTGCTCGACGACCACGAAGTAGTCCGGCAGGGGGTTCGGTCCCTTCTAGAAGCGTCCGGTGGCATCACGGTGGTCGGGGAGGCGGGGCTCTGCGCCGATGCGGTTCCCCGCATCAGCGCCACGTCGCCCGACGTTGCCATCCTCGACGTGCAGCTGCCCGATGGCAGCGGCGTCGAGGTCTGTCGAGATGTTCGCTCGGCAATGCCCAACGTTGCCTGTCTCATGCTCACGTCGTTCTCTGACGAGGAGGCGATGTTCCAGGCGGTACTTGCCGGCGCTGCCGGGTTCGTTCTCAAACAGGTGCGCGGCAATGATCTTGCCAACACGGTGCGGCGGGTGGCGGCCGGCGAGTCACTGATCGATCCAGCCATGACGCGCCAGCTCCTGGAACGCGTTCGTAACCCAACGGCTCGTGAAGATCCAAAGCTCGTGTCGCTCACGAAGCTCGAGCGCAGCATCCTCGATCTCGTGGCCGAAGGAATGACGAACCGCCAGATCGGACAGCAGTTGCATATTGCCGAAAAGACCGTCAAGAACTACATGTCGTCGGTGCTGTCGAAGCTTGGCTTCTCGCGTCGGACCGAGGCCGCGGTCTACGCCGTCCGAGCGAAAGAACAGAGCTAACCCTCGGCCGAGAACATCGTGCCCGTTCGACCAGCAAGCACGTCCACGGCATCGGCGAGGCGGCCGATGAACGATGGACGTCCGGTGGCGGCGGTGAAGTCGGCGCACGCTCGAACCTTGGGGCCCATCGATCCGGCTTCGAGGTGGAGCGATCGAACCGCCGCCGCGTCCGTCCTTCGCACGACCTGGGCATGATCGGTGCCCCACTCGGTCATGAGCCCCTCGACGTCGGTCAGCAGCATCATCACGTCGGCATTCAGGCCAATAGCGATCAGTGCGGTAACAGCATCTTTGTCAACTACAGCTTCGACCCCGGAAAGGGCACCCCCCGAACGAACGACGGGGATTCCGCCGCCACCGGCGCAAATCGGCACGAAACCGGCGTCGACCAGAACCCGAATCGCGCTCAACTCCACCACCTCGACCGGGTCGGGTGAGGCGACGATGCGTCGGTGGCGGCCTTGGTGTTCGAGAAAGGTCCAGCCCGCTGACGTTCGTAAGTGCGCAGCTGTTTCGGCGTCGACATAGGGACCGATCGGTTTGGTCGGTACGGCGAAGGCGGGATCGTCCGGAGCCACGACGACCCGGGTAAGAACGGTCACGACCGGTGGAGCGAGCACGGCGCCGAGGGCCTGCATGAGGATGTAGCCGATCATTGCTTCGACCTCAGCGTCGAGGACGTCGAGCGTGATGTCTCGAAACGTCGTGGCACTGGCCGCCTGCTGAGCCAGCACTCCGATCTGGGGGCCGCTGCCGTGGGTGATCACGAGGCGATGGGTGGTGGTCAAGGGCGCGAGCGCGTGGGCCGCCAACTCAGCGCGTTCGCGCTGAGCAGCAATGGTGATTGGGTCCCCTTTGGGAAGGAGCGCGTTTCCACCAAAGGCGACAACGGCGAGGGGACGCTTCTCGGTCAGTGGTGTCATATGACCATCACTTTCACGCACGGTGAGGCGTTGGTAGAAGGGTCGCAAGTCCCAACATCGCATCGGCCTAGCGAAGGGCCATTCGGCGGTCGTTTGCGGACGGAGTCCCCTTCTCGGCCGAAGAGGCCCAAGCCGAGACTACGAATGTGGAAACGAAGTGGCTCGACGCGATGTCGACATCGGAGTGTTCGGGGCGCTTGCGCGCTGGCGGTCTTGGTCGCGTCGGAATCAGTGTTGACGCGTTGCCGGTCATCCTTCCCGTCTTTTATGAAGCGACCGACGACAGCGTTCTCTTCTTCACGGAGGCCGGGACAAAGCTGGCAGCGGCAGTGGTCAATACGATCGTGGCGTTCGAGACGGACGGTCTTGATGACGATGGTGGTTGGAGTGTGATGGTGCTGGGGCGCAGCGAAGAAGTGCAGGCCGAGCAGCACATTGCGCGATGGCGCGACCTGCCCTCGTTGGCGCGAGCCCCTGGGCGGCGTGACCATTTGATTCGCATACCGATTCAGCACCTGTCCGGGCGCTCGTTCACCTGGGCCGCATTGACACGAGGTTCGTCGGCGTATCCATGAGGCTCAATCAGGACGAAAGTCCCTAGCCGACGAAGTCTTGGAAATTGATGATGATGGATGATGCCTCCGATTCGCCACGCGCCGGTCGTGTCGTGAAGAAGGGTCTCTCGGGCGACCATAGCGGGGCGGCGAGGGATCGTGAAGATGAAGCACGCGCCCTTCTTGATCTTGTTCGTCAACGCCTTTTCGGTATCGGGATGAGCCTCGAGGCCCTTGCTGCTGTCGGATCTCCTGAGGTCATTGATCGAGTGAACCAAGCAGTCAACGTGATCGAGGAGACGATGGCGTTGGTAGACGGCGTCGGTCTCGGCTCGCCGACCGACCCCCCGAACTTCGCCCCGATTCAGGCGCGGCTGGCGCGCCGCGCAGAGCGGCACAGCGCTGGGCCAGACGGCAGACTCGGAGACTGATATGGATGAACGTGGTTTGACTGTTGTGGCGGCTCCGCTGCTGGTGATCTCCAACGTTGAGAGTGATCAGCACGAGACCGGGAACCACCCGGAGAACGAATCGCGGACACACGCGGCCTTCCGAGGTCTGCGCAATGCCGAAGTGCTTGATGTTGCGTTGGTAGAGGGCGCGCGTGCGGCGACTCGAGTTGAGCTGTCTGCGGTCCATGACGAGGCCTACCTCGACGCGCTGGAGGCGTTCTGTGCCAAGGGAGGAGGGGAACTCGACGCGTCGACGCCGGTCAGTCGGGGCTCGTGGGACACCGCGCTGCTCTCGGCCGGGGCGGGGATTGGAGCAATCGAGGCCCTACGCGAAGGTCGGGCCGCTAGCGCGTTCGTGGTGACTCGACCTCCGGGGCATCATGCCCGGCCGAGCGCCGGCATGGGCTTTTGTCTGTTCAACAACGTGGCCGTGGCTGCCCGCCATTTGGTCGATCTTGGTGAGCGGGTGGCGATCGTGGACTGGGATGTCCATCACGGCAACGGAACCCAGGAGGCGTTCTGGGACGATGACCGCGCCCTGTTCACCTCGCTGCATCAATCACCGCACTACCCGTACACCGGGAGCCTTCACGAGTCGGGAGGGCCGAACGCGCCGGGTTGCACGATCAACGTGCCGCTTCCGCCGGGTGCCACCGGCGATGTGTTCCAGCTCGCCTTCGATGAGCTCATCGAACCCGCCGTTCGTGCGTTTCGCCCCACGTGGATCCTGGTCTCAGCTGGCTTCGACGCGCACCGCGACGATCCCCTCGGCGACCTGGCGCTGAGTGCTCGCGACTTTGCCGACCTTGCGGTGCGGGTACGACAACTCGCACCTTCGGACGGACGTCTTGTGCTCTTTCTCGAAGGCGGATATGACCTCGACGCGCTCAGTCGCTGTGTAGGAGCGACCGCGTCGGCAATGTGTGCTGGCGACTATCGGCCCGAGCACGCTTCCGCCGGCGGTCCGGGCCGTGACGCCGTTCGTCATGCTGTCGAAGCTCATCGCATCGCCGCCTGGTGACTACCGGGACCTTTGTCCCGACGCCGCAAGACGCTTGGCACTGGCCAAGGCATCGACACTTTTCGATGATGGAGCGATGCCAACACTGCCAACACTGGAGCCACTGACCGCGCCGGCCACCAAGGTCACGCTTGACGCAGTGCACCGGTGGTGGCGGGCGGCCAACTACCTGGCGCTTGGCCAGATCTACCTGATGGCCAATCCGTTGCTGACGAGTCCACTTGCGCATTCTGATGTGAAACCTCGATTGCTCGGACACTGGGGTACCAGCCCGGGTATCAATTTCATCTATGCACATATGAATCGGGTGATCTGCAATCAGGACCTGTCGATGATCCTGCTCGCCGGCCCCGGACATGGCGGTCCTGCCTTGGTCGCCAACGCGTGGTTGGAGGGGACGTATTCGGAGTTGTATCCAAACGTGACTCGAGATGCCGCCGGTATGGCCCGGCTGTTTCGTCAGTTCAGCTTTCCGGGCGGGATCCCATCGCATGCAGCACCGGAAACGCCCGGCTCGATTCACGAGGGTGGTGAGCTCGGCTATGTGCTCTCCCATGCGTTCGGGGCGGCCTTCGACAACCCCGACCTCATCGTGACCGCGGTGGTTGGTGACGGGGAAGCCGAGACCGGCCCGCTGGCGACCGGCTGGCACGGCAACAAGTTCCTCAATCCGTCACGCGATGGCGCAGTGCTGCCGGTTCTGCATCTCAACGGCTACAAGATTGCCAGCGCCGCTTTCCTGGCCCGGATCCCTCCAGAAGAGCTTGATCATCTGCTGCGCGGCTACGGCTGGAACCCGCACTACGTGGAGGGTGATGATCCCCAGGACATGCACGAACAGATGGCGATGGCGGTCGACGACTGTGTCGCCTCCATCCGGTCGATCCAGCGAACGGCACGGTCGGTCGACGCGCCGTCAACGGTCGTGCGCCCGACGTGGCCAATGATCGTCCTGCGCTCGCCCAAAGGGTGGACGTGTCCAGAGGTCATTGACGCCAAGCTGGTCGAGGGCACATGGCGTTCGCATCAGGTGCCGCTGCTCGACACCGCAACTGAGGCACACCTGGCTGTGCTCGAAGGGTGGCTGCAGAGCTATGACCCTCGCGATCTCTTCGACGACCATGGCCGTCCGGGCAAAGACCTCGACGACATTGCGCCGGTTGGGTTGCGTCGCATGAGTGCGAACCCCCATGCCAACGGCGGTCAGCTGCTTCGTGATCTGGCTATCCCCGACCCATCGGAGTTTGCCGTGGCGGTGGCCGTTCCAGGCGGTGGCGATGCCGAGGCCACGCGGGTTCAGGGACGGTTCTTGGCCGAAGTCATGCGGGCCAACTTGGCATCGGCGAACTTCCGGGTCTTTGCTCCCGATGAGCTCTCTTCGAATCGGTGGCAGGACATTCTTGAAGTCACCGACCGCTGCCTGGTGGCGAGGATTGAACCCGGCGACGAACACGTTTCGCCGTCTGGGCGAATCATGGAGGTGCTGTCGGAACATCAATGTCAGGGGTGGCTGGAGGGCTACTTGCTGACCGGTCGCCACGGCTTCTTCACGTGCTACGAGGCCTTCATTCACATTGTTGATTCGATGTTTAATCAACATGCGAAGTGGCTGAAGGGGTCGCAGGGCATCGGTTGGCGAGCGCCGGTGGCGTCACTCAATTATCTGCTGACCTCGCACGTCTGGCGTCAGGATCACAACGGACTTTCGCATCAGGATCCGGGGTTCCTTGATCTGGTGGTGAACAAGAAAGCCGAAGTGGTGAGGGTCTACCTCCCGCCGGATGCGAACTCGCTGCTGGTGGTCACCGAGCACTGTCTTCGCAGCCGCGACACGGTGAACGTTGTCGTTGCCGGCAAGCAACTGGCGCCACAGTGGCTCACCTACGACGAAGCTCTTGGTCACGTCGAGCGCGGAATTGGGGTGTGGGACTGGGCGTCGAACGACGACGGGACCGAACCCGACGTGGTCTTTGCCGCGGCCGGTGACGTGCCAACTCTCGAAGCACTGGCGGCCGTATCCATTCTTCGTGCGGCGATCCCGGAGTTGAAGGTGCGCTTTGTCAACGTCGTTGACCTCATGCGTCTGCAGGGCGAACGCGAACACCCCCACGGACTTTCGGACCGAGCTTTCGACCAATTGTTCACGACGAACAAGCCGGTGATTTTCGCCTTTCACGGCTATCCGACCCTGATCCATCGGCTCACCTATCGACGGGCTAACCACGCCAACATTCACGTACGCGGCTTCAAGGAGGAGGGCTCAACGACCACCCCGTTCGACATGGTCGTCCGTAACGATCTTGATCGGTTCCATCTCGCCATCGACGTGATCGATCGGGTGCCGGGGCTGGGTGTCCGCGAGCCGATTCTCCGTCAACATCTCGTCGACGAACGGATGCGACATCATCGCTACATCGCGGCCCACGGCGAGGACATGGCGTCGATTCAAAACTGGCGCTGGCCGGTGACGTGACCGGAGAGTTTGCGGCGGAGTTTGATCACCACGTCGCTCCGAGCGAGCGCTGATGTTCAATCTTGCGAGCTTGGCCGGACCTCACCGGAGAACGAGAGCGAGGGACGCAATGAGCGCCGCAAAGCCTGACACGTCGATTCCCACCATCAGGGCGTTGCGGTTGCGGAGGTCGCCCCGCAAAGCCCAGCCAAGAGGGCCGGCGTAGATCACAAACATGATCACCTGGATAGCTGTTCGGCTCGGTTCGAAGGCGGGGATGAGCGCCGCTCCAAGGAGCCCGGCGCCAAGCCACGTCCACACCTGAATCGGTGACGCGCCCTGCCGGCGGAGCGCCCAGGCGCTGATGACGAAGCTGATGGCCAGCGAAGCAAGCATCGTGCGGGCGATGCGAAGGTCGGTGCTCACAGGTTCAGCATGGCGCATCGTCGAGGAAGCGGTGTTCGCCGCGGTTCGTCGGAGGAACAGTGGAGCGGACTGTTGGCGTCGACAGCAGAGCCCAAGGTCCCTTTTCTCCAACCCCTCCGGCCGAGCACGCTCGGAGGTACCGCACGAGTGTCAGCGGAGCCAGGAGCTCTCACCATGATCGATAAGAAGCCGCAAACCCTCATCGTCGGGACCACGACAGGTGTCCTCACCATCACCACGATCCGACATCTGGTTGGCCATCCGGAGGGACCCGATCTGGCCGATCGGGTCCGAACCGCACTGGGGCCACTCACCCACGCGCTCGATGTACCTCGAATTCACGTGATGGCCGAGGGGGCTGTTGTCCTCCTGCACGGTGACGTTGGATCGGTGCACGATGCCGAATGCATCGAGGACCAAGCGGCCCGGATCCCTGGAGTGCTGATTGTGGAATCGCACCTTCACGTCGGTCTGCTCCCGGGAGACTCGAGACCGTCGGATGGAGGCGATGGTGCGCCCCGTTCGGAGATGCTCACGGCACTCCTGGCGACCGCAGAAGCGATCGGGATCATCGGCCCGCCAGCAGTGGCTGCGGTGCGAGGCACGCTGAATGCCGTACTGGCCCAGATTCCACCGGGGGAGCGTGACCAGTTGGTGGCCCACTTCCCAAAAGACGTCCGGGTGATCGTCAAGGCTCGACGCGTCATCGGAGAACGCGGGAAGCGGTGGCGGACTGAACTTGCGCTTGACGTCGCCGCCGCATGGAGTGGCGGGATCACCGTGGACGACGCCCAAGTGCTCGTGCCTGCGGTGATCGGTGTCGTCCGGAGGTTTGTTCCTGAAGAGGACGCCGACATCGAGGCGACACTGAAGCGTCGGATCAAAGAGTTGTGGGACGTGTCCGTCGATCCGAACGCGCCAACCGGAGCGGTGGCGAACGGCGAGTTTGATCACTTGAGCGCTCAGGGCGAACTCTGATGATCAAACTTGCGGGTGTCGGGCCTAGCGGAGGAGGCGAAGTTCGTCGTTTCCCGCAGCTGGATTCGGGGCGAGACGGATCTTGGCGTCCACTGCGGTTGCGCCGCGGGTGTGGACGATGAGGGGGTTCACGTCGAGTTCGACGATCTCGGGGAACTCGGCGGCTACCTGAGCCACCCGCAGAAGCGCGTCGATCAAGGCGGTTTGGTCGGCCGGTTCGGAGCCGCGGAACCCGGTGAGAAGACGGTGGCTCCGCAGCGATTCGATCATCGTGCGGGCCGCGTTTCGTCCGAGCGGTGCGAGATGCAGCGCGGTGTCGCGCCACAGTTCGGCCGTCCGTCCACCGGCTCCAAGAAGCACGAGCGGGCCGAAGTGCCGATCGTTGCTGATGCCGAGAATCATCTCCACGCCCGACGGAGCCATTGCCTGAATCAGCGCGCCACCCATTGCGTCGCCCAGGGCGTGCTCGATCGCTTCGTATGCGCACAGAACGTTGTACTCATCGCGGAGACCGATCCGCACGGCCCCCACATCGCTTCGATGGAGCAGGGAGGGATCGGCCGCTTTCACACTCACCGGAAACCCGATCGCAGCCGCGATTGCTGCGGCCTCTTCGCCATTGGTGGCCAGCACGGGGCCGGCCACCCCGATGCCCGCCAGATTGAGGATCTCGAACGCGGCCGTGATGGGAAGCCATCCGTCGTTGGCGCCGGTCATCAGGCCGGCAGAGATGATTGACCTGATGCGGGCAATTCCCGCCGGAGGGATCTCGGGGGCGTCGTCCTCCTGACTATTTAGCCACCGGCGACGGTCCGCCATGTGCCCGAGAAGGAGCGCAGCCTCTCGCGCCGTCGGCACGGCCACCAAGGTTGATTCGTTGGCAACGGCGCCGCCGGTGCCGACGGTGCCGACCCTGCCGCCTCCGAAGACGACGACGATCGGTTTGGTCACGATGGCCGAGAGCACGCTGAGGATCTGGCTGATGTCGTCGTCATCGTCGGTCACGACCTGCACGTGGACAACGATGACAGCATCGACGCCGGGGTCGGCCACCAGGCAGCGCGTGGCGTCGGCGAGTTGCTCCGACGTCGTGGTCGCGGTCAGATCGACCGGGTTCGATGCCGACGCATTCGGCGGGGCGAGCGTTCTTAGGGTCGCAACGGTTTCTGGCGCCAATTCGGCGAGAGTGAGTGCGCCGTGGGTGAGTGCATCGGCGGCCAAGATAGCGAGTCCGCCGGCATTTCCCACGATGGCGACGCGCCGTCCGCCGGGCAGTGGGAGCCGGTCCAGGGCTACGCACAGATCAAGAAGTTCGCCGGGCTCTTCGACCCGGAGAATGCCAGCCTGATCAAACAGAGCGTCGACCGTTGCGTCGGGGGCGGCCAGCGCTCCAGTATGCGACGACGCCGCTTTCCGACCGGCATCGGAACGAGCCGCCTTGATGGCGACGATTGGTTTGCGGCGGCTGATCTCTCGTGCGAGCCGAGCGAACTTCCGAGGGTTCCCGAACGATTCGAGATAGAGCGCGATCACCCTGGTTTGCTCATCCTGGTCCCAGTACTCGAGCAGGTCGTTGCCACTCACATCAACTTTGTTGCCCACCGACACGAGTGACGAAAAGCCGATGCCGCGCTGTTTGGCTAGGGAGGCAATCGCCATGGCCACGGCTCCGGACTGCGACATGAGGGCAACGGGCCCAGGCGCCAGGTCGAGTTCGGTGAAAACGGCATGCATGCGAACGGTGTCGTTCGTGTTGACGATGCCGAGGCAGTTCGGCCCGATGCATCGCATGCCGCTATCGCGGACGACGGTGAGCAATTCCATCTGCCGTGTCCGTCCCTCAACTCCGACCTCGGCGAACCCGGCGGAAAGCACCAAGATTCCACGGACTCCCGCCTCGGCACACCGGCGGGCGACGTTGATCACATCCGGTGCCGGCACGGCAATGATGGCGAGGTCGATCGGTTGGCCGATGGCGGCCACCGAGGAGAAGCACGGGAGCGACTCGATCGACGACGCGTGCGGATGGACCGGGAAGACCGGGCCGGTGTACCCGTGCGCCACGAGTTCCTGCAGCACCCGTCTCCCCGGCGTGAGTCTGGTCTCCGATACGCCGATCACGGCGATTGACCGAGGCCGCAACAGCGGTTCGAGCGACGCCCGTCCGGCCTGGCGTTCGCGATTGCGTCGAGCCGCTCGCGACTCGTCGTCCTCGTTGATGGAAAACGAAATCAGCATCAGGGCTGGGTCAAGGGGATCGTGATGGATCAACGCGTCGTAGCCGGCGGACCGGAAGACGCGAAGCATGGCTCCGTTGTCGGACTGCGTCACGGCAACGAAATAGGCGATGTCGACGAGTCGAGCCCGCGTGGCCAGCGCCTCCAAGAGCAAGGTCGCAATACCGTGCCCGTGCAACTCGTCGGCCACCGTGAACGCGACCTCGGCCCGGTCCGATGCGGTGCCGGCAGAGGTCAACTCCCGATTGGCACGACCGATGCCGACGATACGTCCGCTGCGGACCGCGACGATGACGATGGCATCGTTGTGGTCGACCCGCAGAAGTCGATCGAGGAGCGGCCCTTCAAGCGTTTTGAGCGCAGTGAAGAATCGGCGACGACGCGATTCCGGCGAGAGCGAGTCGAACAGCGCGACAACGGCCAATCGATCGGCCGCCGTCAACGAGCGAAGGTGCACCGTCGAGCCGTCGAGGAGGATTGCGTCTCCCTCGACCATCGGCGACGGCTCTCCGTGGGCGGGTCGGTTCGCGTCTGCGGCGGGATCTCGGACCGACGGTGCGCTCGTTGTTCTCACCCCTTCAGCGTCTCGGAACGCTCGCCCACTTCCTAGGGCCGAAGGTCATGTTCTCGGGCTAGTCGAGCGCATCGAGTGCTCCCCGATAGAACGTGGGATAGGCGTAGATCATGGTGCGTAGCTGGTTGATTGGTAGGCGCGCATGCACGGCCAGGTTGAACATGGACAGCACATCGCCACCTCGCGGTCCGATCGACGTGGCGCCGACCAGGATGCCGCGGTCGAGGTCGATGACCAGCTTCATCAAGCCGGCGTTCCCCTCTCCATGCAACCAACCGCGACTCGACGTCGATGAGTCGGCCAAACCTATGTGCACAGTGATTCCCGCGGCTCGGGCCTGAGCTTCGGTCATTCCGACCGATCCCACTTCCGGATCGGTGAAGGTCACGCGCGATACGGCGTGGTTCTCGGCCACGCGAGGAGACGTCTTTCCCAGGATGTCGTCGAGGACCACGGCGGCCTCGTATACGGCCATGTGCGTGAACGCGCCTCGACCGGCGATGTCGCCCACGGCCCAGAGTTGGTCCGCGCCAAGCACCCGCATGTGCTCGTCGGTGGTGATCGAGGGTCGCGCATTCTCGTCGAGCCCGACGGTGTCCAGCCCAATGCCGTTCAGGTTCGGGGTACGCCCCGCCGCCACCAGAATTTCGTCGGCCGTGACGCTTTTGCCGTCGGCCAGTAGGACGGTCACCCGCCCGCCTTTGCGCTCCACCGACGTGGCCGCGACTCCGGTTCGCACATCAATTCCTTCGGAACGCAACACGGTGGTCAGCAGAGCACTCGACTCCGGTTCCTCGGGAGCGAGAATTCGCTCGAACGCTTCGATAACGGTGACCTTGGTCCCGAAACGCGACATCGCCTGCGCCAGCTCCAAGCCAATGGCGCCGCCGCCGAGCACGATGAGCGACGCCGGGTTGGTGCGAATCTTGAACACGTCGCGGTTGGTCCAGGGCTTGGCGTCGGCCAGGCCCGCAACGGGTGGAATCGCCGGCGACGTACCCGTGGCGAGCACCACACCGCGGCGGGCCACGTAGACGTGATCACTGACCTTGACTCGGCCCGGTCCGTCGAGCAGGCCACGCCCTCGGACAAACACGCCTCCCTTACCAACGAACCGATCGACGGCGACGGTGTCGTCCCAGTTGTCAGTGGCCTCGTCACGAATCCGGTCGGCGACGATGGTGTAGTTCGGGGTGACAGTCGCCGTGCCGGACATGACGTTTACCCGCCGGGCCTCCTCCAGGAGATCGGCGGCCCTAATGACCATCTTGGATGGTATGCACCCATAGTAAGGACACTCACCTCCGACGAGATGGTCTTCGATGCCCACGACCTGCAGGCCGGACGTTGCCAGCTGCCCGGCCACGTCCTCACCCCCTGGTCCCATTCCGACAACAACGACATCGACGTGGTGTTCTTCCATGCGTAAGAGCCTCGCAGACGTGTGCTGTCGCACCTGAAGGCGTGTCTCAGAAACCCGCGCGCGCTACCCGGCGTAGGCGGCACGCGCTCGAAACCGCAGGGGAGCTTCCGAGTACTCCTCGATGGCATGGGCCGCCCAGCCAGCGATGCGGGCAACGGAGAAAATTATCTCGCCGGAGTCCTCAGCAAGGCCCGCCACCAGACCGAGCGCAGCGAGTGCGAGATCAACGTTCGGTCGCACATCGCGACGTTTACGGACCGTGGCGATGAGCCCATCCACCGTCGCCATTTCTGGTGATCCACCGGCGACCTCGCGCACCATGGCGAGAAGTACGTCGGCCCGTGGATCGCCGTTCTTGTAGACCTTGTGGCCGAACCCCGGATACATGCCGCTCGTCTCGAGGGCCTGGGCGGCCGCTCGCTCCACCGAGTGGGTCGTCCCACCGCTTCCGGCCATGGCGGCGTCGAGCGTGCGACGTGCGGCCCGACTGGCGCCACCGTGCATCGGTCCGCTCATCACTGCGCTCCCGGCAACGATCGCCCGGTACGGATCGGCGCGCGTAGAAGCGGCCACTCGGACCCCAACGGTGGAGACGGCGAGCTCGTGGTCGGCCAGGAGGACCAGCGCCGCATTGAGGGTGGCGATAAGGCCGGGCCGCGGGCGCCGAGGCGTGAGTCGGGTCCAGAGACGCCCGGCCAGCGAACCGCGGTAACTGGTCCCGCCGACCGCCAAGCGCGGGGTGCGGCCGTCACCGAGGACCGGAAGGGAGTCGACGACGGACGCGATGAGGCGTCGTGTTGCGTGCGCCACGGAACTCGCTTCGAGGTCGGCTCGAAACGGATCGGCGTCGCCCGCAAGAATCGCGGTGGTGGCGATGTGATCAAAGGCGGAACTGCTGCGGGGCGCGCCGAGCTTTTGCACGGGCCACGATTCGTGCTCCGTGAGTCGACCGACCAAAAGGACACCGGCGACCTGTTCGAAGGTGGCGGTGCGAGCCAAACGGACGGCGTCGTAGCCGCGATAGCGGAGGTGCGTCTGGGTGATTTCGGTGATGGCGGTAGTGATGGTGAAATCAAGAGCCTGCGACCGACTGGACTGGCGGGGCCGACCTCGTCGGGCGAGCTGCTCGACGTCATTCTCGGAGAAGGTGCTCCTGCGTCCGTCGGCACTGAGTGACCGGTCGAGCAGACCGCGGCTCACGTAGGCGTAGATCGTTTCCGGTTTCACCCCGAGGCGTTGAGCGGCCTGCGATGTGCTGAGACGAGCCATGTGCGAATGTTCCTCCACGTTGACGGTAATCAATGTCGATGATAATCAACGTTGACGAAGTCTCCGTCGCGGCCCACCATCAGTGACATGACGATCCCTACCGTTGACTCGCTCACGACCCATCCCGCCGTTGTTTCTGGATCGGAGGAAACACTGGCCATCGCGATCCAACGAATGCACGACCATCGCGTCGGGTCGGTGGTGATCGTCGACGGGTCGGCGGTGGTCGGCATCGTGACGGAGCGCGACGTGCTGCGGTCCCTCGCCGCGGGGAACACCGCCACTGTCACGGTTGCGTCGGTGATGAGCAGCCCGGTCGATACCGTCGACGCCGAGTCCGATGCGGCCGCGGCACTTGCGACCATGCGCGAACGCGGCTACCGGCACGCGCCCGTCATGCGAGGCGACGAACTCGTGGGGGTGGTGTCCCTGCGCGACCTGATGCGGGTGGCCAATATCAGCGACCCGTCCGTGGTGGCCGATGTGCCGCGCGGACTCAAGGGCGTGGTGGTCGCCGAGACCGAGGTTGGCGATGTACGAGGCCGCGAGGGCTTTTATCACTACCGCCAATACTCGGCCACGGATCTCGCTCAGCAGCGCCCGCTCGAGGACGTGTGGCGGCTCCTCATCGACGGTTCCCTGCCGCGCTCCGTCGATGAGCGCTGCGCTTTCACCGACGAAGTGAACGCCATGCGCACGTTGCCTGCGGCCGTGCGCAAGGTACTGCCGATCCTTGCCGATACGACCGGTCCCCTCGACGGTCTTCGCACCGCGCTGTCGCTGGTTGGCGCCGCCGATCGCATGCGGCCCGTGCTTGATCTCACGCCGGTCGAACGGCGCGCCAATGTCCTGCGGTTGTGTGCCCTGACACCAGTGATTTTGTGTGCGCTTCACCGGATTGCCTCGGGCCAGATGCCGGTCGATCCGCAGCCGGAACTCACCTATGCCGAGAACTATCTGTGGATGATGAATGGCGCGCTCGCTGAACCGAAGCATGTGCGGGCCATTGAGCAGTATCTGATCTCGACGATCGACCACGGGTTCAACGCCTCGACCTTCACGGCCCGCGTGATTGCGTCGACGGGCGCCGACTGCGCGGCCGCCGTGGTCGGAGGGGTCGCGGCACTGTCGGGACCGCTCCATGGTGGCGCGCCAAGCCGCGCTCTGGAACTGCTCGACGAAATCGGTTCGCCAGACCGCATTGATGAGGTGGTCCGTCCAAAGATCGAACGCGGCGACCGCATTATGGGTTTCGGCCATCCGGTGTATCGCACCGACGATCCGCGCTCGCTCATGCTCCGTGACATCGCCGTCGGTCTCGGTGGCCCGCTGGCCGAACTCGGGTTTCAGGTCGAACGACGGGTCGTGGAACTCCTCGCCGAACTCAAGCCGGGCCGTGAGCTCTTCACCAACGTCGAGTTCTATGCCGGCGTGGTGATGGCCACGTGTGGACTTCCTCCGTCGATGTTCACTCCGACGTTCGCGTCGAGCCGGGTAATTGGGTGGAGTGCCAACATCCTCGAACAGGCGGCCGATTCGAAAATCATCAGGCCGAGCGCCCGCTATATCGGGCCACCCCCACCGGTGGCTGTGCCATCAATCGACTGACTAGCGAAGTTGGGTTGAGCCGTCGAGGGTGCGAAGGGAGCCGTAGAGATCGGGACGTCGGTCGCGGAACAATCCCCACGACGCGCGAAGCGTTGCATTGGCGTGGCGGTCGATGGTGGCGGTGATGACGGCCTCGCTGCCCCGGCCGGCATCGGCGACAACTGCGCCCGTGATGTCGGTGATGAACGACGTGCCGTAGAACGTGATCTCACTCTCGTCGCCGAGCTCGCGGCCGATTCGATTGGCGGCCACCACAGGCACGAGGTTGGCGCCGGCGTGGCCGGCCATCACCCGTCGCCAGTGGCCCGATGAGTCCCATGTCGGATCGGGCGGCTCCGAGCCAATGGCCGTTGGATACAGCAAGACCTCGGCTCCCATGAGTGCCATGGCCCGGGCGCACTCGGGAAACCATTGGTCCCAACAGATACCGACGCCGATGCGACCGAAGGCCGTGTCCCAGACGCGAAAGCCGGTGTCGCCGGGGGAGAAGTAGTACTTCTCGGTGTAGCCCGGACCATCGGGGATATGGCTCTTGCGGTAGGTGCCGAGCGACGTGCCATCGGCGTCGACCATCACCGCCGTGTTGAATCGCGCGGCGCCCGCCAGCTCATAGACCGACAGTGGGAGCACCACGCCGAGTTCGGCGGCGAGAGCGGAGAAATGGGCGATGGTCGGATGGCCGTCGAGCGGCCGGGCGCGTTGCAGGTCGGCGGGCTTTTGATCGATACAGAAGTACGGACCCTCGAACAGCTCGGGGATGAGGATCACGTTGGCACCCTCCGCGGCGGCGACGCGCACCAGCCGCTCGGCGGTGGCCACGTTTTCGACGACGGCCTCCGTCATCGACATCTGGAGGGCGGCAACCGTGATCAGGTTCGGCGTGCTCATGGCCGATGACTCTTGCAGCTTCAGGCCTGGCACTGTGGACGGATGACGGTGCACCGTGCCTGAGGGCGACACGATCTTTCGCGCCGCAGCATCACTGCGCACATGGCTCGCCGGACGAGTCGTCACGGACGCGTCGGCGCGTGACGCTCGTCTCCGGATCGAGCGACTCATCGGCCGCACCGTCGCCAGCGTCGAAGCGGTTGGCAAGAACCTCCTCATGACCTTTCCCGGCGCCGAGCTCGACACCACCGAACTCGTCCTCCATACCCACATGATGATGACCGGCTCGTGGCACGTGTACCCCGCCGACGCCACGTGGCAACGCCCGGCCCGTCAGGCCCGCGTCGTGATCCAGGCCGGCGACCGTCTCGCCGTCTGTTTCAACGCCCCCGTCGTGGAGCTGGCCTCGCCGGTCGCAACGGCGCGGAGGTCGTCGCTCGCCGGTCTCGGTCCGGACGTGCTGGCGAGGCCGCTCGACCTTGCCACCATCGTCGCCCGCGCCCAGAGAACGGGCCCCGACCTGGCCCTCGGTGAACTCCTCCTCGATCAGCGGATCGTGGCCGGGATCGGCAATATCTATCGCTGCGAATCGCTCTTCCTCCGACGGCTCCACCCGTGGACCCGGCGCGCGGGGGTCACGGCGGATGAGCTCGGCGCATTGGTTTCGACCGCCGCCACGCTCATGGCCGCCAACCTCGGCGATCCCATCGGTCGTGACTTCGGCTCCGGGGCCAACCGTCCATGGGTCTATGGCCGAACGGGGCTTCCGTGCCGTACCTGCACAACGACCATCGTGTCCCGAGGGCAGGGGCCCGCCAACCGCCGGGCCTACTGGTGCCCCACCTGCCAGCCGGCGGCGGGCTCGGGGGCGGGCACGGCGGCGGTTACGGTGGTCTCGTGATGGAACAACCGCTCGATCTGGCTCCCGGCTCACCGGGGTTTTCGTTCACTCCCGAACTGCTCGACGAGATCGAGGCGGAGTTGTCCGAGGTCGAGCTGGCCATCGAGGAGCTGCAACTCGACCGAGTCGTCGGCTGACGGAACGACCTCGGGCATGGCGTCGGGTTCTCCGTCGTCGGGCTCGGCGTCTGGAGCGACGGAACCGGTGAGCCCTCGGGCGGTTGCCCACTGCGCACCGTCGAGGAAGGCTGAGGCTTCGGCCTGGCGTTCGAACCGGGCCTCCAGGGCCTTGAACGCCGGACCGTGGTCGGCGTGCACGAGGTGGGCCAGCTCGTGCACGATCACCGCATCGACGACCCACTCGGGCATGCCCACCATGCGATCGGACAGTCGAATCGTGGCGTCGGCGGTGGAGCAGCTTCCCCACCGACTCTGCTGATTGGTCACCCACCGGATTGCCACCGGGTTGGGTAGGTCGTAACGCTTCGCCAAGCGCGCGGCCCGCTCGGCGAGATCGCTCGACGTCTGGGCCTTTTTTCGGGCGAACCTGGCCTGCATCCGGTCGGCGAATTCGCCGGCCTCGCGGTCCGACATCCACGCCGGGACACTCAGTTCGATCTCGCCGTCGACGATACGGGCGCTCACCGTCCGCTTGCGTTTGCGCGACCGCACCACCCGGACCGGAAATGGATTGGTGACCGTCACGACGGGCGTGCGACGGACCCTGGCGCCGGTCACAGAGCGGTGCCTCCGGTAGTCGGGCCCCGGCCGCGTAAATCGACCCGGCTCCCGCCCCGTATTTCGCCGCCGACAAGGAAAAACCACCGTCCGCCGAGATTGCCGACCGGCCGTGGCTCCACGTGATGGAGCCGTTCCAGCGTCCGGATCACGCCTCCGTGGCTGACCACAATCACCGCCGCGGCGTTGGCAACGGCCTGTTCGCAGGCATGACGCAGGGCGATCGTGATCCGACTTCGGAACGCCGTCTCGTCCTCGCCGCCTGGCAACTGGGCCAGGTGACCGTCACGCCAGCGGGTCAACATGCCCGGCCAGACATGTTCGATCTCCGCGGTGGTCCGTCCTGACCACTCGCCGACGCCACGCTCGCGAAATCCGGCGTCGACTCGAAACTCGCCGGCGCCGAGCGCCGCCGCGATAGGACGCGCCGTCTGCTGGGCCCGAACGAGGTCCGACGCCACTATTTCGACGGGGAGGGTGCGAGGCCAGGTGGCCAGTTCCGCCGCTGCGTCGATGGCCTGGGTTCGTCCTTCTGGCGCAAGGTCGATGTCGGCCCACCCCTGCCAGCGTTGGGCGGCGTTCCACTCCGAGAGCCCATGACGAAGGAGGAGGACCCCTGGAGTCCGGAACCCCGCCCGCGCCGACGATCGGCCCGGCCGCCTGGCCCCGGGGCCGACGGGGGATTTCGAGCGCCCGGACATGCCCACGAGTGAAGCACGAACGGGCCGGTCCCCGGAAGATTCGTAACGGGAGGTCGGCCGCTACGGTTGGGCCGGTGGCCCGGCTCCGACTGTTTGCCCAAGCCCGCGAGGCGGCCGGGACCCGAGAGTGGGAGGCCCCGGCGGCAACGGTGGGGGAGCTTCTCGACGTCGCTGGCGTGGCCCTTGGCCCGGAGTTCGTGCGGGTCCTGACCATTTGTCGGATCTGGGTCGATGGCGAACCGGCCGACCGTGACACGCCAGTGTCCGACCGCAGCGAAGTGGGAGTCCTCCCCCCGGTCTCCGGCGGCTCCTAGTCCAGCCCACGACTGGTTGGGTCCGGAGGGGCAAACGTGGCACCGAGTACCCTGGGACGGTGGCCAATCGTCATCTCAACCGGGTTCTCGCGCCGGACTATCTCGACGGCCTCGTCGAGTGGACCGATGATGAGCTTCGCGCCCGCCGGGCCGAATGCCATCAGCTCGAAGAAGCGGCGTCGTATCTCCGTCGCCTTACTCAAGTCCGTCTCGACATCATCGGGGCCGAACTCGACGGCCGTCGGCGGGGAATGGCCAGCACCGGGACCGTCGTCGAGCGGCTCACCAAAGTCCTGGCCGGAAGTAGCGAACAAACGGCTGTCGGCGTACGAGGCCGGTTAATCAGCGACAATCCGCGTGACGATCAGGAAGCATGGGCGGCGGGCCGCGTCGACGCCGCCGCCGGCGGGGTCGCCTTCGAAGCCGTCGACGGACTCGACAACGAGGCGCTCGGCTCGCTGACCGATTCGCTGGTCACCCTTGAGCACGATGTGAGCCTGGAACGCCGTCGTCTCCACGAGGTTTACGACGCCATTCAAGCGGAGCTGGTCCAGCGGTACCGGACGGGGCGTTCGACCGTCGACCGTCTCCTCAGCTAAGGCCGAGGGCATTGGCAAAGTCCTCGTCGTCTGAGTCCGACGACGAGCCGGTGGCCTCGGATCCGCTCCGGGCCGGTGCGGCCGGACTTGGTGACTTCATCCGCGAACAACGCCGTGTGGCCCGCCTGTCGCTCCGGAAACTGTCGGACATGGCCGACATTTCGAACCCGTATCTCAGCCAGATCGAGCGAGGCCTGCGCAAGCCGTCGGCCGAAATCCTCCAGCAGTTGGCCAAGGCGTTGCGCATTTCGGCGGAAACGCTCTACGTGCAGGCCGGCATCCTCGACGAACGCCCTTCTGGCGCCACCGACTTGGCCACGGCGATTCTCGATGACGGCTCCCTGAGCGAAGCGCAGAAACGAGCGATGCTCCAAATCCTGCGGTCGTTCCAGGCGGAAAACCGCAGCGCCAGCGGTGCCAGCACCGTCGCGGCCAACGAAGCTGTTGTTGGGTAGCGGGAACACCCCGCCCGCCGTAGGTGTTGCAGACACGGCCGGGCTACGGTTCGGCTCTGCTCTGTTGCCCTTCACCGGAATTCGTCCCATGCGCGTCGTCGTCCTCTCCTTCCACACCTCGCCCCTGACTCAGCCCGGCACCGGCGACGGTGGCGGGATGAACGTCTACGTGCGCGAGTTGTCCACCGCCCTTGCTCGCGCCGGGGTCGAGTGCGACGTCATGACACGCGCGAGCTCGCCAACCGACGCTCGGGTGGTCTTTGTCGAACCGGGTTTCCGGGTCCATCACATCGTTGCCGGGCCGGTTGCGCCCGTGGCCAAGGAAGACCTCCGTCCGCTCGTGCCGATGTTCGCCGACGCCGTGCGTGACCGGATGGCGGAGGACGGCATCGTGGCCGACCTGCTGCACGCCAACTACTGGCTCTCGGCCGAGGCCGGCCACACGCTCAAACACGTGCTCGACGTGCCGCTCGTGATCACGTTTCACACCCTGGCCCGGGTCAAGTCCGAAACCAGCGATGTCGAGCCGGAGGAGCGAGGCCTGTCGGAGGAAGCGGCCATTGGATGCTGCGACGCCATCCTGGCCAACACCACCGTCGAGGCCGAACAGTTGGTGCGGCTCTATGGCGCCGATCCAACGCGGATCGAAGAAGTGCCGCTCGGGGTGGACCACGCGTTCTTCTCGCCTGGCAGCCAGGCCGGGGCACGCGCTGCGTTGAAGCTCGACGATCGTCCGATGCTGTTGTTCGTCGGTCGACTCCAGTCGTTGAAGGGCGCTGATCTGGCCATTGAGGCACTCGCCGCGTCTCGCCATCGCCACGCCACGCTGCTTCTCTGCGGCGGTCCGAGCGGTGCTCACGGCGAGGTCTACGTCGACGAGCTTCGGGTTTTGGCTCGGCGCCTTGGCGTGGCCGACCGTCTCCGTTGGGTCACCCCCAAACCGCACCATCTTCTGAGCACGTATTACCGGGCGGCCGACGCCGTGCTGGTGCCGAGCCGGTCCGAGTCCTTTGGGCTCGTGGCGCTGGAGGCCAGCGCGTGTGGCGTCCCGGTCATCGCCGCCGACGTGGGCGGGTTGGCCACGATCATCGACCACGGTCGGACCGGGTTTCTCGTCGACGGACGCGATCCCTCGTCGTGGGCGATGCGTATCGATTCGATCCTCGACGACCCGGCGCTGGCAGCGGCGCTCGGGACCGCCGCTGCGGCTCGGTCCCACCGCTACGCCTGGAGCACCACGGCCGCCCGTCTGCGTCGTCTCTACAGCGACTTGGCTGCTCGCGCTCTCGTGCAGTGCGGGTGAGTAACGACCGCAACAAGGCGTTGGCGCTCCTGGAGCGCTGGACCACGTCGCTCACCGTCGACCATCCGGTGGTGACCAACGTTGAGCGTGACGCCGATGTCGACCGTTGGTACGTCCGGGCCCGCGGCGACGCCAAGCTGGTGACCACGGTGTGGTTCACCGTGCGCGAGCGGACCCTGCACTTCGAGTCGTACTTCCTTCCGACCCCCGAGGAGAACCCCGGCGCGTTCTACGAGTATCTCCTGCGTACCAACGCCCGTCTCTACGGGATGCGGTTCTCGATCGGGGGCGAAGACGCCACGTATCTCACCGGTCTCGTGCCCCTTGACGGCCTGCTGGCCGGGGGCGAGCCCGAGCTCGACCGGATCCTCGGCTCGGTCTACGCCGCCAGCGAAGAGTGCTTCGCCACCGCCGGCCGAATCGGCTTCCCCCGCCGCTTTTGACGCGTCAGGCCGCCGCGTTCGATGGGACTTCGATGGTCTTCTTGCGTGCGGAACTGACGATCGATAGCTTGCTTCTCCACAGGAAGTCCGGTGGCGTCTGCTGCACGGTTCGTTCGGGGAAGTGCGAACCGTTTGGTGTGCCTCCGGGCTTTCTGATTTTCGTGGTGATTTTCACGAGGGCGACGATGCGGCACAGCCTCCGGGCTTTCTGATTTTCGTGGTGAGGGAGGGTCCGGCGACGGTGCGGCGACGGCCGGTCGTAGGGTTGTGGGGATGACGAAGCTCCTGGTTATTGGTGGCGGCAAGATGGGCGAGGCGTTGTTGGGCGGGCTGATCTCGGCCGGGTGGGCCGCACCTTCGGACATCGTGGTGGTCGAGCCGGACACCGCTCGGGCCGACGTGCTCCGAGCCGCCCATGGCGTGCAGGTCGCTGGGTCCATGGCGGTCGCATTCGAGGGTCGCGAGCGCTTCGACGGTGCGTTGATTGCCGTGAAACCGCAGATGGTCACGGCCGTGTGCACCGAGTTGGCCGGGCGGGTTGGTCGCGTGCTGTCGATAGCCGCCGGGGTCACGATTGCCACGATCGAAGCGGCGCTGGCCGACGGCACTCCGGTGATCCGGTCGATGCCGAACACACCGTCGCTCGTTGGTCTGGGCGCATCGGCCATCGCCGGGGGTGCGTGGTCCACCGCCGCCGACCTTGACTGGGCGTCGGAGATTCTCGGTGCCGTCGGCGTCGTCGAGCGCGTCGGCGAGG
>JANLQX010000025.1:0-2255 GCA_031368095.1 Actinomycetes bacterium | reverse complement strand
CCAGATCGAGGACCGGGGAAGCCAAATTACGTTTTCCGCGCTGGGCCAAGAAGCTCCTCTAGACGAGAAGAAGACGTGGGACCCTGATTTTGCGAAACGCAAGAGGATGCAAACACGTCTCGAAAGTCTCATTCCCGAGTTCACTGTCCGCCTCGGAGGAACCACATCAGTTGACGTCACCAGGCCCGGAATCGACAAGGCGTACGGGATCAACAAGCTGCGGAGCATCCTTGGCATTGGCATAGAAGAGATGATCTTCGTGGGTGACGCCCTGTTCCCCGGCGGGAACGACTACCCGGCGAAGCAGTCAGGTGTTGTGTCCATCCAGGTGAGAGATCCCGATGAATCCAAACGCGTGATCGAGACGATCCTCGCCTGCTTGGGCGCGCCGTACCGTGGGTGATTTCCAACTGCAACGCATAGGTGTGGTGATGGAACCCGAGCCCGGCAATCCGTTGGAGGCCGAGGGCGTGTTGAACCCTGCCTCGGCCCGTGGCCCCGATAGTCAGCTCTACCTGTTCCCACGGCTCGTCGCGAAGGGCAACTACTCGCGCATCGGCATCGCTCGAGTGCGTTTCGGCGGGGCTGGCGACCCGGAGGGCGTCGAGCGGCTGGGCATCGCGTTGGAGCCCGAAGCCGACTACGAACTGCGACCCGACGGCTCCGGAGGCTGCGAGGATCCGCGTATCACTTTCGTCGAACCACTACGGCGTTATGTCATGACGTACACGGCCTATTCGCCCGTCGGCCCACGAATTGCCATGGCCATATCCGAAGATCTGCTCCGGTGGGAGCGCCTGGGTTTGGTCACTTTCCTACCGCACGAAGGCCTCGAATTCGACGGTGTGGACAACAAGGACGCGAGCGTCTTCCCGGTTGCGATTCCCGATCCGTCCGGACAGATGTCCATGGCCATCATGCACCGCCCACTCTTCCCTGGCACCCGTCCCGAGGAGATCGCCGGCCATCACGCATCAAACGACGTGGACCGTTCTCGCCAGAGCATCTGGATCTCGTACTGCTCGACGGCCATCGCTGACTGCACGCCGTCGCACCTCCGCCATTTCGGTTTGCATCACCGGCTGGCCACCCCGGTAGCGCGGTGGGAGCAGCTCAAGATAGGCGGCGGCGCTCCGCCCATCCTCACCCGTTACGGCTGGCTCGCCGTCTACCACGGCGTCAGTGAGATGGCGTCGTCTCCGGGTTCCGCACCCAAGCTGCGTTACTCGGCCGGGGTGATGGTGCTTGCGGAGGATGCCCCTGAGGCCATCCGCTACCGATCGCCGGAGCCGGTCCTGGTACCGGAGTTGTTGGAGGAACGCCAAGGAGTCGTCGCCAACGTTGTGTTCCCCACGGCGATAGACCGCCGCGACGATCTCGGATCACCGGATCGCTTCGATGTGTACTACGGCATGGCCGACAGCCGGATCGGTGTGGCGAAGCTCGTAGTGCCGGAACGCCTCGGCGATGTCTCGACTGCACAGCCGGCTGATCGCTGACGGACCGTCAGCGGGTCCGGTCGACGGCAACGAGGATGCGCACGGCCAGCGCGACGGCGATGACAGCCATCACCGCGCTGGCCGCCACGACGAGACCGGTCACCGGAGATGGCGACCAGGTCGCAGCCTGTCCGAGGACGCCGACGGCGAGCACGGCGACGGCGACAAGGGCGACGAATGCGAATCGGACACGACGCAATGGTGTCATTGCAGCAGTGTTCATCACAGGTGGGCGGCCGGGGGCGTGAGCGCCGTCAGGACCGTGAGCGCGATGGCACCGCCGAGTACGACCGCCAGCGCCACCATTGCCACTGGACGTCGGCGCCACCATCGGTTGTCCGTCCGGTCGATGAACGGGACCAAGGCGAGGAGGATGAACAACGCGCCGGACGCCCAGAGGATCGCCTTGGCGCCCCAGCGTGACTCCATCGGGAGATACCACCAGAACATCCACAGCGGGCGGGTCACCTCGATACCCTCGACCGGGGTTGGACCGACCCCAGGTGGAAGCAACACGGCCAGTGCGCCGAGGAAGGAGAGCAGGACGAGTGCGAACGCACCGATTCGGCGCAGATGGTGAGTGAATGGACCTTTCTCCTCGCTGGCGAACTCGACCCCCGTCGGGTCGGTCGCTGACGCTTTGGGGGAGATGGCGTGGCGTTTGATCAGCAATGCGTGCAGTGCGAACAGACCCAACAAGAGCCCGGGGAGAATGACCACGTGGGCGACGTAGAGGCGCACCAGCAAGGGCAAACC
>JANLQX010000386.1:0-5140 GCA_031368095.1 Actinomycetes bacterium | reverse complement strand
AGTCGTATGCACCGTATGAGAACGTACAGCCTGTTCCCTATCCGGCGATCTTGGCCACTGGCGGGCTGAACGATCCGCGGGTCGGATTCTGGGAGCCGGCCAAGTGGGTGCAGCAACTCCGCGCCGTCACCACGGGAAGTCGACCGATCCTGCTGAAGACCGAGATGGGGGCCGGACACGGTGGACCGTCCGGCCGCTATGAGAGCTGGCGCGACCTGGCCTTTGTCATGGCATTCGCAGCGTGGGCGGCTGACGCCGTCGATTGAGCAGCCTCGGCGGTCCGAGCGAAACCTTCTCAAGGTCTGGCTCAGGGCTGACGATGCATTCACAACTCAATCGACGTTCGACCCTGAACGACGGTCCCGCAGAGGGGTAGGCGATGACGACAACCGATACGCAGACGATCACCGACACCGAAACCATAACGGTCGATCTTCGAGACCACGTTCACCACGCACTCAACGTGCAGGACGCACCCACCGCGCACACGGACCCTTCCCGGGTGCGCACCGCCACGATCGACCTTTCCGGGGTCGGCGCGGCCATCCAGCTCGGCGCGGGAGCCGAACCGGGCGAAGTTCTTCGCCTAGCCATGGGAGCGCGCACAATCCACGTCGTGAACGCGTCGCATCGCCTTGTCGAGGCGCTCGTTGAGCGTGAGACTGCGGCCGTTTCGGTCGGACGCGACGCTACGGAGTTCAACGCGTGGCTCGGAGACACGACCGGCGTGCACTTCGTCGTCATCAGCACCGACAACACCGCCGAAATTCTCTCCTTGGACAACGTTCGCTCGCTGGCTCGTCTGGTGCGCCAACCCACAGCCGACCACGCCCTGCGCGAACTGGCCATGCTTCTCGGCCGCCATCCCGAGGACATGATCAATGACTTTCGCGAGCGCACCGGCTTCAGCGATCTGGCCGGTCTGGTCGATCTACGTACGCTTACGGTCACTAGCACACAGGCGATTTCGGCCAAGGAGTACTCCAGCGAGCTCGGACTGCTTATCGACGCCGTGACCACCGTCATGATGGTCATGGCCGGCCAGGGCGAGGTCTCGGTGATCACCACGTCGTTGGAGCCGATCGAGCAGCGATGGCTGATCGAGGCCGGCTGGCCGCTCGCCGAAACCCTCGACAACGATCTGGCCGAGATCCTTCGCGGGTCGCGTTCCCGGGCCGGTCGAAGCGTGCCGGCATGGGTTCGAGCCCACGGTCTGTGGGGTGCGGTGGCCAGCCAGCGCACCGTGTCGATGACCAACGTCGCCACCCATCTTCACCGCAACCGGTTGGACCTCGGGGCCTGCATTCCCCGTGGCCGGGCCCGGCACTCCGCTTAAGTTTTTCGCGACCGCTCAGGCGGCCGAAGCGAGGGGCGCGGGGTCATCCCGGCGGCTTCGTAGATCCCGTCGATCAGCGTCATCATCTCGATTGAGTCGGTGCCCCCGGTCGGAACCGCGGTGCCATTCACCACGGCGTCCACGAAGGCATCGAGTTGGTGGTCATAGGTTGGCGTGCGCGGAGCCATGGAGCGTTGGACGCCGTGTCGGTTCGTCAACACCAATTCGTTCCCGAGTTGCGGCGCGAGAGGGTTGGTCACGAGAAGCGTGCCCTCCGTTCCGTCGACCATGAGCGACGCCCCAAAGGGAACACCGGAAACCATCGAGCAGTGAACGCGCGCCGACGCGCCACCGTCCCAAGTGAGCTCGGCCACCATCTCCACGTCGATCTCGCCCCGACGAACGGTGGCCGCCGCCGAAGTCACCCGCGGTGAGCCGTCGTCGACCGCGAACCGAGCCCACTGCACTGGATAGACACCGAGGTCCATCAACGCGCCACCGCCAATGGAGAGATCAAAACGGATGTCGTCGTTCGGGATGTGGCCGACGGTGAAACTTGTTTCGACTCGACGGACGGCTCCGATGTCGTGATCGACGGCGTGGCGGATCATCGCCGCCATCGGGTGGTAGCGCCAGTGGAACGCTTCCATCAGGACCAGTCCGGTCTCGTCGGCCACCGCCACCATCGCTCGGGCGTCTTCGGCGTTGGCTCCGACCGGCTTTTCGCACAGCACGTGCTTCCCGGCCCGTAGGGCGGCGATCGTTGGGCCGCGATGCAGGGCCGGCGGGGTGGCGACGTACACCGCATCAACGAGATCGCTGGCGCACAATTCTTCGTACGTGGCGCATACGTTGTCGATACAGTGCGCATGGGCGAATTCCTCTGCGCGCGTAGTGTCACGAGCGGCGACGGCCGTCACGATCACGTCGCTTCGCCCATGGGCCGGGTGGATCAGCGCGCTCGGCGCAATCTTGGCGGCCGAGACGATTCCGATACGGAGCATCGTGCGACCCTATCGGCGCGTTGTCCAACGACGTTTCGGCGTGGCGCCGTTGAGCCGGGCGGACATGGACTTCTGACTCTTGGCCAAGCGAACGAACTCGGCGTAGAGCGGGCCATAGATCTGGGCGGCATTCTGGCGGGGAGTGAACGTGGTGATCGATAGCGGAGCGCCGCGCAACTCGTCGACCGAGGTATGCCCGAGCGACAACGCCGCGAACCAGGCGGCGCCGCGAGCGTTCACGTCGATGGCGTCGTCGAGACGGGCGATCGGTCGGCCGATCACGTCGGCATGGATTTGCGCCCAGAGGTCCGAGGTGGCGCCGCCCCCGAAGAGCCGCAGACCGTCGAGCGGTCGACCGGCAAAGGATTCCGTTGCTTCGAGAAGCCATCGGGCGTTGAAGGCCACTCCCTCCAACACGGCTCGCACGAGGTCGGCGCGCGTCGTCGAGATCGACATATTGAGAAACGACGCCCGTAGGTTCGGATCTTCGACCGGCGAGCGTTCTCCCTTCAGCCACGGCGTGAAGATCACGCCCCCTGAGCCCGGAGATGATGTTGCGGCGGCAGTCGTGATTGCCTCGTAGTCGATCGAACTCACTCCAAGCCCGTCGTCGGCAAGCAGCACTTGGTCGCGTAGCCATCGAAGGGTCGCACCGCCCGTTTCGTGGTTGTTGGCGATGACGTAGGAGCCGTTTTGGAACCCGGGGATCGACGCCATCTGATGGAGCACGTCGGTCTTCTTGAACGGAACCGGCGCCGAGACCCACGCCGACGTGGAGATGGCGACATGTCCCTCGAACATGGCCATGCCGCCCGTGCCAATCGCCGCCGTGTGCAGGTCGGGAAGCCCACAAACCACCGGGAGATCGACCGCACCGGCGAGGCCGAGTTCGGCGGCCCGATCAGGCCGAAGCACACCGAGGGTGGTGCCGGTGCGACGGAGCGGTGGGAGTCGATCGTGGTCACGTCCGGCGAGCCGCACCAGTGACGGATGATATGCACACGGAGCATCGGGTCGATTGTCGGTCACCCACGAAAGCACCATCGATGCCGGAGTGGCGGCGACGACTCCGGTGAGCCATGCTCCGATCAGATCGACGGGTTCGAGGTGAAAGGCCGTTCGGGCGTCGATGTCCGGTCGGAGGTGACGGAGGAACTGCACGTGCCCGGTCGGGTCGGCACCTTCCTTCGACGGAGCGCCGCCGGCGTACCTGATCCACGTCACGATCTTGTCGGCGCCGAAGCCAGCCACGTTGACGCGCCCGCCGGTGAGCTTCGCCGACCACTCGGCACCGCGGTGATCCGACCAGAGCAGACATGGTCCGATCGGTTGGCCCCGCACGTCCACCGGCGCGGTCGACCCCCACTGCCCGGTGATGCCGATCCCCCGACACGAAGACGCCACGATTGCCGGGCTCGACGTGAGTTCGGTGATCGACGACCGCAACGCCACGAACCAGTGCTCGGTGTCCTGCTCGTTGCCGCCATCCGTCGTCACGATGGTGTCGATGGAGCGGAAGGCGCTGGCCCGCACCTGACCGTCGAGCCCAACGGCGCCCACCTTCAGCCCACCGGTTCCGAGATCGATGCCGAGGTACCAGTACTCGTTCGGTGCGACAGACATGGGACCAGTTTCGCCGAGCTGCGATACTGGCGCCTCGATGCCTTCCGTCCGACGACTTTTCCCGCTCGCCGTGGTGGCCGCCACGCTCTCCCTTGCGGCCTCGGTCGGCGGGGCCTCGGTCGGCGCGGCGCCCGCCGGACCGAGCGTTCCCGGGTCCACCCGAGCGTCAACGGCTTCCGTGGCGCCGGCCGCAACGCTGCCGGCCGTGGGGGCCATTGCGGGGACCGTGGTGCCGCCCTGGCCGATTCCAGCGAACGGCCAGCTGCATCGCAAGATCGGAGAAACCAAGACCGGCCCGAGTCCGAAGCAGGTGGCGTTCAGTCCCGACGGATCCGAGTTGTGGGTCCCGCTTCTGGGCGCCGTCGGGGTCGACGTGTACCGTGTGCCGACCCTCGAACGAATCGCCCGAATTCCTCTCGGCACCAAAGGCGGTGTTGAGGTCGTCTTCAATCGAAGTGGTACGCGCGCCTACGTTTCGCAAATGCATACCGGCACGGTCTACGAGATCGACCGGGTCGCCAAGAAGGTGCTTCGCGTTCTCCCGACGAAGGGCGTCTGGACGAAGGTCCTCGAACTTTCGCCCGACGAAAAGACGCTCTATGCCGCCAACTGGGTGAGCAACGACGTGAGTGTCATCGATCTCGCCACGGGAACCGTCACCGCTGTCCTACCAACGGTGAAGACACCGCGTGGACTCGTCGTGACGCCGAGCGGCACGGAGCTCTACGTCGCCGGTTTCGAGGAGGGAAACGTGGTGCGCATCGATTTGGCCACCAGAAAGCAGACGGAACTCCTGCGCACCGGCGGGGCGATGCGCCATCTCGCACTGGACCCGGTCACGAACACGCTCTACGCCGACGACATGGGTCGCGACAGTGTGTACACGTTCAATCTGACGACTGGGGCGGAAAAGACGTTGGCCACGACCGACTCGCACCCGAACACGATCACGCTTAACCCCAGTGGAAAGTACCTGTACGTATCAAATCGCGGGCAGAACAGCACCAACGGCTACTACGTTCCCGGCCCCGACCTCGGCTCAGTCCTCGTCGTCGACACCACGACCGGTGTGGTGGTCGACGCCATCGTTGGCGGGAACCAGACCACCGGCCTCGACGTCTCTCCCGACGGCCGATATATGGCCTTCACTGACTTTCTTGACGGACGTTTGCAGCTC
>JANLQX010000373.1:0-4064 GCA_031368095.1 Actinomycetes bacterium | reverse complement strand
CCGGTGCAAGCACAATCGCGAAGAACCCGGAAACGGCGAGCCAACTGACGAACCGCAACGACGACAGGACCAGTTCGACCAGTACCACGGTGATGAGTACCACTCCCACCGAGGCGGTGATCGTGCGCCATGGGACGTCGGTCCACGGATTGTGATGGGTCACGAGTTCGTGATCAGCGGTCGATTGGCGCTCATCCACGGACACTGTTGTACCCCAGCGGCCCGCGCTACGGGTGGATCCAGGCCTAGAGCGACCGGTAGACAGCCTCGATGAGCGCCCGGTTGCGTGTGCTCTGTCATCTCGGAATGACGTGATCCATCACGTGGCCGAACCCGACGCCAGCGTCCGGATCGGCGAACCCGACCGCTCCCCCCGTGCCGAAGTGCCCGAAGCTCCTTGGGTTCGGACCCAGTGGACGGCGTGCCACGGTCGCGACGAATCCGAGACCGACCGGGTTCGATGATCGCCGAGCACAACCGGGCCAACCGCACTGTCCACTAATCGGGGTCATCACTGCCACAGTCTTCATGGCCGGGCGGATGCGCCTCGCACGGTTGGGGTCGGTCGATTCAGTCAACTCACTCGGTGCGCAATGCCACAGCAGGGCGGGTACGGGCGGCAGCGATGCCGGGGCCGAGCGCGGCGAGGTTGGCGACGGCGAGCACCACGGCGGCCATCACGAGTATCGCGGAGATCGGCACCACCGATGGCGACACGATGCCGAGGTCGTCGACGATCGCACCCCACGCCAGTCGTCCCGTCACCACTCCGAGCGGGGCCCCGATGATCAGGGCGGCCAGTGCGATCGACGACGCGTGCCAGGCGACAGCAACAACCACCTGCCTGCGCCGGAATCCAAGGGTCTTCAGGACCGCGACCTGGCGTCGGCCGCGTCGCACCGACATCACCAACGCATGGACGAGTGCGGCCCCTGCGAGCAGGGCAACGATCAGCGCCAGCAGTACCGGCTGGCCCGAAACCAGACCCAGGTTGAGGATCTGACGCGGCACGGCGTGCTCGAAGAACGTCGTCGGAAACGCTTGCTGGAGCGCACCGAGGGTGGCAACACGATCGACCCCTGGATCGACCCACACCGCGTACGCTTGGCTCAGGGTCCCTTGGATCATTGTGTCGAAGGCTTCGTTGGTGACGAGGGCACCCTTGCCGGGCCGGGCAGACAATCCATCGTTCACGACCACCTCACCGACGACCTTGAAGGTGAACGACTGCGACGGGTCTATGGGGTTGACAAGCGTCACGCTGTCGCCCACCCGCGCACCGAAACTGCGCAACGTCAGCCTGCCGAGCGCCACCTCGGTCGCACGAACCGGTGCCCGGCCGGAGATGATCGTGGCGAAGTCGACGTCACCGATGAACTGCTCCGCCGCGACAATCGTCGCGTCGGGCATCGAGTTGATCCCCGTACCGCTCTTGATCCCAACCGCTCGAATCCCGGGAATCGAAGCAAGCGTTGCTCGCGTTTGCGCCTGCTGCTGGTCGCTTCCGACATTGCCCACGACAGCATCCCACGTGGCGCCGTACCTGGCGGGCCTAGCAACGAGACTGTCGTAGCTCGACACCAATGACAATGCCGCGATTCCGGCCGCATATGCGAGCGCCACCCCGATGATGGCCGATCCGAGTGTGAAGCCACCAGCGCGTCGTGAACTGGTCATCGCCCAACCCGCAACCCCCGTCGGCGGCAAGGCCGGACGCATGTGAGTCGACGGCACCGACGATGACGCGGTACCCACACGGCGACGGATCGTGAGCACGGGAATGATGCTGAACAACATCACCGCGAACGCCACCACAGGAAGACCTACCGCAAGAACGGCGACATCGATCGAAACGCCAGGACTTGGCTCCGCCGCTCTGCCGATCCCGATCGGACCGAACGGCGAGAGGGCAATCACCACGATCGCAGCCACCGCGATGGAGACCGCGGTGAACGCCACCGCTCGGATTGCGGCAGCGGACAGCATTCCTGAGCGGGTCATGCCCAACGCATCGAGCGCCGCCGTATCACCCCATTCACGGCGTACCTGACGTGCAACCGCCTGGCCGGCGAACACCAATCCGGCAATCGCGATCAGCCCCGCAACGAGACGAAGCCCGAGTGCCTGCAGCGCAATGGCATCCTGCACGGTCGGGTTCTGTCCTTCGGTGCCTGACCACGAGCCGACTTCGGCAAAGATCGGCCTGTCGGGCCAGCGGTCGGAGAGCGCCTGGATGACACGCTCGGCGGTCATTTCGGGTTCCAAACTGACCGGCAGCATGACGCCATACCGGGCCGCGTCGCCGCCGATGTCGCTGTACCACGCTGGTCCAAGTTCGACACGGCTGCCGTTGTCGTAGATGCTTGCTCCGCCGAGCCGACCGGCGAGGTCGCTGGGCCTACGGATGACTCCAACGACGGTCACCGTCGTCGGCTGGCCATGCGGTGGTTCGACCCCCTCTCCGGCGGTCTCGAACTCGGCCATCAGGTATGGCGTGACGGTGAGTCGATCTCCTTGACCGACACCGAATTGGGTGGCCGCCGCCTCGTTGACCACCACCTCTGAGGCAACCGACGGATCGGCCAATCGTCCAGCTACGACGATCGGCGTCCCGAGGGCAGCTACGGCACCGGGATCGAACGCGGCCGACAGCAACTGGCGCGTCCACTGCTCAGGGTGGCCTGCTGGTGCAACCGCGCCGATCAGGAGCGTGAACCGCCCTGAAGCTGCAACCCCCGGCAGACCATCGAGGAAGGCCCGAATGTCCGCGTAGTCGAACTCACCACACAACTCCACGTAATTCGCTTGAATGGTCGCTGCATCGAGGCCGTCGGGACACGCTCCCACCGCGAGCGTCGCCGCACCCTCGTAGGCGACGAAGCGGTCGTAGACCGTCGAGGTGCGACGCGCCATCCCCCAGATCCCCAGTGCAGCGCCGCCCGCGACTCCCGCGAATACGCCCAGCGCAACCGTTGCCACCGCGTACCGCCGCAACAGCGAGCGGGCACGCAGCTTGCTGGCCGAGTTGATCACCGAACACCCCAGAGACGCATGATGATGCAGTTCTACACCCGGCTGCGGGAGGCCACGACTGTGGTGGCCGGTCTGTGATGGTGTTGCTGGCACCACCAAGCCGCCGGCGAATCAGACGTTCGGCGGCGCCAGCCGTGGTGTCAGCGCGCCAGCGACTCGTTACCGGCTTCGACGTCGTGGACGTGGTGGACCGGGTCATGGATGAGATACAGCGCGAACGACTCGACGGTGAACACTGCCCCGTCAGATCGAAGGCCGACTCGCGACCACTGATCGCCAAACACGCCGCTCAGTCGCTCCGCAAACTGCTCGGCCGCATCGCGTAGTTCGACTGCCACGACCGCAGGATCTTGCTCGTCATACCGGTCCTCGACAGCGGTGACGTCTTGATCCCAATTCGCGAACCTCGGCTCGTGCTCGTCGAGCATTCGCCCGAGGCGTAGATCGAACAGTCGAAACACGTCACGGACATGGCAGCCGTACTCGAGCGCCGACCACTGATCGTCGTTCGGTCTGTCTCGCACCCGCGGCTGCGCCAAAAGCCTCGTCCATGTCGACGCCTGCTTGCGTACGGCGTCGGCGACATCGTGCGCCTCCATGTCTGCTGCATCAAACCCGCAATCGAGGCAGGCGCGCTCTAGCACCCAGGTCCAACTCTTCGTGTCTGGTGTGATCGGCATGCGGTGACCGTACCCAAGCGGGGGCGGCTGTGCTTGCCCGTTGTGGCCGAGCCACGAGCCATCGGCGATCGGTGTCAGCACCAACCCTTCGCCGTAGGCATAGGCCCACGCCGTCGAGCCGCTCCTGCTGACCACCTGAACTCGACGGTACTGACCGTCAGCGGCTCCCTCGACCTGGTCGAGTACGTCGAGCGCATGATCCATCTGATCGACATCAATGACGAAGACTCGACCATGGATGAGCGACGCTGCATCGCTGAACACGACATCACCGAACACGACATCACCGAACACGACATCACCGAACACGACATCACCGAACACGACATGGCTGAACACGGCCGCCGGATA
>JANLQX010000348.1:0-4052 GCA_031368095.1 Actinomycetes bacterium | reverse complement strand
AGCGAACGTCGCCATCCTCGCCGGGGCCGAGTGCGTATACGGGCGCCGCCGGGCCATCAAGGAGAACGTCACCTTGAACTGGACCCCGTTCGAGGGACATCGGGACTTCTTGAAGGGCCAGCGACCTCTCACCACGCCACTGGAAGCCCGCCACGGCATGACCGGCCCGATCCACTGCTACCCGCTCTACGAAAACGCGTTACGGGCCAAGGCCGGACGCACCGTCAACGAACACCAGGCCTTTCTCGGCACCTTCATGGCTCGCAACGCCGCCGTTGCCGCCACCAACCCCTACGCCTGGTTTCAGACGGCGTACACACCAGACGAGATCAGTACCGTCACGCCCGACAACCGTTGGGTGTGCTTTCCCTACCCGAAGCGCATGAACGCCATCATGGAGGTGGACCTCTCCGCCGCCATCGTGGTGATGGGCGAGGAAGAAGCGATCCGTCGAGGCATCGATCCGGCTCGCTGCGTCGCCTTTCTCGGTGGCGGAAGTGCGATCGACGCATGGACGCCCTGCGAGCGGATCGACTTCACGACGTCGCCGGCCATGCGCGCCGCATCGGGCGCGGCGTTCGGTCATGCCGGCCTGGGGGCCAACGATGTGGACCTGTTCGATCTGTACTCGTGCTTCCCGTCGGCCGTCGAGATGGCCCTCGACGCGCTGGGCGTGGCCACCGACGATCCTCGTGGCGCCACCGTCACCGGTGGACTCGCCTACGCCGGTGGGCCCGGCAACAGCTACGCCCTCCATGGTCTGGCGGCGTTGACGGAGCGTCTTCGTGATCCATCGGATCCTGCTTCGACCGGTCTCGGAAGTTCCCTCGGCATGACCGCCACCAAGCACGCCTACAACGTCCTCTCGTCGGATCGATCACGGTGGGATGCGGCCGATGGTCTGGCCACCAAGGTCACCCTCAGCGACGCCGACAAGACCGGACCGGAGCTCGTCGACGAAATCAGCGGGCCGGGTTCGATTGAGACCTACACGGTCGAACACGACCGGACCGGTGCCGCCGTCCGCACCATCATCATTGTCAAGCTCGACGACGGGTCGCGAACAGTCGGCAATGGTATGTGCACAGATGATGAGGTACGCGCACTGATGACATCGGAAGGTATCGGTCGACGGGTGATAGTCACCGCCGGCAAAGTACGTGACGATCCGACGACCTCCACCCCAAATCAGGTGGAGCTTCTATGAGCATCGCCGAGCGCATCGCCGCCGTTCGGTCAAGGGGCGGGGCCACCATGACCGACCTTTCCGGCGGTGCCGTCGTCACCGAGTCGAGCGTGACGTTTCCGGGGGCAGCAGCCCCGGATCGCCAATGGCGCTGCGATGCCGATGGCGTTGGGATCGCCGTGCACGAGTGGGGTGCGGCCGATGCCCCACCGCTGTTTCTGCTGCACGGCGGGTTCGACTTCGCCCGCACCTTCGACGTCTTTGCGCCGCTGTTGGCGGCCGGTGGATGGCGGGTCGTGAGCTGGGATCATCGCAGCCACGGCGATTCCGATGCCACGCCGTTCACCAGCTGGTCGGCCGACATCCGCGACGCCGCCACCGTGATCTCGGCCGTGACCGACGACGCATCGCCCATCATCGGGCATTCCAAAGGCGGGGCCATGGCGCTCCGGTTGGGACAGGCGCTTCCCCACCGCTTCACCCATCTGGTGAACATCGACGGTTTGCCGTCCAAGCGCGCTGCTCCCGACGTGTCGAACCACGAACGGACCCGTTTGCTCCAGCGTGATCTGTCGGGTTGGCTCGATCACAAGCGCACAGCCGCCGACGGTCAGCGCAAGCCAGGCACCATCGCCGACCTCGCCCGCCGCCGCGCTCACATGAACCCGCGTCTCACCACGGAGTGGCTCAGCTATCTCGCCACCGTCGGCGCCAAACACGATGCCGACGGATGGCGTTGGAAGATTGACCCGATGATGCGGATGGGCGGCTTCGGACCGTGGCGCCCGAGCTGGTCGCTCGACGGTCTGCCCGGACTTCCCATGCCGTTCCTCGGATTGCTCGGCATGGAACTCGAACAGATGGGCTGGGGCACCGTCCCCGCTGATCTCCACGGCTTCCTTCCCCGCCACGGCCACCTGGAGACCTTCGACGGGGTCGGGCACTTCATTCACATCGAACGACCGGTCGAAACGGCCAACGTCGTTCTGGAGTTCCTGTCATGACTGCCACCGCAACGAACACGATCCGTCAGGGTCGGCTCAACCTGGCACTCCACCCCCTGCGCGCCGGCGATGGTCCGACGTTGTTGATGTTGCACGGCCTCGGCGAGCGATCACCGACACAGGTTCCTTCCGAGCTGGAAGCTTGGCCCGGGGCGATCTACGCCCTCGACTTCTGCGGCCACGGCGATTCCGAGTGTGCCGTCGGCGGTGGGTACTCGTGCGAGCAGCTCATGGCCGATGCCGACGCCGCGCTCGCTCACCTTGGCCCGTGCACAATCATCGGTCGCGGCCTCGGTGGCTACATCGGTGTGCTCATCGCCGGTGCCCGGCCGCTACTCGTACGTGGACTTATTATCGATGACGGCACCGGTCTGGCCGGCGGTGGCACACGACCGGGTTCGATGACCATCGAGTTCCCCGACCGACGCATCTCGCACGGCACGCCAGATCCCTATGCCCTCATGGAACTGAGTACCGACGTGCGGCCCAAGGACTACGCCACCTCGTTTGTCCGCAGCGCCGTCGAGATGTCCGGACTCCCCACCCCGTTCACTGTCGTCGCCCAAGCCAAGGCCCCATGGCTCGACGCCGTGATCGACGAGTACGGCGTACAGCGCTCCACCATCGAGCGTGCCCTCCAGTTCTACGCGCGCTAACCACTCGTCAGTAACGATGCGCCAGGCGACCATAGACCGACAACGCCCTCGGGTTCGCCGCTGCTATTCATGTTTTTCATCTCGAACGCGGAGCCTTCCGGCCACATGGTCGAACAAGCCCCGTCGGCGTAGAACGTGACGGTTATGCTCCGGCGAGACTCAGCACTCCCAGCGACATCAGCGACTGCGTGCCATGAGCATTCCGATCGAACGATCAGCGATGACGATCCACTTACCGGCGGGATCGTGGCCACCCGGTCATGTGGCTGATCGGATGACAGCACCAAAAACTCCCCTCCAACTCCTGTCCACACCGCGTTGAAATACAGCACATGAGTAACAAGCTTCTCCGGAAGGTCCTTATGCGGCCCAAGGTGCGCATGTCGCCCATAGTGAAATGCGTTGACTTCTATCGGCGCGTGCGACAGATCACGGCCGGTGGCGACTGAGAGAAGGTCGCGATACGACGGCGAACGAAGGTCGTCGAGGAGGGCTAGCCAGTTCGGCTGAAGTCCACCGGGCAGTGCCGACGATCCATCCATCGAAATCAACGGGCGGGCCCAATACTCCCATTCCTTCTCCCCGTCGAACCCCTTCACCAACCGAAATGGTTGCATGGGAAAGTCCTTGGCCAAGCCCGATCGATCCTCGGGAAGAAAGAGATCCGATATCTCGGCCCACTCGAAGGGCGATGTGTTCATCTTCACCTCACGCAAGGGTTGTTCACGAAGAACTTGCACTGCGGACGTCCTTTGGCTCTTGGATTCCACCCATGGATGCCTCGATGAGTTTTCTGATGCTGCGCCGGAGCGCGTCATACGAGCAAGACGCTAAGCCCGCGGCCAACGTTGGATCCACGTCCATGTGGCCGCTCATTTGTCGCCCGATCGTGTCCGCCACTTTCGAAATCGGGACGATGCGATCACCGCCCAGCGCCTTCGACGCCGATCGATTCTTGGCCACATCGCGGATCCAGGTCGGCGAGCCACCGAACGCGGCGGCGACAACGCCCCCGTGCATGGCTGTACCGCAGTACGCCTTCGCACCGGCGAGCGCCGCCACACGATCAACAACGGTGCCGACCACAGCAACGCCATCGCACGCCTCCGCCAGGAAACGCATGGCTTCGTCATCCCCGAAGCACGGGCCGATGCTCACTGCAACGATGCGGTGACCGGCCGACCGAACCGACCGCAACTGACGGAC
>JANLQX010000285.1:0-6538 GCA_031368095.1 Actinomycetes bacterium | reverse complement strand
GGTCAGAGCGGCGAGAGGAAGCTGACCCAGGACCGGGCCGCAGCCTGCTTGACCTCAACGGTCTTGCCCGTCTGCGGTGCGTCGACCACCGCCTGATTGGCCCCGAGGTACATCGAAACATGACCGGGGTGCCACACGATGTCGCCGGGCTGCAGATCGGCCACCGTCTTCTTGGCGAGCCCCTGAAACTGCAACGCGCTCGTTCGAGGAATTTTGACGCCGGCCTGGGCCCAGGCGTAGCTCGTGAGACCGGAACAATCGAAGCCACCGGGCTTGTTTCCGGTGAAGTGATATCGGGTTCCGACTTGCGCCATGGCCGTGAGGATGGCCTTCATGCGCCGACCGTCGGTCCGGAGCCAGACCGCTTCGAGCGCCGCCGGATCGGTCTTGGTGCGGGGACCAACGACCTTGGCCATGGCCTTGAGTAACGCCAGGTAGCGGTCGGTTCCAACGGTCGGAAGGGCGGCAAGCAGGCTCTGTGATTCCACGCTGACCGACGCCAAAATCGCCGTTCCGAGCACGAAGTCGCCCAATGACGCGGTGTCGATGATCTGGGAGGTGGGCGCCATGTTCGACGGCGGCCGGGGGGTAGTGGGGTCGGCCGGCACGGTCGGCGGCGCAAAGGCGAACTGCACGGCCGGGGCCGCCGCGGGGGTCGCCGAGACCACATTCGCTGAGGTGCCGACCGCGGCCGAGCCGGCGACGGCACCTTCGGGGAGTGCCGCCAGGGCGGCGTTGGCGAGGTCGGCGAGCGGGTCGGAGAAACTCTGGGCCTCGACGACCGCGGCCGGCGGCGCCGGCACCGACGATTCGGGCGTTCCGGCAATCCCACCGACGACGGGTGCCACCAACACCAAGGTGGGTGCGACGAAGGGAGCTGCCTTCTTCTTCGACTTGGCCACCGTTGCCGAGACCGTGGCGGTCGTCGCGGTCGCGCTGCTGGCGGGCACCGTGGTCGGAGCGCCGACGACAGTGTTCTCCGGTGGAATGGTGTTGGCGGCGCTCACTTGAGCGAGCGAGGGCTGAGCGAGCAGCGCCGCCGAGGAGACGCTGAGCAGGAGGACACCTGCTCGGATGGGCCAATTGGTCATGATTCCTCGCGCATGGTGCGCGCCTGAGTAGACACGCAACATGAGGTTCGGGGGGACCGTTCTGGCCCCGGACTTGGGTCGCGGTCACGCCTTCATCCGTCGGGATGTGCCCAGGCGTTGAGACCGCAGATGACGTTCGGTTGTGGCGGACAACGTAGCAGCGCTGTCGACGCTCAGTCGGATTGACCGCGGACAGTGGTCGATCCAGTCGACGGATCTTAGGAGCCCGATTCGGTGTCGGGGGGTCGAAGCATGGCGGGGTGGAGCAACGCCGCCGTGCCGCGTCGGAACAAATCGGGGCCACGACGATCGGCTCCGTCGTTCTCGTTCTCCGATACGACAAAGCCCGGGGTCGCGAGAACCTTGCGGCGAAAGTTGGCAGGGTGCAGCGTCACTGACCACACCGATTCGTAGACGCGCCGAAGCTCCGGAATCGTGAAGGGCTCGGTCACCAACGTCGTGGCGACAGTCGTGTATTCAAACTTGGACCTCACCCGTTCGACGGCGTCGTCGAGCACTCGATTCTGGCCATCGGCGAGAACGCCCGTCTCGTACAGGTCATCGAGAGCGAACACCCGACCTCCTGAGGGAAGCAGCGTCGACTCCCCGACCAACGCCACGTAGGCGACGGAAATCGAGGGCGACGTTGCGGCCCCGTCGCCGTAGGTTCGCAGTTGTTCGAGGAAGAGCGCGTCGCGTGCTTTCGCAACGCCCGCTGCCGATTGAAGAACAGCAGCGGCAACGTCGTCGAGTGCAGGTACGGCAACGACGGCGTGAGGAAGAACCCAGCCTCCGGTCGTCGCACTGCCGTCAGCCCGTTCCACCAGCACCCCGAGGCGACCTTGACGCACGGTGAGCACGGCAACGTCAACGGTGACGGCAAAATGCATCGCTACCTCGGCGAGGCGACGGTGGCCGCCGAAAGTTGGACGATCACGCCCAGTGCTACGAGTTCTCGCAGCGTTCGCTCACCGCCGACCGGGTCGACCGCGGAAACCAGATCCGTAAGTACACGTACTTCGTATCCGAGTCGCACCGCCGACCTTGCCGTGGCGGCAACGCAGTAGTCCGTGGCTAACCCGACGACGTCGACGCAACGAACTCGGCGGCGACGGAAGTACTCCTCGAGGGTCTCCTCCGAAGAAGTCGAACGACCTTCAAAACCGCTGTAGGCAGCGGCATGCGATCCTTTGGCGAACCACGCTTCGACCCGACCGAGAACAGGATCTAGGTTCGGATGCGTGGATGCGCCAGCGGTGCCGACGACGCAGTGTCGCGGCCAGGTGTCGATGTAGTCCGGAGCGACCGCGAAATGGGCCCCCGGATCAACGTGAGCGTCGGCCGTTCCAACCACGACGATGTCGTCGCCCAGGCCTCGAATGTGGTCGGCGATTCGCGCCACCGTGGCGGCGCCCCCGACCACAGCCAGTGAACCACCCTCGCAAAAATCGTTCTGACAGTCGACCACGACGAGGGCGCGGCGCCGAGCAACGCCCGCTCCATCGGTCACGCGAACGGGCTCGCCCGGTACCTCCGACACCACTGGCATGATCACCGTCGCCCCCGGTTCAAGGCCGAGCGCGCCAATGTCGGCGAGCATGCTGCGCACTGCTGCGTGATGGAGGCGGGCGGCGGCAACTTCCGATCGCTGACGACCCTCGTCGGCCCGTTCGACGGCCACGCCGCCGGTCATGAGCCGAACCTGGAGGCGGCCCGGACCGGAGTCCGAGAGCAACGGGCCAATGTCCAAGAATTCCGACGCGCCGCCGGGCGCAAGAAGGCGGCGAGCGCGCTTTCGCCCTCCGATACCGACTTTGCCGGCCGAGCGTTTCGCCACTGGCTGTAACACCCCGTGACGGTCGCCAATGGCCACGAGTTTGTAGGTCAGGCCAGCGGTCGGCGCACCCGAACCGGTGACTAGGCAGGTGCCCACCCCAAACACGTCGATCGGCGCACCGGCCCGCACCAACTCGTCCATCCGGAACTCATCAAGATCACCGCTCACGACGATGCGCGTGTCGTGCGCACCAAGGTCGTCGAGAAACCGACGCGCCGAGCGGGTTTCGGTGACGAGGTCACCCGAATCGATCCGGACACCGCCGGGACCCGCAGCACCGAATTCGTGGGCAACGGCGACCGCGTTGCGAAGTCCGCTGGGAATGTCCCAGGTGTCGACCAACAGGGTGGTGGAAATGCCCTGGGCGGCGATCTGGGCCCGAAAAGCCGACGATTCATCAAGGTGGGCAAGGGTAAAGGCGTGCGCCGCCGTCCCCGCCGTATCCAGTCCGAACCACGCTCCGGCGGCCAGGTTCGAGGTGGCGTCGAACCCGGCGATCGCCGCGGCGCGGGCGGCGGCGACGGCGGCGTCAGGGTCGGTGCGACGACTTCCCATTTCGATCAGCCGGCGGCCGGCTGCGGCGGTGACCATTCGGCTGGCCGCGGCGGCGATCGCACAGTCGTGGTTGAGGATCGACAGGATGACCGTCTCCAGGACCACCGCCTCGGCAAACGTCGCCTCTACGGTCAGGATTGGGCTCACCGGGAAATACGCCTCACCTTCGCGATACCCCCAGATGTCGCCCGAGAACTCGTAGGCGGCGAGCCACTCCAGCGCCCGCCCGGAGAGGCCGAGGCCGCCCAGAAATTCGATGTGCTCCGGTTCGAACCGGAACGCTTCAATGGCCTGGATCACCCGCCCGGTACCGGCGACGACGCCATAGCGCCGACCTTCGGGGAGCCGCCGGGTGAACACCTCAAAGACCGACGGACGATCAGCGATCCCCGAGTCGAGCGCAGCGTCGACCATCGTGACTTCGTAGCGGTCGGTGCGCAGGGCGGCATCTAGCACCCGCCCATTTTGACTCACTTCGAGTCATCCGGCAACTCATACTGAGTCAAGTTTGGCGTCACCAGTCCGGAGCGCCGACGATAAGGACATGCCTGATACCCCTGTACCTGCTGCTGTGCCTGACTCTGAGCTGGCCAACCTTGCCTCCGTGATCGCCGAGTCGAAGCGATTCGGGTCCACCGTGTTCTGGGCCACGACTCGGCCCGACGGACGTCCCCATGTTGTTCCCGTCGCTGCCACCTGGATCGACGAGCGTCTCACCGCGTTCGTCCTGACAACCTCGGTCAAAGTGGCGAACCTCCGCCACCACGATGCGGCCATGGCCCACTGGAATGTCTCGGAATCCACGGGCTGGGACAGCCTCATGGTCGAGGGGTCGGCGTCGGTCGTCGACGACAACGCTGGACGGACGTCACTCTGGAACCGCATGGGGTACGACCTCAGCCCGTTCGAGCCGGGCGGCCCCGCCGCCGACACCCACGTCTTTCTTCAACTCGCACCGACGCGGGCCACGTTGCTCAAGATGTACGGCATCAACGGCCGCCACCGCTGGGCACCCGCGACCTCAACGAAACTGGGCGGGTGAACCCGTCTCGCAAGGTCATCGTCGTGGCGCTCATCGGAGCAATCGTCACCGGATCTCCGGTCCCCGCCGCCCGACGAAAAATTCGCCTACGACCCACGACGAACACCACAGCGAGCACCACCGTCATTCCATCGACGGTCGCACCAACAACGACCGTCGTCCCCCCAATCCCGGCCGCCAACGTCATCGCCTTTGAACCAACGACGGGCGCCGTTCACCTCGCCGTGGAACCGCCGCAACGAGCCGACCTGGCGTTGCAGGTGACGGTCGAGGCCATCGGATTTGAGGAGGGATCGCAGACTTTCGTGCTGCCCGCCGGCACGACCGAGGTTTCGTCACCCGTGTCACTGAATCCCGATACCAAGTACACGTTTCATTTCCGCTGGCTCGCGCCGGACACCTCCTCCGGGCCCGAGGTAGTCAAGGTGATCGCACCGTACTTCCCGCAACCGAAATACCGCGGACCGGTGCCGGTGGCCGGTGACGGTTGGAGTGTGTTGTTTACGTCGGATTTCACGCCGACGAGGCGCAACCCGTGTGCCCCGATCGAGGTGTACTACGACCAAACGAAACAGCAACTCGATCTCACCGAGACGATTCGTTCGGCCATCGCCCAAGCCTCGGCGGCGTCAGGGGTGCCAATGCGACTCATCGGCTCGGGAAAGACCCGACCAACAACACCACGTGTACTTATCATCGACTGGACGAGTGGTCCTACCGACTGGCTCGGCGTGGCCCGCCAGGCCAACGAGAAGGACGCTCGCGGTGTCGTGTGGCGCACCAGCCAGTCGATCTCTTTGGCGTCGGCCCGAGGGGTCGCCCGTGGTCGTTGGGAGACCGTTGTCCTGCACGAGATCGGCCACATCCTCGGTCTGCAACACAGCCATGACCCGACCTCGCTGATGTTCTCGCCGTCAGAATCGAAGGGGTCATGGCCGTGGGTGACGACGGTGTTCACGCCCGGCGACCAACGCGGTTTGCAGGCCGTGAACTCCTCCGCTTCGGGCGGGTGCACCGACACCATCGAACCCGCCGACCTGTGGAACGGCACCCCGGGCGTCTAGGAATTTTCGGTGCCGAAACCTTCACGCGGAGCAAGTTCGTTCCGACGGGGTTGTTCTCCTACGCTGACGGGGCAGTGGAAGCGACCATCGGGAACTGGGTACGTCAGGGCCGACGTCGGCTCGACCTGACGCAAACTGCCCTGGCATCGGAGGTCGGTTGCACCGAGTCGATGCTGAAAAAAATCGAGGCCGGTGTCCGGACTCCGTCACCACCGCTGCAAGCCCGGTTCGAGTTGCTTCTCGGTTCCGTCGACGAGCGGGGAACGCGGCCCTCGGGACTGTCGGCGGAACTGTTCACCGTCGTCGTCGCCGACAGTTCATCGGATCACGTGGTCGATGACTTCCTCCACGAACTGAGCCGCGGATCGCGGCCAAGTGGACTGAACGCCACCTCGGTGCTGCGTCTTTCGCCCGTCGACGGACATGCGGTTCTGGCGGTGAGCACCCCGACGGTCGGGCGAATCGTGGGCGACGAACTACTGGAGCGAGGCGCTGTCCGCGTCGTGATCCATTGCGGTGTCGGGAGCGCCGACACGGTTGTCCGCGAGGCCACAGAACTCTTCGGACGATCGGCCCCCGGCCTCACGGAGTCACCGAGTCACTCGGCTATCGCGGGCATTCGCCCGAGCCGGCGCGAACGCGGCGAACCGCCGGCTACGCATTTTGCCAACACTGGCCGAGTTCCTCGGCAGCCAAAGCACCTCGTTGGTCGCTTCGAATTCCTGGAACGACTCGTCCCGATGCTCACCGACCGGTCTGCTCGGCTGATCACCTTGACCGGTCCGGGTGGGGTCGGGAAGACGGTTCTTGGTGTGGCGGCAGTCGAAGCAGCACGAAAGATTCGGCCGACTCCCGTCGTCGCCGTCGACCTGAGTGTGGCGAGCAACGCGCCAGAGGCGATCGAAACACTGGCTTCTGCACTTGGCGTCGAAGGTACCGATCAGCCGGG